>JAEUKQ010000003.1 GCA_016794225.1 Alphaproteobacteria bacterium | reverse complement strand
AGAACTTGTCGGAGCTATTAGTGCCATAGCCAATAATCCTAAAGCTATTCTCTCGGCTGAACAATCAAATCGTATCGCTTTCCATCACCAACGCTTATTTAACGACTTCATTGCCACTTCCCCGGAAATCTTAGCTAGTGAAAAGATACTTCAATCTATCAACAACTACATCCAACTCCATGGATTCCCCAAAATATCGTTTACCTCTCTTTTAATGCGCAAATTGAAATTCTTTAAACACCGCCGTAAAATGCTGAAACGACATCAAGGCTTAACCAGCAGAGTTAATATTCAAACAAGACAAAATGAGTTTCCAGCCCTCTCCCTAGCTCAAGTTCAAGACAAAGTGCTACGACTTTCTTCTTGTCTTAACCACCGATTCGATCGTTTGATCATTCGTCAACTCCATGATAATATTTTCTCCATCTCTAATTCTGTTAATGGTAGGATAAAAAACAAATGATACTTCATAGGCTTGAGAGCTATTATCGCCGCATACGTGGCGAAGATAAGGTCGTTGTTGATTTTGAAGTCAACAAAGGTTTTGCTTTGTATGCTAAAAAATGTGCCTTAACCTCCAAACTGCCCACAACAAAGCCCGATCAACAGGGTATTCACAAGCTTGGCGCAAAGCTGGTTACTGTTTTTAGTCCGGCTCAAGCAAAAAAGATCAAGGAAGATTTTCTAAGAGTTGGTGAAAAAGTTTCTGTACAAAATTTTCGGGCAAATTTAGATTATGGCGAATTTTATAACCTCTACGATCAATCAACAATCTTGCCTGTTTTTAAACAGATTTTTGGTACATTAGATCAGGAATTGCTTAGCTATTTTAATAGTTATTACTTTGTTTATTCCTGGAACTTGGTTGAAACATTCCCCGCTACAAATCCGCCAGCCCGATCCTTCTTGTGGCACTGCGATAAAGGTCCACTAAGGCATTTAAAGATATTATTGTATTTAAACGGTTTTGACGAACATCAGGGAAATACAGAATTCATTAGCAAGCAAAACACTGTCGATCTTGGTAAAAAGGCCAATTATCGATTCCGCAAAACGGATATGCGCCTGCTGGACATTGATAGTGTAGCCGCACAGCATAAAATTGCACTCGATAAAAAAAGTTGGAAAATAAATGCGGGTCAGGCGATTATTTTTGAACCAGCACAAGTTTTACATCGGGGTATTTTACCTAGCTTAAATAGTAGATATCTGCTTTCTTGTATCTTATTGCCTTCTGATAAACCCTGGCCTAACATTTTTGAAAAAATGTGTTTAAATAAACAAGGTGGATACCATCCCGAGGTATGGCCAGCTCATGCACGCGCCTTGACGCACCTAACAGCCGCTTAAATTTTAACTAAATACTAGTCACCCGTCAACAGCCGTTCAATTAATTGTTTAACCGTTGGGATAAACCCGTTCTTATAGAAGGGGTCTGTTGCAAATCGATATGCATTGTGTCCGGCAAACATTAATTGATTTTCCGTATCTGACGAATGGCTAATTGTCTGCAAGGTTTTTTGAATACAGAATGAACGTGGGTCTGCCTTCTTGCCTGTTGTACCTTCTTTATTCTGAGACCAGTTTGAAAAAACACACGCACTAAGACATCCCATGCAATTAATTTGATCCGTCCTTATTTCATTAGCTTTTTCAGAAGTAACAAAAATCAGGGTCGAATCAGGGGTACGCAGAATCTCGTCATACCCTTGATTGAGCCAGTTGTCAGCCCGTACCTTATCAGGTGCCGTGACATATACAATCCGACCACGAATTCCAACAGCTAATTGTGTTTGATGTTCCCCTACTGGATCAAGTGTATAGGCAATTTGGCGTTCGGATCTTGCCTTAAGCTCGTGCAAGAAGGGATTGTTAACCGCCGAGGAATAAAAACCTGTTGGGCTAAAGCGATTAAGAAAAACATCGCCCTTTTTCAGGCTTAAAAGTCTTTTCTTCCAAGCAGGTGATATGGGGCTTTCAACGGTAAGGAGAGGTCTTGTACCAAATTGAAAAGCTATTGGACCAAGATCTGGGTTGTTGATCCAATGTTCCCAATCACGCAGATACCAGACCCCACCTGCCATAACAATCGGTGTATTTGACAAACCACATTCATCTCGCATGACGCGCCGAAGTTCAAGAACACGGGGATAAGGGTCTTGGGGTTTTAGTGGATCTTCATTGTTGGATAATCCGTTATGACCGCCTGCCAACCATGGATCTTCATAAACAACAGCTCCAAGACGTTCGCCAAATTTGTAATATGCCCTCTTCCAAAGCGCCCTAAAAGCACGGGCAGACGAGACTATGGGATAGTAATACACCCCAAATTTTGAACATATTTCGGCAATCTTATAAGGCATACCAGCGCCACAGGTTACACCATGAACTAATCCTTTTGCACCTTCTAAAACACCTTCTAGAATTTGCTCGGCAGCAGCCATCTCCCATAAGATGTTCATGTGAATCCGGCCCTGGCCAGAAGCCAACTCATGCGCTACACGCGCTTGATGAATTCCACCCTTAATGGCAAAACGAATAAGTTCTTCATGTCGTTCGCGCCGTGTCTCGCCGTAATAAACTTGCGGGATTAGCCGCCCCTGATCATCGTACGAATCAGCATTGACCCCAGAAAATGTGCCAACCCCACCGGATGCAGCCCATGCACCAGAACTCTCTCCATTTGAAACAGAAATTCCCTTGCCACCCTCTATCAGGGGTAATACCTCCCTTCCAGATAACAAAATTGGCTGCAAGTTTTTCAAATGAACACCCTTTCTTTTTAACGCTTAGCCCGCGCAAGACAATTTAAAAATTACTTAATACCCGTTGGTGTCTCGCCAGACAAATTGCGCGCACGTAGTCCCGCAAGAACCATAGCAGGACAATCACTGAATAAACCGTTGACACCCAATTCAATTAATTCACGCGCGCGCTTTACATTATTTATTGTATAAACAGCAGCTTCGTATCCAGCCTGACGAATAGCCTTTACCCACTCTGCTGACGCAAACTGGTCAGCAATATTAATGGTTACACATTGAAGTGATCGTGCTTGTGCCAGCCAACCATCTGGTTGACCCCACAGTAACAATCCACGTGGAAGTCTTGGAGCTTTTTCCATCAAAACCCGCAAAGCTGACGTCGAAAAACTTGAAATCAACAATGGCCTATTTTTTGTCCAATATTGATCAATGATAGAGATAGTCTTGGAAACAGTTTTTTCAATATATACCCGATCTTCCATATAGGCATCGGGTATCTTAATTTCAACATTGGCGTTTAGCCCCAAATCTAGCAATAAAGCAAATGTTTGCTGCAGATTTGGAACACGAATACCCTGCCATTCCTTTGAAAACCAACTCCCTGCATCCAGAAGCTGGATACGTCCCCAATCGGTATTCCGAATCGCACCTCGACCATTGCTTGTTCGGTGTAAATCATCATCATGAAAAACAACGACTTGGTCATCCCTGGTTAACTGAACATCAAACTCAACCCAAGAAACACCCTGTAGCCAAGCCTGCCTAATACTTTCAAGTGTATTTTCAGGCGCGACAGCTGCCGCCCCTCGATGACCAATTACTAATGGCAACAGCATTTCAAAACCCCTCCATCAAACAGTCATTTTTAGGTTTTCAGAGGCAGGATCAATTTTTTGATCAATATTTTTCATGCTTAACTTAATTTTACCGCGATCATCAACTCCCAAAACTTTTACACGCACGGTATCACCCACAGCCACAACGTCACTTGGTTGTTTAATCCGCTGACTTGCCATTTCACTAACATGCACCAAACCATCGCGACTGCCCAGAAAATTGACAAATGCCCCAAAATCCATGATCTTTACCACTTTACCGGTATAGATAGTACCGATTTCAGGTTCTGAAATAATCCCGCGAATCCAGTTAATAGCAGCCTGTGAAGAAACTGCATCAACAGCAGCTACCTTAACTGTTCCATCATCATCAATATCAATTTTGGCCTTGGTTACTTCACAAATTTCGCGAATAACCTTACCACCTGTTCCGATAATTTCACGTATCTTATCCTTTGGAACACTAATAACTGTAATCCGCGGAGCTTTTTCACTAACCGCAGGGCGTGATATTGGCAATGTTTTAGCCATTTCTGCCAAAATATGTAGCCGGCCTTTTGCAGCTTGCTGTAACGCTGTACGCATAATTTCCGAAGTAATTGACGTAATTTTAATATCCATCTGCAAGGCTGTAACACCATGTGATGTTCCTGCTACCTTAAAATCCATATCACCCAAATGATCTTCATCGCCAAGAATGTCTGAAAGAACAACAAACTTTTCTTGTTCCTTGATTAAACCCATGGCAATACCTGCAACCGGCCTTGGTAAAGGAACACCGGCATCCATCAAGGCCAGGGAAGTTCCGCAAACCGTTGCCATTGACGACGATCCATTCGATTCTGTAATTTCAGAGACAACCCGAATGGTATAGGGGAAAGCCTCTTTTGCAGGCAGAAGCGGGTGAATGGCACGCCAAGCAAGCTTACCGTGGCCAATTTCGCGCCGCCCCGGCGAGCCAAGTCGACCAACTTCATTAACCGAGTATGGTGGAAAATTATAATGTAACATAAAGTTTTCGCGATACTCTCCTTGCAACGCGTCAACTATCTGTTCGTCTTCACCTGTACCGAGAGTTGCAACCACCAAGGCTTGTGTTTCACCGCGGGTAAATAAAGCTGACCCGTGCCCCTTAGACAAAAAGTTTGTTTCGGAAACGATTGGCCGTATAGTTACCGTATCACGTCCATCAATTCGGCGTCCTGTTTCAAGAACGCTTTGACGAACAATTTTGTATTCCAGCTCTTTAAATATTGTGGAAGCTTGCTGCTGTTTAGTCTGTTCAACAGAAGCTGTAATTTCAGCCTTCAACGCATCAAGAGCTGCATAACGCTGCTGTTTGTTGGCTATTTTGTAGCAATCTCTAATACGCTGGTGGTATTTTTGATAAAACTGGTCTGTCATAAATGTTAATTCCGAAGATGTGATTGGTAATTCCCAAGGATCTTTGGCACATTGCTCAGCCAATTCAATGATAGCTTGAATAACTGGCTGAAAATGACGATGACCAAACATTACTGCTTCAAGCATAACCTCTTCCGTAAGCTCTTTGGCTTCGGATTCAACCATAAGAACACCTTCTTCAGTCCCTGCCACAACCAGATCTAAGTCACTTTTGGACATTTGCGACAAGCCAGGGTTAAGAACAAGCTGACCGCCAATATAACCAACCCGTGCCGCTGCAATTGGCCCAAGAAAGGGAATACCCGAAATTGTTAACGCTGCCGAAGCCCCAATCATCGAAACCAAATCTGGGTCATTTTCCAAATCATGGCTTAAGACCGTACAAATAACCTGAACTTCATTAAAAAACTTCTCTGGAAAAAGAGGTCTGATTGGCCGATCAATTAAGCGTGATACCAAAACTTCGCGCTCACTAGGGCGTCCTTCGCGTTTAAAAAAACCACCCGGAATCCGGCCAACTGCAAAACTTTTCTCTTGATAATGCACGGTTAATGGAAAAAAATCTTGCTCGGGTTTTACTTGTTTTGCTGCCGAAACGGTACACAATACAACCGTATCACCATAAGTTGCCAGAACTGCTCCATCAGCCTGTCTGGCAATACGCCCCGTTTCTAGGGTTAACTTTTTTCCACCCCAATTTAGCTCTTTACGAAATATATTAAACATTTTGTACTATAACCTTTCATGATTTACTCCAATCAACAGGCCCCGAGCATACCTGTTACCTGGAAAATTACTTAACGCCGCAACCCAAGCTTTTTAACGATATCTTGGTATTTTGCTAAGTCTTTTCTTTTCAAATAATCAAGCAGCCTGCGACGCTGCCCTACCATAATCAGAAGTCCGCGCCGTGAACTGAAATCTTTTTGATGTGATTTTAAGTGTTCCGTCAGACTGTTGATTCTTTCGCTAAGCAAAGCAACCTGAACTTCTGGTGAGCCAGTATCTTGCTTCGAACGAGCATGTTCTTGAATAATTTCTTGTTTACGTTCCTGATTGATCGACATCGATCTTATTCCTTTCTTCAAAATTTATATTTAATACACGTATTGATTTTAAATACCCCTGAACAAAAGATGTAATCGCCACGAGGCGATCCTGAACCCGTGCCTGGAGTGTTGGTACAAAGCCGTCGCGAAAACCGGAAACGTTATGGTTATAACGTTCTGCAGTCAACAAAACGGGCCTCCCACAGCGCAAATCTTGATATTCTTTGCCAGTAATGCACACCACCGGGATGTCGTCCAGACCTGTGTGCAATGGCCGAAGAAAATCAACCCCTGCCCCTGAGGATGAAACAATATGCCCGATATTTTTTAGAGTTTCCAGCGAAATCGACTCAATATCTTTAAAGATTCCAACCCGCAAGCGCCGCAAACTTTTTACACAACCACCTGTTCCAAGATTCCTACCCATATCACGCGCCAAACTACGGACATATGTTCCCTTGCCACAGCATAGAAAAAATGATGTTTCCCCCTCTGTATGAGATAATACTTCAAGTTTAAACACACGCACCAACCTGGATTTTAATGATTCGATAGGTTGCCGGGCACGCGCCAAACTATAAGACCGCTGACCATTTATTTTAAGAGCACTATAAATCGGTGGCACTTGCTGAATATCGCCAACAAAATGTTGAATAACCTGTTCAATAGCTTGTTGGGAAGGCATAAATTGATGCTGGGAAATTATCTGTCCGGTTATATCATCCGTGTCTGTGTTGATACCCCAACTAACGGTAAAACGGTATTCTTTTTCCTGATCAACGATGTAAGGCATTAATTTGGTTGCCTCTCCAACCGCAACGGGCAATACGCCACTGGCGAATGGGTCTAATGTTCCTGCATGGCCAAGTTTTTTAATTGATAATAGCCGTTTAACCTTGGTCAACAGCTGGGCTGAAGATAATCCAACCGGCTTATCAAGGTTTAACCACCCGCTACCAGGTTGGCTTGTAATTTTTTCAACCCTGGAGATCACCGCGACCACGATCTGCTTCCTGAACTTTTGTCAAAACCTTTTGAATGTGACTAGCATAATCAAAAGAATGATCAGGCCGAAAATGAACAATTGGTGCGACACGCAACTTTAAATGATGAGCTAAATATGTTCTGAAAAACCCAGATGCACGCTTCAACCCGCGAAGAACCTGTTCCAGATCCTTGCCACCTAATGGCAATACAAAGGCCGTTGCTTCACGTAAATCTGGAGTAACACGTACCTCTGTTACGGTTATGCTTACATTATACAAATCGGGGTCTCGCAGTTGTTGCTTTATAAAAACGTCCATCAACAAGCGCCTAATCTCGTGTCCAACTTGTAATTGTCGTTGACTTAATTCCACTACACTCACCGGGAACCCCTTGTATCAACTTGCCAAAGTTCTGGCTATTTGTTCAATTTCGTAGCACTCAACAACATCACTCTTCGAAATATCTTGATAATTATCAAATGCCATACCGCATTCATAGCCTTCCTTAACCTCGCGAACTTCATCCTTAAAGCGCCGCAAACTTTGCAAATTACCCTGATAAATCACAACATTATCCCGCAATAAACGAACCTTGGCGCCGCGCTTGACTATGCCCTCGGTAACCATACAACCAGCAACTTTACCAAAACTTGGTACCGAGAAAACCTCGCGGATTTCGGCATAGCCCAAGAATTTTTCTTGCAAGGTTGGTGCCAAAAGGCCACCCAGTATGGCTTTCACATCATCAATAACGTTATAGATAATCGAATAATACTTGATATCAATAGCATCACGACGGGCAATTTCACGCGCCAAGGGGTTAGCTCTGACATTAAATCCTACAATAATCGCGCCAGAGGCACGGGCCAAGGTAACATCCGATTCATTAATTCCACCAACGGCAGCGTGCAGAATTCGAACCGCAACCTCGTTTGTATTTAATTTATTTAGACTATTGCTTAAAGCCTCTAAAGACCCTTGAACATCAGACTTCAGGATAACCGCTAATTCACGCAGATTACTGTCAGCAGCCTTTGATAGCATTTGCTCGATATTACCGCGCTTGCCCAAAGCAGCAGCAACTTGCATTTCGCGACTTTTGCGCTGACGCGTTTCACTAACCTCACGCGCTTTATTTTCACTTTCAACGACAACAAATTGATTGCCGGCCATTGGCGTCCCCTGTAACCCCAAAACTTCAACCGGGGTTGATGGGCCAGCTTCTTTTAACTGATGACCATAATGATCATGCAGAGCACGCACCCGCCCCCACTCATTACCCGCAACAAGAATATCGCCAACCCTTAATGTACCTCGCTGAACCAAAAAGGTTGCCACAGAACCACGCCCCCGCTCGAGCCTAGCTTCTATAACCGTACCGGTCGCGGGTCTATGCGGATTTGATTTTAAGTCAAGAATTTCAGCTTGTAGTAATATTGCTTCTTCCAGCTTTTCAAGATTGAGTTTGGCTTTAGCTGAAACATCCACTGCAAGCACTTCACCACCTAATTCTTCAACAACAAGCCCATGATTAAGCAATTCACGCCGAACTTTCGCAGGATCGGCTTGGGGTTTATCAATCTTATTAACAGCAACAACAATCGGCACTTTTGCAGCCTGGGCATGGTTAATAGCCTCGATTGTTTGCTGCATGATCCCATCATCAGCCGCCACAACAAGCACAACAAGGTCCGTTACATTGGCACCACGGGCGCGCATTTCAGAGAATGCAGCATGACCAGGTGTGTCAATAAACGTTATTTTTTGGCCAGATGGCCTTGTTACTTGGTATGCACCAATGTGTTGGGTGATACCGCCGGCCTCGCCCGAGGCAACATCGGTTGAACGCAAAGCATCAAGCAACGAGGTTTTACCGTGATCAACATGCCCCATAACAGTGACAACGGGGGGACGCGGATGTAATTGGCTGCTTGAATCTTCAGCCAAGACATCAACTAGGAAACTGTCTGATTCCTTAACACGCTTAACACGATGACCAAATTCACCAACAACTAGCTCGGCTGTATCGGCATCAATAATCTGATTTAATGTAACTAACATGCCCATTTTCATAAGTGTCTTAATAACATCAGCGCTTCTCTCTGCCATACGGTTTGATAATTCCTGCACCGAAATTGTTTCTGGCAAAACAACTTCCCGAATAATTTTAGTAGCTTCGGGTTGATTTTCCTTAAGAAACTTTTGCTTCTCTTTCTCGCGCGCCCGACGAATAGAAGCCTGACTGCGCACGCGAACCTTCTCTTCATCATCTAAGGCTTGATCAATCGTTATCTTCCCCCCACGCCATTTAGAAGGGGTATTTTTACGTAGTTCGCTAATCGGTGCAGATGGAACCGCTTTTCCTGGCTTTCTAGCTGAAATAGGCTCGTCATCACCATCTTCGTCATAAGAAAATTTCGCCGTATTTCCTTTGATTGGCTGCTTCTCTTTTTCTTTGGTTTTTTTAACGTCTCCGCTGACTGGTACTGATTTATTTACTGGTTGCACAACAACCGCTGGCTTAACTTCGGATACTTGTTGTTGCTTGCCTTTAACCGTAAATATATGATCCGGCTCTGTCTGAGATTCCAAAGAGGCGGGTTTTTCATCTGAGGCAACGGCTTTGCGTGCTTTTTCTTCCTCGGCACGCTGCAATGTCAATTGCTCAGCAGCTTTTGCCTGTTCTTCGGCGAGTTTTTGCTCTATTTCGCGTTGACGTTGCTGTTCAATTGCTTTTCTTTCTTCTTCTTTACGCGCCTCTTCAATGACCTTGGTACGTATAGCACGCTCTTCAGCTGTCAGATGATGGTGTCCCTCCACATCAGTCAACTGCTCAGCTGACTTAACTGGTGTTTCAGTGGCTGATGGTGTACCAGGAGTTTCGGTTGGCAAAATCCTGCGGCGTTTTACTTCCACTGTTACCGTTTTGCTGCGGCCATGAGAAAAACTTTGGCGAACCTGGCCCATGTCAACTGTTTTTTTAAGCTCTAACTTACCGCCTGAGGATAAACCAAGAGTCTTTTTACCTAAAGATGGATCGTTGTTCGTGGTCATATTTTGGGGAAACCCTTGTTCATCATATATTAATTACAGTTCAGATAAAAACCTATTTTTTCACATTATCAAGCATATGACGTGCTGCCATAATCATTTGATCAGCGTTTGCCAAATTAAGCTTATGCTTTCTCAACAACCCATCTTCGGAACTAATAAGTTCATCACTTGATAAGTCAGCAAAATCCTGCAAAGTTTTGACACCCTGCTCACCGAGGGTAACCAATAACTCTGGTGTAAGACCTGGGACATCTGCCAACTTACCATCAACACCTAAATCCTGCCAACGAGATTTTTGCTGCTGCTGTTGCTGTTGAATGTAATTTTTAGCGCGTTCTTGTAATTGTTGTGCCAAATCTTGATCAAAGCCTTCTATTTTTTCCAGCTCATCAAGGCCGACATAAGCTACTTCTTCAACTTTGGTAAAACCTTCAGTAATCAACAAATGCGCAATGACCTCATCGATGTCAAGCGCATCAACAAAAACCTGGGAAACATTCTTGAACTCTTGGGCACGACGTTCAGACTCAGCAGCTTCTGTTAAAATATCAATTTCCCAGCCCGTAAGCTCGCTGGCCAACCTAACATTTTGACCTTTTCGGCCAATTGCCAGGCTTAGTTGATCATCTGGAACAACTACCTCAATTCTCTTGGTTTCCTCATCCAAAACAACTTTACTTACTTCAGCTGGAGCCAGCGAATTGACAACAAAGGTTGCCTGATCGGATGACCAGGGAACAATGTCTACCTTCTCGCCCTGTAGTTCGTTCACAATTGCTTGCACACGACTACCGCGAATCCCAACACAGGCACCAACCGGATCAATATTACTGTCGCGTGAATAAACCGCCATCTTTGCCCGACTACCTGGATCACGAGCGACCGATTTAATTTCAATAATTTTGTTGTATATTTCTGGAACTTCCTGGGTAAACAGCTTGGCCATAAACTCTGGGCTAGTTCTTGACAAAACGATTTGCGAACCCTTGCTGTCGGATCGCACATCAGCTATTAAGGCACGCACACGATCACCAGGCCGGAACGTTTCTCTGGGAAGCATCATGTCACGCCGCAACATCGCTTCGGCTTTGCCAAGTTCGATAGTTACATTACCAAACTCAACACGGCGCACAACTCCATTGATAATTTCACCTTTACGATCTTTGTATTCCTCGTATTCATGCTGGCGTTCAACCTCACGAACCTTCTGAACAATAACCTGCTTTGCAGTTTGTGCAGATATTCGACCTAAATCAATTGGTGGTAATTCTTCGGTTAAAAAATCACCCAACTTGGCCCCTGGCTGTTGTTTTTGCGCTTCAGGAACTGAAATTTGCGTTACTTCATTCTCGACATTATCAACAACTTGTAAATAACGGAAAAGTTTCACTTCACCTGTTCGACGATCAATTTTTGTGCGAATATCGTGGTCATTGCCATATTTGGCCTTGCCAGCTTTCTGAATAGCCATTTCCATGGCCATTAAAATTTCTTCACGGTTAATATTTTTTTCCCGCGCAACTGCATCGGCAACTTGTAACAATTCATGGCGTTGAATATTTGAAAGCGTTGGCATTTTTATATCCTAATTTGAAACTTTCTTTTTTTGGTTCTTTGGTTGTTGGCGGCTGATTTTTTTGGTCGTTGCTTGATTTTTTTTACCTGCTGACCACAAGTTTTTTTCCAACCGCAGATGCGCTTGACGAATTCCAGAATAAGGCAGCTCGAGCGCTTCTTGCAAGGTATCAACTTTTAATAAAATTTTTTCTTCTTGTACCCCGGCTAAAATCCCTGTCAATCTTTTTGTCTTGTTTTCCGGCAAGGTTACCTCAACAAAAGCTTCCTTACCAACAAAACGTTGAAAATCCTGTTTTTTCACTAATGGCCGGTCAATTCCTGGTGATCCAACCTCAAGCTGATATGCGTGGGGTACTATATCATGAACATCCAAAAGGGTTGAAACAAGATTGTTTAGTAAAACACAGTCATCAAGTGTTAGCGACATACCACTTTGACGTTCTGCCATAATTTGCAAAACGGCTGGATTACCTTGCAACCATTTGACCATTACCAAATCGTATCCCCGTTCTTGTAATGGGGTTTCCAATAACTTTTGAACCGTCTCTATATTATTCATTCTCGAACGTTACAAATTCCGCTGTCACTAAAGACAAAAAGTTTTGACTGAAGCACCTAACAAAAAAGGCGGGCACTAGGCCCACCCTTTATTGTAAGGATGATTTTGATGTGCATGCTATCACACGCGTTAGGCCTTGGCAAGGATTTATTTAAATTCGGCATTTTATTTATTATTTTCAACTAATACCCAATATGTTAACATGTACCTTAGTCGACACTTATAAGTATTTTATTTCTTCTGAAGCTTATAAGGGCTATTTTAACTATAATGGAGTATTTTTGATGATTTTACCATGGCCAGCTCTTGCAAAAAAGGTTTTGTCTGATGTAGTGCTTCAGCCAGAAGAAAAGATAAAATATGTCCTATTAACAACCAAACAACCTGTTCCACCGATAGTTAACTTATTTTTAATACTATTTATTGTCCTTGTGGCTATTTCCGTACAGAATAGTCGAAACTTTACAGCAATTATCGGTTTTCTTACCTCTATTTGCTCGCTTTTGGGTTTATGGATGATTAATAGCACGGCCCACTTTATTCTTTCTGTTACCAACCAGCGGGTTTTATTAACCCAATTTGGCTCTCTTAACAACCCAGCAATTAAAAACCAGTGGGCATCTTCTTTATCGGATGCGCATATTGTATTTGGCGAAAGTGGATTATTTTTCACAGCTGTTAGTATTAGGTTTTATAATCAGAATTGGTCACTAAAAGTTAACCATTTGGGAACAGATAAATCTATTAATATGCAAAACCTAAAAGAGATGCAAAAATTATTCCAACCTACATAGTCATTTAGCAAGACCGTATCATTTGGGTTATTGCAGAATATATGTTTGTTTTGTAAGAATTAAGTATAATAACCGCGTGGCATAGTTAGCCTAATTCTTTATTTTACGCTCTGAAGTTTGTTACAATCCCGATGATAGGTTTAACATACTTTTTTGCTTGAAAAAATGCACAAAAAAGCCACTGACTTTACTTCTGGCGGCATAATCGTTCAAACCGCCAATAAACCGGTTGTATTCCTTTGTTGATTGCCTTTTCTTCATATCGGCTTAGCGGCCAGTCGGCTGGCCGAGTTAGCCAGTCATCTGCACCACCTGCAAGCCAACGAAAATCCTGGCTGCGCATCATGTGCTCAGTAATCCAGGTAATCAACCCGGGATCATCGCTTGCCATGCGCAACTCCCCACCATCCTTTAAGATGCGCCCCAGTAATTCAATAGTTTCAGGCTGGACAAAACGTCTACGAGCGTGCCTTTTTTTAGGCCAAGGATCAGGAAAAAGTAAAAATATTCGTCCTATTGATTGATCTGGTAACCGCTGTAACAATGGTTGGGCTGGTTGCGGAAAAATACGAATGTTTTCTATATTCTTTTCTGCAATCGCTGACAGAAGGTGACCAATACCATTTTCAAAAACTTCACACCCAATAAACCCAATATCAGGATTATATTCGGCCAAAACAGCCAAATGCTCGCCGTAACCAAAGCCAATCTCAAGCCAAATATCTTTGGTTGGCCTTGAAAAAAATAGTTTCGGGTTGCAACGACTACTTTCCGGTAGATTAAAAGAAAATTTTGGCAATAACTGATTAAAATCCTGTTTCTGCCGCACACGCATACGCCGACCCTTGCGCCGACCATAGAAGCGGTGGTCAATTAAATCTGCCATAATAATATTTCAGCACGCGAACGCCGACTTCAATTCAGCAACCAAGTCCAGTTTTTCCCAAGAAAAACCGCCATCAGAATCGGGCTTCCGGCCAAAATGGCCATAAGCAGACGTTCGGGCATAAATGGGACGATTCAGGTGTAATTTTTCACGAATGCCGCGCGGGCTTAAATTAACCATTTGTTGCAGTTTTTTAGATAGCTGCTCTTCTTCCACTTTACCAGTACCATGGGCGTTAACATAAACAGATAATGGCCTGGCAACACCTATGGCGTACGCTAATTGAATTGTACAAGCATCCGCCAAGCCTGCAGCTACCACATTTTTAGCTAAATACCGAGCTGCATAGGCAGCTGAACGATCAACCTTGGTTGGATCTTTGCCAGAAAAAGCCCCCCCACCATGTGGAGCAGCCCCGCCATAAGTATCAACAATAATTTTGCGGCCGGTTAACCCTGTATCACCATCTGGCCCACCAATTACGAAACGTCCTGTTGGGTTTACATAAAACTCTTTTTCATCACACATCCAGCCTTTTGGCAAAATTTTTAAAACATGCGGACGCACAATTTCGCGAACCTGCTGTTGGGTTAAATCGGCATGATGCTGGGTTGAAACAACAATCGAGGTTGCACGAACAGGTTTGCCATTAATATATTGTAAAGTTACCTGACTTTTGGCATCAGGAAATAAACCCAAATTCTTGTCCTCACGTCGCGCTTGTGACAATGATTTCAAAATAGCGTGGGCATAATAAAGTGGCGCAGGCATTAAATCGGGTGTTTCCGTACAAGCATACCCAAACATGATCCCCTGATCACCAGCTCCTTCTTCCTTATTTGACGTGGCATCAACACCCATGGCAATATCGGCAGACTGCTTATGAACATAAACGTCAATATCAACCGTTTTCCAGTTAAACCCCTCTTGCTCATAACCGATATCACGAATCGCCTGTCGGGTAATGTCCCGCAATTTTTGATGGTTTATCTGATCAGGTCCACGCACTTCACCTGCTAATACCACTTTATTGGTTGTCGCCAAACTTTCCAAAGCAACACGGGCATAAGGATCAACGGATAAAAACGCATCTACGATGCTGTCGGAAATACGATCACAGACTTTGTCTGGGTGCCCCTCGGAAACAGACTCGCTGGTGAACAAATAGTCCTTTTTTTTGCTTTGCACGATACAAAAATCCTTTTAATAGTCATTGCTGTACCAAAAACGTTAGATTAGCCATATTTCCAAAAAAGAAAATAGATTTTATGCATATCTATAAATTTTAGGGTCAGCCTTTAGGTTCTCTTCTTGTGGTCACTCTGCTCCAAACAAGGAAAATAGCCAACATCCCTAAGAGAACCAAAAACGTGCTGTTACCAAATTTGGAATACCATGTCCGTGTAGGATGTGGTTTTGGCAAAGGTGCATCAACAACACCAACCTGATTAAGGGGTATCAAGGCCAAGATGCGACCATACGGATCAACCACGCCACTAATTCCTGTTGCCGCAACTCGAATTAGCGGAATTCCTTCCTCAACCGCACGTGTTTTAGCCATGGCAAAATGTTGATATGGACCACTGCTAAGGCCAAACCAACCGTCATTAGTGATATTTAATAACCAAGTTGGTCCGTCTGTGTAAGATTTGACCTGCCCGGGAAAAATAACCTCGTAACATATAAGAGGACTAAACGGGGGTAATATATCGTTTTCCAAAGTTAATGTTACATGTCCGGAACCGGCTGAAAAGTCAAGTGTACCCGGCGTTATCTTGTTAAGCCATGGAAACCATGAACGCCCGGGCACATACTCTCCAAATGGTACCAGATGGGTCTTATCATAACGCGCCAATATATAACCAAGCTGATCAATTACATATAGACTGTTCCAGGCTTGAATAACTTGGTCACCTTGCCACAGTAATCGATTAGCACCAAAGATTAGCTTTCCACCTTCGGGTACGGCACTTGATAACAACTGACGCACTTCAGGATACCGCTCGACATCGTAACTAACAGATGATTCAGGCCATATTACATGGGTAATCTGGTGAAAGTTACTGGTATTGCGGGTCAGGCGCAAATAATCATTTAGGTTGCTCTGATAATTATCGGGATTAATTTTATCCTGCTGGGAAATAGCTGGCTGTACTAATCTAAGCAGAATACCTGGTACATAAGTTGTAGGGAAATAGTGCAATCGCTGCACACCATAGATCACAATCCCTAACCATATAAAAATCACAGCTGCCAAAAAAGTAATGTTTTTAAGATTTATGACTGGTTTTTTTGTTGGGCTCCAAAACAATACAGGCAGCATTGCTGTTATTAATGTCAGTAGCCCCAGCCCCAAAACCCCAATAATATTTACGCTTTGTAAAACTGGTATGTAATTTGACCAAACATACCCAATAAGATTCCATGGATAGCCTGTTAGCAACCAGCACCGCAGCCACTCTGACAAAGACCATGCAAAAGCAACCGATATAACTGATACCATAATATCAGGAGACTTGCACCTTGACCATACAACAGCACCCAACAAGGCGGGCAAAGTCGCTAGTACGGCACCTGGCGCAAAAAGCGCAATAGGATATAGCCACCCAAACTCGTCAACCCGCACCAAAATAGCATTTGCCATCCAAGCGTTACCAAAAACAAAATGCCCCAGACCAAACCACCATATTGTTGCAAAAACGGATATACGCTTTGTTTGAATATCAAGAAACCAAATTAAAAAACTAAAAGCTGGAAATAATAAAAAAACCAGATGGTATGGTGCGAAAGCTAACGAAGATATAACCCCAAAACCTGCTAGAACCAGGCGCAATAGCCATGGATATTGATTAATTAAAAGAAAAAAATGACCAGCAATTTTATTCGGTTTCATAGAGTATCAAAGAATCATTATTGTTTTTAGTAATTTGGTATTGAACGTACGATACGCAATTTTTTAATTCGCCGCGGGTCGGCTTCAATAACTTCAAATTGTAAGCCAGAAGGATGTGCTATTAATTCACCACGACTTGGAATGCGGCCAATTATCGAGAAAATTAGTCCGCCAATAGTATCAATATTTTTTTTCTCTTCTTCCTCGGTTAAAACCTTACCAACCTGCTGCTCAAGATCGTTGATTGATAGGCGGGCATCCGCAAGCCATGAACCATCTGAACGATGTACAAGATGAGAAGCTTCTGGAACATCATGCTCGTCCTCAATATCACCAACGATCGATTCAATTACATCCTCGATAGTTATAAGCCCATCGGTACCACCAAATTCGTCAATAACAACAGCCATATGAATGCGGCTAAGGCGCATTTCAAGCAACAAATCCAATACTGACATGGTTGGGGCAACAAACAAAATATCACGCTTTAAAGCGTCAAGCTGATATTCACGTTCATGAATAGTGCAAGCTAATATATCACGAATATGCAAAAAACCAATGACATCATCTAAGTGATCGCGGTAAAGAGGCAGACGCGAATGACCTTCACGGCTAAAAACTTTTAATAATTCCTGTAGGCTTAAGTTATTTGAAACAGCAACAATATCGGCACGAGGTATCATAACATCATAGGCCGTTAAATCACGTAATTTTAATATGTTACGTAACAAACTACCCTCATCAGCGCCAAAAGCCGAAGAATCGGGATCTGCATCATGTTCTTCAATCAAATCCTCGATGACTTCACGTAGTTCTTCGCTACCATTTTTTTTGCGCCAAAACCCCAAAAAACGCTGCCAAAACCCTCGTTTTCCAGGATCTTGGTTTGAAGAAGATGTTGCCGAATGTGATGAAAATGATTGGTCTGACATTGAATGTTCGTTAAAAGAATTTTTAAGACTTTGATTGAATAATATATGGATTTTTAATGTTAAGTGAAGCCAATATATCTATTTCCAAGCGTTCCATAATTTCTGCCTCTTTTGTTGTTTGGTGATCATATCCAAGCAGATGCAGCAATCCATGAAACAGTAAATGGGTTGCGTGATCAAGAACTGTTTTTTGTTGTGCACGCGCTTCCGCAACAATCAGATCATGACCCATAAAAATGTCCCCAAGGAAACTTACGGTATGACCATTGGCATTCTGGTATAAATATGGTATCGGAAACGACAACACATTGGTTACTTTATCATACCCCCTGTATTGAGCATTTAGTGTCTGCAAGTGCTTGTTATCCGTCAAAACAACAGAAAATTCTGGGATAACAAGATCACGTGGTCCTGGATAATGACATGCCACAATCTTTCTAATATATCTGCCAAAACTGGGTAAAGTCCGGCGCCAATTCTTATCTATAACCTGAATATGCAACTTCATTGTCGATTTTCTGATTATATTTTTTTGCATTCTAAGAACGTGATGGTTCAATTTGATTTGGGTTTCGCCGATCATACGCCTCAATAATACGCGCAACCAAAGGATGACGTACGACATCGTCTTTTGTAAATTCGATAACTTGAATATCTTTAACCCCACGCAAAATGCGCAGCGCATCGGCCAATCCAGAAATAGCTCCCCCCGGTAAATCAATTTGCGATAAATCACCCGTAACAACCATTTGGGCATTCTGCCCAAGACGGGTTAAAAACATTTTCATCTGAACAGGGGTTGTGTTTTGTGCTTCGTCTAAAATAACAAAGCAGTTTGATAAAGTTCTACCGCGCATAAATGCCAGGGGCGCAATTTCAATATCACCGGTAGTTAGACGACGCTCTACCTGCTCGGGCGGAAGCATATCATAAAGGGCATCATAGAGTGGTCTTAAATACGGATCAACCTTTTCTTTAAGATCACCGGGCAAAAAACCCAGACGTTCTCCGGCTTCAACGGCAGGCCTGGATAAAATAATCCGATCGATCTTACCGTTAATTAGTGCTGAAACTGCTGCCGCAACCGCTAAATACGTTTTGCCTGTCCCGGCTGGCCCTAACCCAAAAACTAAGGGATACTGTCGTAAAGCCTTAACATAAGCCACTTGATTGGGTGAGCGTGGAATAACATGGCGGCGAATGGTTTTAATAACAGCTTCGCTGCTTTCATCGGGCAATAATAATTGGCCTGAAGCCATATTATCAGCAGATCCATTAGAAGTAACATTCTTGTCCTTGACCATTCGAACTGCCCCTTCAATCTCGGCAAGATCAACGTTTTGGCCTTTCTTTAGACGCTGATACAAAAGATTAAGAACCACTTTTACAATTTCAACATTAGAAGGCAGACCTGAAATCAACAATTTATTACCCCGCGAAACAATCGATAGCTGCAATAATTGTTCCAATCGTGCTAGGTGCTCTTCATGTTGACCATATAATGATGGTAAAAGACGGTTATCATCAAATGATAAAACCGTAGGTGGTAAAAGTGATGAATCAGTGTTTTCAACCATATTTTAACCTGTATATCCTGAAGAAACTGGCTGCAATGTGCCGACTAAGCTATGTGGGTGAGCAAGATCGACACGAACATTTCTGATGTGTCCAATCAGCTCGTTTGTAGCTATTGCGTGCACCAACTGCATATAAGGACTACGACCCTGTATTTGGTGATCATACCTGCTCGTTTTTTCAAAAAGAACAGGTATAATTTGTCCAACTATTTTTTGGTTAAAATCATGTTGCTGTTGATCAAGCAACGCTTGCAGTTCCTGCAACCGACGATCCTTAACAATCTCATCTACCTGGTGATCGTGTGTTGCTGCCGGCGTTCCTGGCCGAGCACTATATTTAAACGAAAAAGCTTGGGCGTATCCTATCTTGTTAACAAATGCCAATGTTTCTTTAAAATCCTGGTCTGTCTCGCCTGGAAATCCAACAATAAAATCCGATGATACTGCTATATCCGGCCTAATAGACCTAAGTTGATTAATCACACGCTCATAGTCGTTTGTATTATGCCGCCTGTTCATTAATTTTAATATTCGATTTGAACCAGATTGAACCGGTAAATGCAAATAGGGCATTAAAACATCAATTTTACCGTGCGCCTTAATTAAATCATCGCCCATATCAAGCGGATGTGAAGTTGTATAGCGCAGTCGACGCAGCCCATCAATTTCAGCCAATTCATAAAGTAATCGCGCCAAACCCCAGCTTTCAGCATTTTTTTCAGCTATTCCATGATAAGCATTTACATTTTGACCTAATAAGATTATTTCCTGCGCACCATTGCTTACTAACTGTTGTGCTTCTTTGACAATGTCACTAACGGGCCTCGAACTTTCAGCACCCCTTGTATAAGGTACTACACAAAACGTGCAAAATTTATCGCAGCCTTCCTGAATTGTTAAAAAAGCCGAAACGTTTGTTTTGCTGCGGTTTTTTGGTAAATGATCAAATTTTGACTCGATCGGAAATTCGGTATCAACAACCCCCAAAGTAGAAATTTTTTCATCAGCGTTTTGATAGGCTGGCGTTTCAAGAATTTGCGGCAACCGATGATATGCCTGTGGGCCAATAACAATATCAACATAAGGTGCACGTTTTTGTATTTCTTCTCCCTCGGCTTGAGCCACACATCCCGCTACCGTTAGAACGGTTTTGTGACCTTGTTGCTGACGCCTGTTTTTCAGTTGATTCAAGCGCCCCAAATCAGAAAATAGCTTATCGGCAGCTTTTTCACGAATATGGCAGGTATTTAAAATAACCATATCGGCTTCTTCAACAGATTCGGTTTGCTGAAAAGCAAGAGGGGTCAAGGATTCAAGCATTCTCTCTGAGTCATAATGATTCATCTGACAGCCATAGCTTTTGATAAATACCTTTTTCATGATTTATCTGCTTTCCGCTGATCTTGAGATAATAGTTGCTTCTGGACCAGTCCAAGGTCGGCCGGTTATGGCATCATAAAAGCCTTTTTCAACTTTTTTAAAACAGTAATCACTCATCTCTTTACGGGATTTAAATTGTGTTATGTTTACCGGCTCATGAAATTCTATTCGAATAGTAATTCTACCTAGTCTTAGCAATTGCCACATATGTTCAGCAAAACCAACATCACCATACCACGCAACCAGATGGCGCCAGCTATACCCCAATGGCAACCCGTTCAAATGGGTGTATGATATTGAAACTGGTTGAACCCAAACATATGAAGATGTCACACGTTGATCATGAACTAACGGTGTTTCGGCCACAGCAAATAACGAACTGCGGAACGGTAGTAACCTGTTTCCATCATTGGTTGTTCCTTCAGGAAATAACATCAGGCTGTCCCCTTCTTGCAACCTGCCTGTTATTGAATCGCGATGTGCATCTGTATTATGACGTTTACGATCAATAAAAACTGTTCGCTGAAGCTTTGCTAATAAGCCAAAAATTGGCCAATTCGCAATTTCTTGTTTACCAATAAATGAAATTGGCATCAGCGTGGCAAAGGAAATAATATCGGTGTAGCTGGTGTGGTTTGCAACGTATAAAGTTGGACGGTGTGGCGATTGTGTCCCTTTGGTGATAATATCTAATCCTAAAACACGGCAACATAAGCGATGATAAAAAATTGGGAATCCCGATATTTTATCGCCATTAATGGCACGAAGTACCAGTTGTGTGCTAATAAAAACCAAATTAATTAGCGCATATAAAAATAAACGCCATGCCGCCAAAACACGTGATCCCAATGAAAAGCGATATGGCTTTTTTTGCGAAAGTTGCATAGAATCGTTTATCATACTCTGCATTGTGTTCAAACTATTCCGTACGACCATAATAATGTTTTACATACTTATCGGTCACCAAAGCCATTTTTACAACAACATTAACGTCGGTTGTATTAAACTGGTCATCAATAACGGCACCATCACCAATAAACCCACCTAATCTAAGGTACCCCTTAATCAAAGGAGGTAGTGTAAACATTGCATTTTTTTCGTCAATTTGATCTTTTGGTAGAAGATTCATATGAACATAACGCTTAGCCAGTGCTTTTGCCCTAAGTTCAGGGGGTGCTTGATGAAAATGGTGTAAATAAGAAAGAGGTACCGCAAGATTATCGATTGTTGTTCCAGGCAGACTGGCACACCCGAACATTAATTGAACGTCATAAAAACGCACATACTCTACGACACCTCGCCATAATAACTGCATAACCAACCCATTACGGTAAGGAATGGCCACACATGACCGCCCTAACTCCATAATTTCACCGGCATGATCAATTAAACAGTCGATATTATATTCATCTTGTGAATAAAACTGACCGCATTTTTTGGCTGCTTTGCGGCGCATGAAGCGATAGGTGGCAATAACAGGAGGTGTTCTTGTTTTCAGATCATGATCTAGAATAATCAAATGATCACAAAAGGCATCAAAACGATCAAAATCACGCTGCTGCTGCTTCATGTTGGCACTTGGCTTTGCCGACATTTCTTGATAGAATACCTGGTAACGCAATGCTTGGGCTGCATCAATTTCGGCAGGGCTACCGGCCATTTTTATTTCAAGATTTCGAACCCTAATAGGTGTTGGACCACCTGGCTGGTTCGCTGTAGATAATTGGTGCATAGAATTTTAACCTATGTGCATATAAATCAGGGGTAATTATTTCTTCTGTCGAGGTATAGCATAAAGTTCAAGGCGATGTCCAATCAGTTCGTAACCAAGACTTTCTGCTACTTTCTTTTGTAAAATTTCAATTTCTTCATTTTGGAATTCGATAATTTTACCAGTTCTGATGTCAATTAAATGATCATGGTGGATTTCTTCCGTAATCTCTTCGTACCGCGAACGGCCATCCAAAAAATCGTGTCTAGCAACTATTTGTGCTTCTTCAAACAGTTTTACTGTACGATATACTGTGGCCATACCAACGCGGGCATCAAGGTGCTGAACACGCTGAAATACTGTTTCAACATCGGGGTGATCAGTTGCTTCGGATAACACTTGTGCTATTAAACGGCGCGCACCCGTTAATTTAATGCCTTTTTGTAGACACGCTTTTTCAATTTTTGATATTGGCGTTTCCTGACGTTTCACCACAAGAACTACCTTCCTTCATTTTCTAAAGAACTAATTGTGAACAATATTAATCAAATATTCCAGAGTTTTTATTATTATATATGACAAAAATACTGCATAACAATTGCATTTTCTGGCGGAGATGGCGGATTATAATAGTAATTTGGTCGCATGAAAATAGGTTTAAAACCCAATATCTGATAAAGATGTTGGGCTGCTATGTTATTACAACCCACTTCTAATAATATCTTGCGCACACCAAAATCCTGCATCTCTTTCATAAGCTCTTTCATCAATGCTTTACCTATCCCCTGTTGTCGGTAAGAGGGTAAAACAGCCACAGAAATAACATCTGCCATATCATCGCAATGTCGGATAACCGCATATCCTATTGGCTTTTGCTTATCGTAAGCTAATCTTACAATAGTTCCAGGAACTTTTAATAAATCTTGCCAATCTTTTAATGACCAATGGTTCGTGAAACTTTGCTGTTGAATCTCATATACAACTTGGTCGCCATTAATATCGGCTTGCTGGATTACGATCATTGATTAACCAAAACTGTTTTTTAGCCACGGAAACATCTGCCGATTTAAGATAAATTGGTATAGCAGGCAAACACGACTCCTGGTTCTGTATTTGATGTAGTGCTAGTTTTGCAAGCATGGAAACGTCAGGAATGCTATTTTTAACTTCATAGTCCCGTACTAATTGATGCCACAATTGGGTAATTGCGTTACCAACAATAATTGTTGACTGCTGTCTTATGACTGTAGGTAATAATTCTGGTTTTACCAAAATTTCAGGAGTTAAGGGGTATGCATCATCGTTAAAAAGTTGGGCAAAAATTTCAGGCCGTTTCGAATCCAAAACAACCAGAATGTCTTTTCTTGTTTCATTTTTTTGTGCTGCTTGCCAAGCTACCAGTTTTAGGGTGTTAATTCCCCAAATAGGCCTTGATAAGGCTAAACCAAGCCCCTGAACAGCGGCTAACCCCATACGCAGTCCAGTATATGGCGCAGGCCCAACAGTAACAGCGATATAGTTGATATTAGCAAAATCTTCGGGCCAATTATCTTGTATATGCCGCAATTGTTTAATTAGGATAGCACCCCCTTCCTGACCTTGGTGCTGCAACAAGTCAATAACCAACCCTTGGCGGAAAAAGCAAACAGCCGTCTGATTGCCACTTGTTTCAATTGCTAAAATACGCATGTTTGTCTTTAGTCTTTTCTAAAATCATTATTTATGGTAGTAGTCTGAGCTTGAAATTTTTTATGTTCTATCCAATAAATACTACACGAAATCAAGTGAAACAAGCCTAGAATGACACTAATCCTAATTAACCCATCCGAATTCGACCTGGAAATATCTTTAGCCTACGCTACACCAAACAATGTTACTGGGAAGCAAATATACCGTCACTCGTTTTGCTATTTACACACAGACGCAGCAAAGTGTCTTAAAAAAGCCTCAGAGCTTGCAAAACATATTGGTTATCGGCTTAAAATTTTCGATGCTTTCCGACCAACCGAAGCCCAATGGATTCTTTGGCACCAGTTTCCTGATCCAGGGTTTGTTGCAGATCCACGAAAAGGATCACCTCATTCGCGTGGTGTAGCAGTTGATTTAACTTTAATTGACCACCTGAAGCGCGAGTTAGATATGGGAACAAAATTTGATGATTTTACCACGCTATCTCATCATGGTGCAATGAACATAAGTGCAAAAGCTCAAGAAAATAGAATTTTGCTGATGGGGATTATGACTGCTGCGGGTTGGGATTTTTACCGCAATGAATGGTGGCATTACCAACTTTTTAATTCACGGCGCTACCCGCTTTATAGTGACCGCGCAGTTCCCAATCGATTGATGGAATAACAAAAGTGCTTGTCGGCTGAGTAATAACCCCATAATCACCGTTTAAACTGCCCGGACTTGCTTCACCTCGGGAACATAGTGACGCAACATATTTTCAATACCTACTTTTAACGTTGCGGTTGAACTTGGACACCCAGAACAAGACCCGCGCAAATGCACATAAACAACACCTTCTTTAAAATCAGCAAAAACAATATCGCCGCCATCTTGGGCTACGGCAGGACGAACCCTTGTTTCTAATAATTCTTTAATTTTTTTTGTTATATCATCGTCATTTTCGTCTAGTTTTGAATCAGCCATTTTAGCCGATGACAACATCACGGGCTGACCGCTGGTAAAATGATCCATGATAGCTGCTAATAATACAGGTTTTAAAACCTGCCATTCTTTCACATGATCTTTTGTAACAGTAATAAAATCATAACCAAGAAAAACCCCTTCAACTCCCTCTATCTTAAATAATCTTGTCACGAGTGGCGAAGAGGTAGTCTTATCCGAACGGCAAAAATCAACACCAACACCACCAGTTACTGTTTGGTTTGGTAAAAATTTCATGGTTTGTGGATTAGGTGTCGTTTCAGTTTGAATAAACATGGTTACTATCCTAAATTTTAAAAAACTATTGTCAAAATAGGTCAAAAATTTTTATCTTCAAGTCCCCGTCTAGGTGACGCGCTGAATATCTTCTTCAGTTAGGTTATTAGGAACGATAATTAAGGGCACCTTAAGCCGTGCCGATAGCTTGGCGTTCCATTGTGCGGAAATTGTACCAGATGCCTTGCCCTGCACATCAACAACAATAACCAGCGCACTGATGGATTCATCCTCCCCAGCAAGTTGGACTGTTTGATCAATTTTACCGCCCTCTCTAATAAAAAGAGCTGGAAAAATTCCTGAATTACCGTGGACAAAAGTTGCTGCTTTTTGAAGAACTCTTTCAGCTTCTTGGCGTTGCTGCTCGTACATTAAATTACCAACCGATTGCCATTCGGTTAAATCATTAGGCTCGATAACATAAAGTAATGAAACACGGCCTTGTACCCTTTTTGCCATACGGCAAGCATAGTAAAGTGGCAGTTTCATATCGATACTTGATTCAAGAACAACTAAAAAGACCTGACGATGATCATCTACAGCTGCAATAGCACTCATGTACCTACCTCCGACGGAAAAATACGTAGCCAGCCCAACCACCAAACAACCCCAAAACAATTGCTGCTAGACCATATAGCAAAGCATTCTGGTGCGCAAAATCATAAATTTCTGCGCCAAAACCTGTTTTTGTAACACTTAA
The DNA here is from genome assembly GCA_016794225.1 of Alphaproteobacteria bacterium. Lineage (GTDB taxonomy): Bacteria > Pseudomonadota > Alphaproteobacteria > JAEUKQ01 > JAEUKQ01 > JAEUKQ01. The sequence continues at coordinate 55,584 of JAEUKQ010000003.1, read as the reverse complement.
AGGTGTTTGTTGGGCGCTAACTACGTTTTTATCGCGCACCAACATAATATCTAATAAATAGTCCCCCGTTGGCACATTCGAAGGAAAGGATATATTGGTTCTAAAAAGTTCGCGCCCCATAAAATTAACACGTAGAATGTTGCTATAATAAAGTTGTTGTAGCCTTTTGTTAACAATCAGCGCTTCACGAAATTCTTTTGTCTCAGATGGTGTTAGTGTGACATCTGTTTTCATTGGCAAATATTCTAGCCCTATATTTAACTGTTGCTGAATTTCGGGTGCTAAAATATCTTCTATCGGCTTACTGGCGGCTATTGCATAAAAACTGGGAATATTTTTAAAAGTGACATTTGCACGGTTAACCCAAAAACCGGCAATTCTTTCCTTGCGGCGCACCACAACATCTGTAGGTGGACCTTGGACAATCACCACAATATCACCAGGAACATCAATCGCTCCAAATACCAGTAAATCTGTTCCACTAAAGCCAGTGGTAATTGCAATAAACCGGTTCGATAGGTCAGCAATCAGGGTATCAGCTCTTACTCCGGCAACCGACAGTGTCAACAACCACATAACAACTATTCTGACAAAAAATTTACCTGATTTTTTCAACGCAATTCCCCTACGGTGCGAATAGAATAAACAGAACTTGGTTCCACAAGAAATTCGTTAATTAACCCAACGCAAACGCCAAGCATTAAAAGGGCAAAAACAAAACGCACATATTCCCCACGCACCTTGCCAGACATTTTTGTACCCCATTGGGTTCCGGCAACACCGCTGATCATTAAAATTAACGCAAGTAAAATATCAACAGAATTGTTTTGAATTGCTTGCTGTAATGTTACGTTGGCTGTAACAAACACCATCTGAAAAAGTGACGTGCCAACAACAACTGTAACAGGCATACCCAGCAAATAAATCATTGCCGGCACCAACAAAAAGCTACCGCCGACCCCCATAATGGCCGATAATACCCCAACACCAAAACCAATCACGATAGGTAGCCACAAACTGATATAAAGATTAGAGCGGGGAAAATTGCGTTTAAACGGCAACCCCTGTACCCAAGCACGCTGATAAAAGGGTATTTTAACTTTAGCTGACGCTTGTAGTTTTTTGAATACGCTGCGTAAACTTTCCCAAAGCATCAATAAACCAATCCAGCCCAAGCACATAATATAACTTATCGCAACAACTAGATCACCCTGCCCTATACGCGCCAAAAAGCCAAAAAGCCACACCCCAAAGCTAGATCCTGCTAACCCACCCAGAAGCAGTATTCCGCCCATTTTAAAGTCGATATTCCCGCGTGACCACTGGGCAAGGGTTCCAGAAATCGATGTTGCAACCACTTGGTTTGCCTGGCTGGCAACCGCAACTGGCGATGGAATACCCAAAAATATCAAGGTTGGGGTCATTAAAAAACTGGCCCCTATTCCTGATATACCGGAAATAAAACCTACAAACCATCCCAGAATCAGTAAAACAAACACATCAACTGATAGTTCGGCAATTGGCAGATATATTTGCACCATCGGTCTGTTTTCCTGGAATTAAAAATTTTTATATCCTGTTTCGATAAACCCAACAATTTTGTGAACATCATGAAGCGTTTTGTTCGCAGTCTTACGCGCTTTTTCAACTCCATCGCGCAATATGGTATCTAAATTATTGCGATCGTTTAACAGGTCGCTCATTTTCTTTTGGATTGGGGTTAAATGGTGCACAAGTAAGTCTGTTAACCTGTTTTTGAAGAATGAAAACTCGCGACCAGCAAACTCATTCATAACCAAATGCAATGGTTGATTGGCAACAGCACTATAGATATTCAGTAAATTAACAACTTCAGGCCGCGTATCCTTTAGATCCGATGTAAATTGCCCATTATTGTCAAGTATTCCAGGATCAGGGATTGGATACATATCGGTTTTAGCTTTACGAATTTTGTCTTGAATTAGGTCGGTTGTGTCCAATAAATTAATCCGACTATAATCAGATGGGTCAGACTTACTCATTTTTTTTGTCCCATCACGCAAACTCATGACACGGGTAGCTGGACCATTAATCATTGGCTCAGGCATGGTAAAATAAGATATACCAAAATCGTTATTAAATTTTTGAGCAATATCGCGCGTCAGCTCAATGTGCTGTTTTTGATCCTCGCCAACCGGCACATGTGTTGCCTGATAAAGCAAGATATCAGCAGCCATTAGTGTTGGATAAGTCAGCAGACCAACACTAACATTCTCACGATCCTTACCCGCTTTTTCCCGAAATTGAATCATCCGATTAAGCCACCCAACCCGGGCGATACAACTTAAAATCCAGGCAAGCCGGGCATGGGCTTCAACCTGACTTTGGTTAAATACCGGATGCTGATGAACATCAATCCCCGCCGCGATAAAGGCAGCAGCAATTTCACGCGTTTGCTGTTGCAAATGCTTTGGATCTTGCCAAACAGTAATGGCGTGTAAATCAACAACAGTAAAATAACACTGATTTTTAGCCTGCAATCCAACCCAATTGCGAATTGCCCCAAGATAATTACCTAAATGAAGATTACCCGTTGGCTGTACACCAGAAAGAATAATTTTTTGTTGCATATATTGTTATCCAACCACACAATTTAATACTTAGAAAAAGCTTTTGCGACGCAATTGTTTCCATGAAATAACACCCATGAGAAAAAGACAAGCAAAATAAATACTACCTGCAACCAGCACAACAATTACCAAATAACTAACCCTTGCGATTAATGTGGTTGGCCATAACCACAAATCAGGAATCAAAACAAGAAAAACCCCCATAAAAAGTCCGCCGATAAACATTTTTATAAACCCTATCCAAATTGCCCGCTGCAATTGTAGATACCCGCGCTTATTGGCCGCTATGTAAAGCAAGCAAGCATTCAATGCACTGGCAATAACAGTTGCAATAGCAATACCAATAAAACCAATCCACGGAAACAAGGCAATATTGAGAACCATATTAACAGCGACACATATTAGGGCAAAATGAAAAGGTGTTTTAGTGTCGTGACGAGCATAAAAAATCGGTAATAAACTTTTAACCAATAGATATGCCGGTAATCCCATTGCCATAATTTGTAGGACAAAACTGGTTTGTTGTGCATCGATTAAGGTGAATTGCCCCCGCTCGAACAGAACATTAACTATGGGATAAGGCACGGCCATGAGAATAACAGTTGCTGGAATTCCAAACAACAAGGCAACAAAGATACCCTGCCCCTGAAGTTGGTGGGCTTTATGTTTATCATCTTCGGCTAGAGCCTGGCTTAACATAGGCAGTAAAGCAGTACCCGCCGCCGTTCCGAGCAAAGCAAGAGGCAGTTGATATACCCGATCGGCAAAATAAAGGTACGAAACGGCAGCATCCTGCCAAGTTGCAATAATTGTTCCCACCAATAAATTAATTTGAGTAACGCTAGCCCCAATCAATCCTGGAACCATTTTTTTAAAAAACAATCGCGTTGTTTCGTTATTTCTTGGATAAATGAAAGCCAGCGGAAAACCAGCCTTGTAACAGAAAAAAGCCGTAACAAGAAATTGTACTGCTCCGGCACCAAAAAGCGTCCAAGCTAATACATATCCCGGTTGATTTGAACCTGGAATAAGAAAATAAAGTACACCAATAAGACAAATATTTAAAATAACAGGGGACACAGAGGCTGCAGCAAATCTGTTTAAAGACGCAAGAACAGCACTCTGTAGGCCGGTTAAAAACATAAAAAGCAAATAAGGCATGGTTATTTGCGACAAGTCCTGAACCATGGTTGCTTTTTCCTGGGTATCGGCATAACCAGGAGCTATAATGTAAACAAGCCAAGGCATTAACAATTGCAGCAAGATAACAAAAATAAACAATCCGCTGAGCATAATGCTTTGTATCTGTTCTGCAAATTTTTTGGCATGTACTTTGCCATTTTTATGTAAATTATTGGAAAAACTTGGAACGAAAGCTGCGTTAAAAGCACCTTCGGACACTAGATTGCGAAACATGTTGGGCAAGCGCTGCGCAACAATAAAAGCATCAGTAATCCAGCTTGCACCCAGATAAAAAGCCATCAACACTTCGCGCAGCAATCCCAAAAAACGGCTTAGAAGGGTATATATGCCAATTGTTAAGATTGACTTGAATAAAGTGGCTGCTTTGCGGGTCATGCTGTTATGTAGTTTCTGGCCGATTATTTCTGATACTCGAATGGCATTAATTATGAATTATGGCAAAATTATGGCTTACTTTAAGAAAAAATATAGTTAAATCCTATTGAAAAAGTTGTTTATACTAATAATTCATGTTATTATCTCCTCTAAACAAGCTTAGAACGGAGCAAGCAGCATGAGATTTTTACCATTTTTTCTTTTAATTTTTCTTAGTGCATGCACATCATCATCGCAATATACGCTCAGCCCTTCCGTAAATATTAGCCTTAGCTCTGATCAAAAATCGTTGTTAATTCGGGTGGTAGATGAACAGCCAGTTTTAGAGGCTAAGCTTAAAAATGGGTCATCCATTCTTCAATCATCAACCACGATACAACATCAACAACTGGTTTATACCGGCGATCGCCATTTTGTACCGAGTATTGGAGTTGGTGTAGGGGCATTTACCGGTGGAAATGTTCAATTTGGTGGTGGGGTTGGGGTAAATGTTCCATTAACTGAACGCTCGGGTCAAAAAAGCATGGTTGAAAGCGTGCTTGAGATAGTAATACCTAATAAAGTTGATTATTCCAAGCTGTGGTCGAGATTAACAATTGAGCTTGTCTTTGGCAGCAATAACCCAGATGGCACCGTTAACAAACGTCAGCTTTCTGTACCGCAACCTAATTAGGTTGGATTTTCAACTGAGTTTAGGTTTTTGTCGGATTTTCTTGTTACCCTAGCGCTTTTTTCTGTAGCTCGTAAAGTTTGTCTAAGGCCTGTTTTGGTGACAGATTGTTTAAATCCATTCCCATGAGCGCATCAATAATAGTTGGCTGTGCGGTTTGAATGTAGACAGCTGGTGTTTTCTCTTTTTCCTGGAATAAAGGCAATTTCTCTTGCAAAACATAAGCATTTTTGGGGTTTTCATTGTTTTTTTCTAATTGCACAAGAATATTTCGTGCGCGGTCAGTTACCGTTTTGGGTACGCCCGCCAATCGTGCAACGTCAATACCATATGAACGATCAGCAACTCCAAGCACAAGTTGATGTAAAAAAACAATGTTATCACGCCATTCCTTTAGTTTAAAGCAATAACACCGCAACGACGCAAGTTTTTGTTCAAGATTAGCCAATTCGCGATAATGGGTTGCAAATAAACAACGGCTTTTGACATTAGAATGCATATGTTCTAAAACCGCCCAAGCAATTGAAAGACCATCAAAGGTCGATGTACCCCTGCCTATTTCATCAAATATTACAAAAGAACGTGCTGTAGCCTGGTTTAGAATTGCAGCCGTTTCGATCATTTCAACCATAAAAGTTGATTGTCCGCGGGCTAAATCATCTGCTGCCCCAACCCGACTAAATAATTTGTCGATAATACCTATCCGAGCATTCTTTGCAGGTACAAATGAGCCAATCTGCGCCAAGATAGCGATTAATGCATTCTGACGTAAAAAGGTAGATTTTCCTGCCATATTTGGACCAGTTATTAGCCACAGTTGCTGCCCCGGATTAACATGGCAATCATTAGCAATAAAAGTTTGATTATTTTTTAGTAACATAAACTCGACAACGGGGTGCCGCCCCTCCGTGACTTCAAAATAAAGGCTATTATCAACAACAGGCCTGGTATAAGATTGTTCAACAGCCAAACTGGCAAGCGATATCAAGACATCTAATTGGGCAATAATATCAGCTGTTATTTGGATAGAATCGGCCTGGTTCTTTATTTGCTGAACGAGTTCTTGAAATAGTTCTATTTCAAGGGCAATAACTTTGTCAGCTGATTGAAAAATTTTTTGCTGCAAATCATTAAGTTCAGATGTGATAAAACGAACAGACCCAGCCATAGTCTGCCGGTGTATAAAGGTTTTTGCTGAATCTTCAAACAATTTTTGGGCCTGCAGTGCTGTGGTTTCAATATAATAACCAAGAATGTTATTGTGCTTAATTTTTAGACTGTTAACTCCGCTTAAATCACGGTAGCGGTTTTCTAATCCAACAATCTGCTGTTTTGCCCCGTCACGCAATTTGCGCCATTCGTCAAGTTCAGGATGATAACCACTCGCGATAAAACCACCTTCTTTTATGTCTATTGGTAAAACCGCGCTCAATGCCTTCGAGAGAGTTTGAATTAATCCCTGATGATCTTTGATTGATCCAACAAGCTGTTGTAAAGATTGGGGTAGGCTTATTGCATTCAAAATTTGCTGAATAACCATAACATGCTGCAAAGATGCTTGTATTGCACCTAAATCGCGCGGTGTGCCGCGACCAACCATCAACCGCGACAAAGCACGTTGTAAATCTGCCATTTTTGACAAAATCCGCCGTGCATGCTCCCGTATTTGTTTGTGTGCTACAAAAAATTCTACAATCAATTGGCGCTGGTTAATTTGGTCAACATCTGTTAGGGGGTAGGTTAACCATGTTGCAAGACATCTTGCACCGGCCGCAGTACAGTTACGGTCGATAACCTGAAGCAAACTACCTTCAAATCGATTTGATTGCGTTTTATCGATTTCTAGACTACGCCAGGTAAATGCATCTATTGCCATTACCTGATGATCTAAAACTTTTTTTAAGGGCTTTAGAACAGGAAATTGGCCTTGTTGTGTTAAATCAATATACTCGATTAAGGCACCGGCGGCACAAATTTCTAAATCGGTAAATGCCCCAAAACCGTCAAGAGATTGGGTATTATATGCCTTAAGCAACCGGTCCCTGGCTGATCTTTGTTCAAATCGGTCTTGGGGGCGGTAAACCAAAGTTTTCTGCCAATTTTCCGGTATTTGTGAAGGTAAAATTGTGTCACGCCTATCAGGAATTAATAATTCTTTTGGGTTAATTCGTTCAAGCCAAGATATAAGGTCATTTTTCCCAATTATAATTGTCGAAAAGTCCGCTGTTGACAAATCAATCCAAGCGATTGCCAATAAATCGTTATTATCAATAAGTGCTGCCAAATAATTATTACGCTTGTTATCTAGCAAGCTGTCTTCCGTAATTGTTCCAGGTGTTATGATACGAACGATACGCCGCTCGATAATATTTTTGCTACCACGCTTTTTGGCCTGCTCGGCGTTCTCGACTTGCTCACAGATGGCAACGCGTTCCCCATGCTGAATCAGCTTGGCAATATAACTATCAGCTGCATGTGCCGGCACTCCACACATTGGCACGTCTTGACCCTGAAATTGGCCACGTTTGGTAAGGGCTATACCTAAAATGACCGATGCCTTTTTGGCATCTTCAAAGAACATTTCGTAAAAATCGCCCAAGCGATAAAACAGCAAAGTATTTTGCTGCTGTTTTTTTATCTGCAAATATTGCGATAGAGCTGGGGTTGCAGGTAATTCCTGATCGTTTTTATGCATGTTTCTTATGTAAATCGGAAGAAAAGATTGATACGGCTATATCCCTCTTCTTCCCTCAAAGAAGCACTAAAATAAAACCTTTTCAAGTTTTTTATTTATCACCGAGAAATAACTAAAAAACCCGCCTAAAACCGGCGGGTTTTTAAAATACATTTGGCCTAAATAAATTACTGACCGTTAATTGTCACAGATTTAATCCAGTATGTTCCGCCGCCATTGGCGATCGTTAGATTGTCAAATCCACGATTTAAGCTGTTATCCTCGGCACGTGCAACAACCCGCCCATCGATCAGCAGGTTCATCATCCCCCGACTATCTCTGTTTAGTTCAAGCGTATGATACTTATCATCTTCAAGAACAATATTGTTATTGGACCCTGCCAATAAATTTGTTCCCCGATTCGTAATGCGCAATAGCTGTAATCCATTATCATAGCCGGGTGTATAAGATATAACATATGAACCAGCACTTTGAACATTATAGACGATAAAATCCAGCCGTCCACCAGCAGCCCTGGACTTAAATTCAACCTTTAGCTGAAAACTATTAGGTATTTTTGCTGCAACAGCAATCTGGGCAACCTGAGCAGCAAAATTTTGTTGACCTGGCTGCTGAAATAATGCCCCTAACAACGCCTGAGCAACATCTTGACTATTACCAGAATAAGCGGAATAAACCGAAGAACGAAGTCCAACGTTACTGCCGCCATTGTCAACACGCCAGGCACCTGAACGAACAACCCAAGCAGGATTTTGTGTAAAATTGCCGTCCCGGAAAGTGTCTGATAAAACGACTCTTGACCAACCTGTCGTAGGTGATGGGTTGTTACCAGACAAAACTAGCCGTTCATAACGCTGGACAAAGTCATTGAGGTCATCCAAAAAAATTGGATCTGCTGCGTTGGCGCGATCCGCTTCGCGAATCATGTCTTTTAATTCGCGAAACATCGTTTGAAAATCACTGGTACTATTATTCCATGGGCGATATTGCTGAGCAACGGCTGTTGAAGCAGCCAGAAGCAGCGCACCGCTAAACACAGCCTGCATAAAACGCTGATATAAAACTTTCATTGGGGTTATCCTTTGTTAATTTTTAATTTATCATGTAAGAGATTAACTGGTAACGTGTTAATTATACCATAGATCGCGATTGTAACACAATATATCATATCGTTTGTAAAGAAATTACCGCTTGTTTTTATGTGTCCTTAAATGCCAAAAAAATCATATCTTAACCTTTTACTTTTTTGCACTTATAATTTTTTAATAAGTTGTGGTTTGGGTTTTTTAGTTTGGTTGTTTGGTTTCCAAAATAACACAGGCGCTGTACTTCTTGCTTCCGGTATTTTTATTGGTGGGTTTATTTCTTTTATTGGGTACTATCGGCAAACCGCGCAAACAGATAGCAGGCTAACTTTCAAGCCATCCAATATTCAGAAACAACAAATAAATTTTATCCATGATTCACAAAACAGCTCGAATCACTCATTAACCGAACTATTCCATACGATTTTTGGTCAAATGCCTGTTGGGTTTCTGGTCTTAGATGATCGGCAGCGCATTATTTTTATCAACATCATGGCAGCTAATTTACTAAATAACCCCAATACCAACCAATTTATTGGTCAAGACATAACTGGTTTTTTAAGACATTCTTCCTTGCTGACAATTCTTCAGGAAATACGGGACACAAAACAAAAAGTTTTCGAAGCTGCTTTTTCACTGGCAATTCCCGAAACCCGCTATTGGCATATTAGCCTTGAACGTATACCGGTGTTTTTTAACAATAATTTTGTTACAATTGTTACTCTACGTGATCAAACAGCACTAAAAATGGTTGCTCAAGAAAGTCAAGATTTTATTGCCAATGCCAGCCATCAACTGCAAACCCCCCTCGCTGTTATCAGAAACATTGGCGAAACTCTGCAAACACATTTTAGCAACAACATCCAACACCAAGATTTCCTGTCTCTTTTAATGCAGCAGACTGAGCGCATGAGTCAACTTGTTTCAAGCCTATTGTTATTGGCAAAAGTTGATTGGGGTACAGGAACATATAAAGCCGTTTCGCCCCGCAGTCTGATTGATAATCTTATCAAAGGGCTTACGCCACTTATTAATAAAACAAGGGTAAAGCTTCATATTGCCCGAAACATGCCGTTTTTTTCTTTTATTCCCAGTAATTTAATATGGCTGGATGATTTAGAAAAATTGCCTGATTTATGGGGTGACGAACAACAGCTTTATGTTGTTTTTGAAAATTTGTTGGAAAATGCGATTCGTTACAGCAAATCAGGTAAAAATATCTGGATTGGCTTTACTTTATCGCCCAATCAACAGCTAAATAAAAATTCAACTTTAACAGTGGCTTTTATAGATGAGGGCGTTGGAATTCAACCGAGTGACCTGCCAAGATTAGGCGAAAGATTTTATAGATGTCAAAACGAACACAACCCAACAGGAACTGGATTGGGTTTAGCAATAGTCCAAAAAATTTTATACCACCATCATGGTCAATTATTAATTTATAGCAAGCCCGAACAAGGTAGCTGTTTTTTATTAGGTTTACCCGCTGTTGAATCTGATACAACCCTTCAAGAGTTTAAGGTTGGATAAAAATATTTTTTGTCATAAAATTGTCATAAATATCTGCTAGCCATTAAGACATGTTTTAGGATCAATTTTAATTGTATGGGGTTTATTGATGAAAAAATATGCCGTAATTCTTGGGATATCTTTAGCAATCTTTAATACAAACGCTTATGGGCGTGAACAGATTCGGATTGTTGGATCAAGTACCGTTTTTCCTTTCACCACGACGGTTGCCGAAAATTTTGGACGCATGGGTAAATTTCGAACACCCATCGTTGAGTCAACGGGAACAGGCGGTGGTATAAAACTGTGGTGTGGGGGGGTTGGCATATCACACCCAGATGCTGTCAACGCTTCAAGGGCTATTAAGTCTTCTGAACTAGATTTATGCCGGCAGAACGGTGTTACCGAAATTATTGAATTGAAGATTGGATATGATGGCATTGCAATTGCCCAATCAAATCAACAAAAATCTTTCGGTTTAACAACGACCGAATTATGGCTAGCATTGGCTAAAACGGTACCGGTTAACGGCCAACTGGTGCCTAATCCTTATAAAACATGGAATCAAATTAATCCAAATTTACCCGCCGATAAAATAGAAGTTTTTGGTCCACCACCAACCTCTGGAACCCGCGATTCTTTTGTTGAATTGGTTATGGATAAAGGATGCCAGAAATTTCCTGTTGTTGTAAAGATAACCGACGCCGCCCAACGTCAAGGTATCTGTCAAAGTATGCGGGAAGACGGAGCCTATATCGAAGCCGGTGAAAATGATAACCTTATTGTGCGCAAACTTCAAAGTAATCCAAAGGCTTTGGGCATTTTTGGTTATAGCTTTCTTGAAGAAAATAGTAATAGCTTGCACGGGCTAGCCATAGATAATGTTGCACCCAATTTTGATACGATCGCCGCAGGTCAATACAACATCGCCCGTCCTTTATATATTTATGTCAAGAAGAAACATTTTGACATTATCCCAGGTTTGCGCGAATTTATGCTGGAATATGCGAGTGACCGTGCGACGGGTGACGAAGGATATTTAACCGAGAAAGGTCTTGTTCCCCTGCCGACTATCGATCATCAGCGCCAATTAAATAACATCCAACAGCAAAAATTATATCAGCCTTAATCATATTATCTATTCTATATAGCAAGGATATTGTCGGACGTGTTATTTCTGTTTGTGGTAATTTTTTTGGCAATCGTTTTCTATCACTGGGGTAGCCAGAAAGCTATACGCTTACAAAAAAACAAAATACACCCGCTAACGGCACGTCCGGCATATCATGGCTTATATCTTGCAACATGGGCTATAACTGCCGCATTGTTAAGCCTATTTCTGAGTAATGCCATTTTACCTTGGTTAATGTATAAAAAAATCCAAGCAACTTTACCAAGTGGTTTTTTGGAATCATCTGGATTATCTTTAGATACGTTAATTTTAAGGATTGAACAAAGTCTTGAAAAACCCGCTTCAAATCTTAGCGAAATATTATCAACCGACCTTTTAGAAAAACTTCAAACAACATTACAAACATGGCTGAATATTCAATTATTTTTGCCACCAATGATCATGCTAATTGCTGCTGGGTTAACCAGCCTAATCACCAAAAGGCGTATTAACAGTCATTTTAAAGCAAGGACGATTGTCGAAAAATATACCCAAAGGTTGTTGGCGGTTTGTGCCAGTGTTGCGGTTGCAATAACTATTGGTATTGTTGCATCCCTGGTATTAGAGGCATGGCGATTCTTTGAACGTGTTCCTATAAGTGATTTTGTTTTCGGGCTTGAATGGAGCCCACAAACAGCACTTCGTGCCGATCAGACCGGAAGCTCGGCTTCTTTCGGTGTAATACCAGTTATTCTTGGAACATTTATGATTATGATAATAGCGGTTGGAATTGCAGCGCCTTTTGGCCTTATGTCAGCAATTTATATGACAGAGTATTTACCGCCCCGCTACCGTTCCTTGGTAAAACCGATACTTGAATTACTGGCCGGTATCCCCACAGTGGTTTACGGTTATTTTGCAGCTATTATTGTAGCCCCACTCCTTCGGGACGCTGGAAATTGGTTAGGAATTGATGTGGCAGCTGAAAGCGCCTTGGCAGCAGCTCTTGTTATGGGTATGATGATTATACCTTTCGTTGCCTCGCTTAGCGATGACGCCTTAAAAGCCGTGCCCTCTTCCCTGCGCGACGGATCATATGCTTTAGGTGCAACAAAGTCAGAGACAATTTGCAAGGTTTTGGTGCCTGCAGCACTACCGGGAATTATTGGTGGCGTATTGCTGGCTATATCACGTGCAATCGGAGAAACCATGATTGTGGTTATGGCAGCTGGTTTAGCTGCAAACTTAACCATTAACCCGCTTGATTCAGTTACAACCGTTACAGTTCAAATTACAACTTTGCTAACAGGGGATCAGGAATTCAACAGTTCCAAAACCCTTGCCGCATTTGCTTTGGGTCTGATCTTGTTTCTAATCACCCTGGTTTTAAACATTATATCTTTATGGATTCTGGCGCGCTACAGGCAAAAATATGACTAATCCCAAAAAACATCTTAAGAAACGCTTGTCACGTGAAAAACGGTTCCGCTTTGTAACCTTTTTAAGCCTAGCTATCCCCATCACCTTTCTGACATTTTTGGTAGGGCATATTTTTTACCAGGCATGGCCTGCTTTTTTTCACCATTATATAGACCTTGAGATTAACGCCGCAGACTTACAAAGTTCGTCGTTCAAAGAAAGTAACCCGGACTACCGACTTTTAACCCGACAATTGCTTGAAAAAAATTTAGAAATTACTGCAACCCCTCAACAACGGCGTGAATTGCCACGTATGCTATCTCCACATGCAAGTGATGATCTTGCAATTACCCTAGAAAAATTGCCATCATCCCCCACAACGCCCTATATTGTTTCATTGCCAACGTCAGCCATCATCGACCAGTATATGACAACGGGTGATAATAGTAAGTTAACCGCCAACCAGCAACAATGGATAGCAGCCTTAGAAACACAAGAGAAAATTAACCGGGCATTTGATACTTCGTTCTGGCAGAGTGGCGACAGCCGTGAACCTGAAGAAGCAGGCATTTGGGGAAGCATTATGGGCAGTTTCCTAACCATGATCATTACACTGTTACTATCACTTCCCTTTGGTACTGCTGCGGCTTTGTATTTGGAAGAATTCGCTAAAAAGAACTTTCTAAGTCGGTTAATTGAAATCAATATCAACAACCTGGCCGCCGTTCCATCGATTATTTTTGGTTTACTGGGGATTGTGGTTTTTCTAGGTATCTTTGGGTTACCCCGTTCATCGCCTTTAGTTGGTGGCATGGTACTTGCATTGATGACCTTGCCTGTAATTATTATTGCAGCAAGGGCTTCTTTACGTGCAATTCCAAATTCTATCAGGCAGGCTGCTTTAGCTGTTGGGGCTTCACACGCGCAAGTCATATGGCATCATGTTTTTCCGTTAGCGTTACCAGGAATATTAACGGGTACAATTCTTGGTATGGCAAGAGCTCTGGGTGAAACAGCACCGCTCATGATGATTGGCATGATTGCTTTTATTGTTGATATTCCAAGTGGCTTTACAGACCCAAGCACCGTTCTTCCAGCGCAAATCTTTATGTGGTCTGACTTACAAGAAACAGCTTTTGTGGAAAAAACATACGCAGCAATTCTGGTTTTAATTGTATTTTTAATTATGATGAATTTGTTGGCTATCATTATTCGTCAGCGGGTTGAAAAAAAGTGGTAAAGTAGATAAGGTAAAAGTTGACTATAGGTTGAAAATTCATGTCAAGCACTGCTAAAATTTCTGTTCGTCAGTTACAGGTTTACTATGGTTCAAAACAGGCATTAAAGAATGTTAGCCTCGAAATTTTACCCATGCAGGTCACTGCCCTGATTGGGCCATCAGGATGCGGTAAATCAACTTTCTTGCGCTGTCTTAACCGAATGAACGATGTAATTGAATCGTGCCGGATTCATGGCGAAATTCTTTTAGATGGTCAGAATATTTACAATTCGGATATTGATGTTGTAACGTTGCGGGCAAAAGTGGGGATGGTTTTTCAAAAACCCAATCCATTCCCAAAATCCATTTACGAGAATGTTGCTTACGCACCAAAGCTGCATGGTTTAGCCAACAAACGTGATGACCTTGATCAGATTGTTATGACAAGCCTTGAAAAAGCTGGTTTATTAGCTGAAGTTAAAGATCGTCTAAAGGATCCTGCTTTGTCATTATCAGGTGGGCAACAACAACGACTTTGCATTGCACGCGCCATTGCTATTAATCCCGATGTTATTTTAATGGATGAACCCTGTTCGGCTTTAGACCCCATCGCCACCGCCAAGGTTGAAGAATTAATCGACGAATTGCGGGTTAATTTCACGATTGTTATCGTAACCCATTCCATGCAACAAGCTGCGCGTGTTTCTCAAAAAACAGCTTTTTTCCACTTAGGCGAATTGATTGAAACCGGGCCAACAGAAGACATTTTTACAAAACCGCAAGATCAACGAACACAAGGATATATCACAGGCCGTTTTGGCTAAAAAGGGAATTTACATATGCCTAATTTAACCGATCACATTGTTAAATCTTTCGATGACCAACTAAAGCAGCTGGGCACTATTTTAGTGCAGATGGGAACAATGGTTGAATCCCAGCTACAGCAAGCAATTGAAGCTCTTATTTCCCATAATCTTAAGCAAGCAGCGCAGATTGTTGACCAAGATCATCAGATTGACGTTCTTGATCAAAATGTCAGCCAGCTTGCCGTAAAAATTTTGGCCTTACGTCAACCTATGGCACAAGACCTGCGCGAGGTAGTTTCTTCATTGAAAATTTCTAGCGATTTGGAACGTATGGGTGATTATGCCGCGAATGTGGCCAAACGTATTCCCGCTTTACCAGAAATAATCACCAACAAGCAAATTATTAGTGGTCTTAGCCGGATGGGAAAAGCCGTACAACAAATTGTTAAGAACGTGTTGGATTCTTATATTAATAAAAATACCGATCGAGCACTACAAGCCTGGCGTCAGGACGAAGAAGTAGATGCCTTGTACACCAGCATATTTCGCGAACTTTTAACCTATATGATGGAAGACATAAGAACTATTGGGGGCTGTATTCATTTGTTATTTATTGCCAAAAACATTGAACGAATCGGCGATCATGCCACGAATATCGCAGAAACAGTTTATTTTATGGTACATGGTTCCCATATTCAGGGTGAGCGTCCCAAAAGTGACCATACCATCAGCAATGCTTATTCCAACCCAACAACCAAAGAGAAATTAACATAACCGCTGCTTCAACCCCTTATATTCTTATCATCGAGGATGATGCTGCCCTGCGCACAGTTCTGGTCTATAATTTGCAGCAAGCAGGGTATCAGGTAGCCTCAGCCGTTAATGGCGAAGATGCTTTAATCAGCATTAAAGAAAAAAAGCCAGACCTGGTCATTGTAGACTGGATGGTTCCAAAAATATCTGGTCTTGAATTGTGTCGAATCTTGCGGCGATCGCCAGAATTTTATTTACTTCCTATCGTTTTACTAACCGCGCGTGGCGAACATAATGATAAGTTACTTGGGCTAGAAACAGGGGCTGATGATTATATAACAAAACCTTTCAGTATCGGCGAGTTGCTAGCGCGTCTAAAGGCACTGTTGCGGCGCAGTATGGGTCTTAATCCGATAAACCATATTTTATATGGGGATCTACGTATAGATATTAACCAGTACCAGGCCTATAACCAAGATAAATTGATTTTTCTAAGTCCAACAGAATTTAAAATATTGCGTCATTTATTGTGTAATCAGGGCCGCGTTATAAACCGCGAACAACTGCTTGACGCCGTATGGGGCGATGATGGCGACGTTGATTTACGCACAGTTGATGTTCACATTGGTCGGTTACGCCAGGCATTATCTAACATAACCAACCCCAAAGGTACTGATATTGTCCGTACCGTTCGCTCGGTTGGTTATGTTATTGATAAGATAAAGTCTTAGTCTTTTGTTTTTTAACAAATTGTGGAATGATGAAGGCCAAAATAAGCGCTGGAATACAAAAAACAGCAGTTGACAAAAAGAAATTGCCATAACCAATTTTTTCGACAACCCAGCCCGAAAACCCACCTAAAATATTGCCAGGCAAATTCATAAGCGAGCTAAACAGCGCATATTGCGTTGCCGTATAAGCCTGATTGGCCAGGCTTGAAAAATAGGCAACAAAAACCGTTGCAGCCACTGCATTGCCGAAATTATCGGCACTGATTGTTAGAGTAAAGACAAGAAAATCTTTCCCAGAATCAGCTAGAATCATAAACATTGCATTCGGGACAGCCAAAAATAACACCGCAATTGGTAATAATCGCTGTACCGAATACCGCGCAACCAATAACCCAGCTATAAATCCGCCCAGTATGGATACCCAAAAACCATAAAGCTTGGTAATATTTGCAATCTCGTCATTTGCAAAACCCAAATCCTTATAAAGCGGGTTTGCCATAGGCCCCATAATAATATCGCTGATGCGACACAGGGCTATAAACAGTAAAATACACAATGCATGACTATAGGGTTGGCGCGCAAAGAATTCAGAAAATGGTCTTACAACTGTATTTTTAAGATACCCAGCAATGCCTTGGAAATGCTGCACTGTTCTTGGAGGTGGTTCTGGGGAAAATAATAAAACAACAATGGGAACTATAAAACAGGCCGTCATCAGCAAATACGCATCAGCCCACGAATAATGCTCGGCCAAATAGAAAGCACCCACCCCAACCAAGAATGATAAGGCAATACGGTAACCGAAAATATAATTTGCGCTCATGATACCTTGCAATTCTTCGCCTGCCACTTCAATACGGTAGGCATCAACTGCAATATCTTGGGTCGCAGACCAAAAAGCTACCCATAAGGCCCCAATAACAAATCCGGTTAAATCAGTCAAACTGTCTGTTTTTCCACGATCTGGCGCCTCAACAACCATCCATACTAATCCAGCCATTATTGCAAGTTGCGACAAAAGAATCCAACTGCGTCGCTGGCCTAAAATTTTACCAATCAACGGTATACGTACATGATCAACAACGGGTGACCACAGAACTTTTACCCCATAAAATATACCAATCCAGCTGATATAGCCAATAGTTGCGCGGGCAATGCCTTCTTGCCGTAACCAAGCGGTTAAAGAACCGTGCAGCAAGGCAAAGGGTAGTCCGGCAGATAGACCTAGAATTAGCAGTGAAAAACTGCGGCGGTCGATGTATAGTCCAAGTATCTTGCCCCAAAGTGACTTTTTAGATTCAGCACTAGATTGTTTGGTGTGCAATCAATTACTCCGTATTTTGTCGGTTAAACCTTTTGCGTTCATGCGGATTGAGATATTTCTTCCGCAACCGAATACTTTTTGGCGTAATCTCGACCAATTCATCTTCTTCAATGTAAGACATGGCTTTTTCTAGGGTCATCAACATGGGTGGTGTCAGACGAATAGCTTCATCCTTGGCTGTAGTACGTACGTTGCTTAGGTGTTTTTCTTTAATTGGATTAACTTCCAGGTCATTATCACGTGTATGCTCTCCAATAATCATTCCCTCATAAACATCAACACCTGGGACAACCATTAACTGTCCACGTTCTTCCAAATACCAAAGTGCATAGGCAACCGCCCGACCATTAGCAGTTGAAATGAGCACACCATTACGTCGCCCACCGATCGTCCCCTTATACGGGGCATAACCATGAAACAGGCGATTCATGATACCTGTACCTCTTGTATCGGTCATAAATTCGCCATGATAACCAATTAACCCGCGTGATGGGACAACAAAAGTAATCCGTGTTTTTCCATTTCCAGACGGTATCATGTCGGTCATTTCACCACGTCTGATACCCATTTTCTCAACCACAACACCGGCAAATTCTTCATCAACATCAACCAGTAATTCTTCAAATGGCTCTAAACGTTGGCCCGAAGCAGAATCTTGCTGGTAAATTACTTTGGGACGGCTAATTGATAATTCAAAACCTTCACGGCGCATGGTTTCTATGAGTACGCCTAATTGTAATTCACCACGACCAGATACTTCAAAAGCATCTTTTTCTTCCGATTCACGCACCCGTATCGCCACATTACCTTCGGCTTCTTTCCAAAGTCTTGCACGAATTTCCCGACTTGTTACCTTTGTTCCTTCGCGCCCTGCTAAAGGTGAATCATTAACACTGATATTGATCGACAAGGTTGGTGGATCAATGGGTTGCGCTGAAATTGGGCTGGTAACCGTGGGATCGCAAATTGTGTCAGCTACCGTAGGTGCGGTTAACCCTGCAACCGCGATAATATCGCCCGCTACAGCCTGCTCTACAGGAATACGCTCTACTCCCCTGAATGCCAGCAATTTAGTTAAGCGGCCCTGCTCAATCACCGCGCCACTAGGGCTTAGTGCCTTAACCGGCATGTTCATTTTTGCACGACCACTATTAATACGCCCTGTCAAAATACGACCCAGATACGGATCAGCTTCCAGAATTGTCGCCAACAATGTAAATTTATCGTCAGGATTACAGGTTGGCGGCGGCACATGGCGGACGATTAAATCAAACAAAGGCTGTAGGTCTTGTCTGGGTGCATCAAGTGCGGGTGCAGCCCACCCCTGTTTAGATGATGCAAATAATGTTGGAAAATCTAGCTGTTCATCAGTTGCACCTAACAAAGCAAATAAATCAAATACCAGATTCTGAACTTCCTGAGGCCGTGCATCAGGTCTGTCAACCTTATTAATAACTACAATGGGCTTCAGGCCTTGTTTCAATGCTTTCATGGTAACAAATTTTGTTTGCGGCATCGGACCTTCAGCAGCATCAACCAACACAACCACACCATCAACCATGTTCAATATTCGCTCAACCTCGCCGCCAAAATCAGCATGGCCGGGCGTATCAACAATATTAAGTTTAATGCCCTTCCACATAACAGAAGTACATTTGGCCAGAATGGTTATTCCCCGTTCGCGCTCTAATTCGTTTGAATCCATTACCCGCTCTGCAACCTGCTGGTTTGAGCGAAAAGTACCACTTTGACGTAATAATTGATCAACAAGGGTTGTCTTACCATGATCAACGTGGGCAATAATTGCCAAATTTCTTAACGACATTCACTTTCCAATCTATTCTTTAACAATTCCTGAATCTTTTAATAGTTTTGCCAATTTAACAGCAGGTCTGGCCCCTAAATGGGAAATAATCTCCCCTGCTGCTAACGAAGCAATTTCTCCACAAGCCTTAAGGGGGTATCCGCAAACTATTCCATAAAGAAAGCCCGCTGCATATAAATCACCAGCCCCTGTCGTGTCAACAATTTGCCGAACAGCAGCCGGCTTTATCGTGATAACGCTTCCCTGATAAACAACTAAAGAACCGGCAGCCCCAAGGGTAATAATAACCAAGGGTGTTATTTTGCCAATTTGTTCGATAACTGTTTTTAAGTTATTGTGCTGCCATAAAGACATGATTTCTGCTTCATTGGCAAATAAAATATCGATTTTTGAGCAAAGATGCTGAAACTCCGTTCGGTGGCGTTCAACACAATACGGGTCAGATAAACTTAAAGCAACTTTATTACCGCTTTGTTTGGCATATTGGGTTGCTAGTCGGCATGCATCGGCTGCTGAGGGGGAATCCCATAAATACCCCTCCAAATATGTAATTTTACTTTTTTCAACAACGTTCTTTACGATATCCCCGGGTAAAAGCTTAACACAAGCCCCGAGATATGTCTGCAATGTGCGCTGCGAATCAGGAGTGACAAAAACCATACAACGTGCTGTAGCAGGTTTGTTTTTTGATGGTACTGTTTCAAAATGTACACCCGCAGCTTTGATATCATGCCTAAAAATATGTCCCAGCTGGTCATCGCAAACCTTACCAATATAAGCTGCTTTTGCACCAAAAGAAGCAAGGCCAGCAGCGGTGTTGGCGGCTGATCCACCAGAAATTTCTGTGGCCGGTCCCATCAGCTGATACAAATATTCTGAACGCTCTTCGTCAACAAGCGTCATTGCACCCTTAGTTAGCTGGGCTTTTTCTAAAAAAGCATCATCGACATGCGTCAGAATATCAACAATTGCATTACCGATGGTTAGAACGTCATAAAAATCTGCCATTGAACCTGTCCTTTTAACATTTCTGTTTCTGACATTAATTATCGGATTTCACAAGTTATTTCATATAGATGCTTGTTTGTATTTTTTTGTACCAGCACCAAATAGGCATCATGTCATCAACAAATGTTTTATTTGATCTAAAAACTGCTATTGCAATTTATAGAATTATGGTATGAAGAAATAATGTAATTTTAACTTTAATACGACCTAGTAAGGATCTGGCCATGTTCGGAAAAAAGAAAGAGCGTGAAATGCCCTTGAAACCCGCTAACGAATCAACGTCAACCCCTGTTAATCGCGATGTTTCGGTTGATCTATCTGCAACCGCAGCACGGCCTGTTACCCGTAGCGAACCAAATGCTGCATCCATGACCAACCGTCCGACAACTTCTAGTACACGTCCCAATCCGACCTCCCCCCAAGATCAGTTAGCATCAATATCCGTTCGCCGAAATGAAGCGCGTAATAATACGGACTCAGAGGGCAAAAGATTAATTGTAGGGCGGGACATTGTGTTAACTGGTGAAATTCGTGCCTGTCAACGTCTTGTTGTTGAAGGTAGGGTCGAGGCATCATTAACTGATAGCCGTAGTATCGAAATTTCCGAATTTGGTGTCTTTAAAGGATCCGCACATATTGAAACGGCCGACATTAGTGGGCGGTTCGAAGGTGATATTACTGTTCATGGTCGTTTAACCGTTCGTTCAACAGGAAAAGTTGTTGGCTCAATTCGCTATGCACAACTTGAGGTTGAAAAGGGTGGTGCTTTATCAGGCCAGGTTGAACTTTTATCAGACTTACATGATAATCCGCATCAGGGTTATGAAACCCAAAGTGCTGGTCAAGCCTCACTACAGCCAACCTACCAAATTGACGAATCATCACAAAGCTAGTAATTAATGGTTGACGGCTTGTTGCATCGGTGTTGGTTGGTAAAGGCGGCAATTGGTTTGTTGTTGGGTTGTTTAGGCGCTTGCCAACAAGTTGGTTCGTCAGAGCATAATTTTGCTGATCGCACTGTTATAATAAAAAGCTCGTCCCTCATTGGTCAGTCGCCTGAACAAATTGGCCGCATATTAGGGCCGGCAACATTTAAACGACGTGACCATCCTGCAGAATTGTGGCAATTCCAGAGCCCAGATTGTGTTACAGATATTTTCTTCTTTACAAAAAACAATCTACTAACGGTAACCCACGTTATATCACGGTCTCGTTCTGGTGAAACTATCGACAATGACTTATGTTTGGTAAAATTCGCACCAAAATCCATTTAATTAGACATTACTTTTGTTTGGGTAGTAACACAAATGATTGACAGCACAACTCTGGCAATGGGGTTTGCGTGCTTTACAAACGTATCGACCATGAAGAATAAGCCAGTGATGGGCGTTTTTTTGATATTTTGGAGGAATACGCCTTAACAAAATTTCTTCCATTTTTTCAGGCGAATCACTATCTGCCAGTTGCAGGCGCCTTGCAACACGGAAAACATGCGTATCAACCGGTATAGTTGGCTGACCAAAGGCGATGTTTAATACAACACCTGCCGTTTTTTGCCCAACACCGGGTAAGCTTTCTAAAGCGGCACGTTCGTTTGGAACATACCCGTTAAATTCATTAACCAACTTTTGACTAAGTTTAATAACATTTTTTGTTTTGCTGTTATAAAGACCCAATGACCTTAAATATCGACGCAATCTTTCTTCCCCCATATTCAAGATTTGTTGGGGACTTTGGGCAACTGAAAACAATAGCTCTGTAACCTTATTAACCCCTTTGTCGGTTGATTGGGCTGATAGGACTACGGCAACCAACAACGTAAATGTATTTGTATAGTTTAATTCTGTTTTGGGTTGCGGGTTTTGATAGGATAGTTTAGCAAATATGTCGGCAATTCTCGCTTCATCTGATAAGATGGTGGTTTTTTTGCTGGTACCGTTAATCACCGACGCAAATTTTTCCATAATTCTTTAACTTTGCCAATAAACCGCTCAACAATTGGGTAATTTTTGGATTGACTACCACTAATTTCCGCAAACTCTTTAAGTAATTCTTGCTGGCGCTTGTTAAGGTCAACTGGCGTTTCAACAACAACCGAACAGAACATATCGCCGCGGGCAGAAGACCTTAGAGCACTCATCCCCTTGCCTTTCAAGCGAAATTTTTGTCCGCTTTGCGTTCCGGCAGGTACCGTCATCTTTGCCCATCCGCCCTCAATCGTCGGCACATCAACCACCCCGCCCAAAATAGCTGTTGTCAATGGTATAGGGATCTGTGCTTCAATAGTACTACCTTCACGCTGGAACAATGGATGTGAAGCAACACTAATAAAAATATAAAGATCGCCAGCTGGCGCACCGCGAGCACCGGCCTCTCCCTGCCCAGCTAATCTTATCCGTGAACCGTCATCAACTCCTGCTGGAATATTAACTTCAAGGTTTTTTTCTTTTTTTAGGACACCTTGTCCCCGACAAGACCTACAGGGTTTGTCAATGACACGTCCCACACCACCGCATTGTTGGCATGTTCTTTCAATAGTGAAAAAACCCTGGGTAGCACGCTGTTTGCCACTACCACGACATCCAGGGCAAGTAATCGGCTGTCCACCCTGTTCACTACCAGAACCATGGCAAGAATCACAAACAGTAGCGGCAGGAAAGCGGATCGTTACTTGTTTACCAGCAAAGGCTTCTTCCAGGGTTATTTCCATATTATAGCGCAGATCATTGCCACGGGCTTGACGTTCGCTGGATTGCGTACCCCCCATAAAATCGCCGAACATTTCATTGAAGATATCGGCAAAACCACCCCCGCCAAAACCACCATTCCCAGAAGCACCCGCTCTACCAGATCGGCCACCCCCGCCACCTTGAAAAGCAGCATGGCCAAACTGGTCATAAGCGGCGCGCTTCTGATCGTCTTTCAAAATGTCATAAGCTTCGTTTATTTCTTTAAACTTCTGCTCAGCCGATTGATCACCTGGATTACGATCGGGATGATATTTCATTGCCAAACTGCGATAAGCCTTTTTTAGATCATCGCTACTGGCTGTTTTAGCCACACCCAGAACTTCGTAATAATCGCGCTTGGAACTTGCCATTCTTTTGAACCTGGCGCCGGCTTTATAACCGGCGCTTACGCTTAGGGTTTCTTACGCTTATTGTTATTGTTTACTTCTTGGAAATCGGCATCAACAACATTATCGGCAGCCGCTTCACTTTCTGCCGCTTCATCCGGCTGACCGGGTGCACCAGGTTGTTGTTGGGCGCGATACATTGATTCGCCCATCTTCATACCCAATTGCGCCAACGATTCTGCGCGTGATTTAATCGCATCAATATCATCACCCACTATAACTTCTTTAAGAGCTGATATAGCCTTTTGTAAGCTATCCTTGTCAGCAGAATTAATTTTACCCTCATTTTCTTTCAGCATTTTCTCATTTGCATGGACAAGCGACTCAGCCTGATTACGTGCTTCAACCAAGGCTCGCTTCTTTTTATCCTCGCTGGCATGGGCTTCGGCATCCTTAACCATCTTTTTAATATCCTGGTCGCTTAAGCCGCCAGATGCCTGAATACGAATTTGCTGTTCTTTATTGGTTGCCTTATCTTTTGCAGAAACACTAACGATACCGTTAGCATCAATATCAAATGTCACTTCAATCTGCGGCACCCCACGCGGAGCTGGTGGTATTCCAACCAAATCGAATTGTCCCAATAACTTATTATCAGCTGCCATTTCACGCTCACCTTGAAACACTCTGATTGTCACAGCGGTTTGACTGTCGTCTGCGGTTGAGAAAATTTGGCTTCTTTTGGTTGGAACAGTTGTATTTCTATCGATAAGGCGAGTAAATACCCCGCCTAATGTTTCAATACCCAAGGATAGTGGTGTAACATCAAGCAACAATACGTCCTTCACCTCACCTTTTAAAACGGCACCCTGAATGGCTGCACCCACGGCAACCACTTCGTCAGGATTAACGCCACGATGCGGCTCACGGTCAAAGAATTTCCGTACGGCCTCGATAACCTTTGGCATACGGGTCATACCCCCAACCAGAACAACTTCATTAATTTCAGAAACTTTCAAGCCAGCATCTTTCAAAGCCGCACGGCAAGGCTCAAGCGTACGCTGTATCAAATCATCAACCAACGATTCTAACTTGGCCCGAGTTAGCTTAATATTTAGATGTTTGGGTCCATTTTTATCAGCGGTAATGAATGGCAGATTAATTTCTGTTTGCATCGAGCTTGAAAGTTCTATTTTCGCTTTCTCGGCCGCATCTTTCAGTCGCTGAAGGGCTAGGCGATCTTTACGCAAATCTATACCGTTTTCCTTGCGAAATTCTTCGGCTAGATAATCCATAATCCGGGCGTCAAAATCTTCACCACCCAGGAAGGTATCACCGTTCGTTGACTTCACTTCAAATACACCATCACCAATTTCCAGAACGGAAACATCGAATGTACCACCGCCCAGATCATAAACCGCAATAATACCGCTACCCTTTTTCTCAAGCCCGTATGCCAGAGCAGCAGCCGTTGGTTCATTAATAATCCGCAAAACTTCCAACCCAGCAATTCTACCAGCATCCTTGGTAGCCTGACGTTGTGAGTCGTTAAAATAGGCTGGCACCGTAATAACCGCCTGTGTTACCTTATCACCCAAATAATTTTCGGCAGTTTCTTTCATTTTTTGTAAAATAAACGCACTAATTTGCGACGGGGAATATTTCTTTCCGCGGCTCTCAACCCAAGCATCTCCGTTATCACCAGAAACAATTTTGTACGGCACAAGTCCTTTATCTTTTTTAACCATCGCATCGTCATATCTGCGCCCTATTAATCTTTTTATGGCAAAAAAAGTATTTTCTGGGTTTGTTACTGCTTGTCGCTTGGCTGCCTGTCCGGCTAAACGCTCTTCATTTTCTGTAAAAGCAATAATTGATGGTGTAGTTCTAGCCCCTTCACTGTTTTCAATAACTTTAATATCCTTGCCTTCCATTACTGCAACGCAAGAATTAGTTGTCCCTAGGTCAATTCCAATAACTTTACTCATATTTCCTCTCTTCTCGGCAGGTTAGGTAAAGACCTTGTAGCATCTATACAACCCCCGCTCACTAAATGGCTTACAATAATCAAGTAAATGAATTTGTTTAGGTATATAAGAACGATTAACGCAATCTGCAAGCCAGTAATTACAAAATTATTTTTTTCCCGTTTCGATATTTGAATCATCGGCATCAGTTAACGCGGCTTTAGCAACAGTTACCATTGCAGGGCGCAATAGTCGATCATGCAGGAAAAAAGCGGCTTGAAAAACATCAACTATTGTTCCTGGAGCTTGTGTGCTTGACGGAACATCCATAACAGCTTGATGTTGATGGCCATCAAACCTTTCACCAACAGGAACGATCTTTTTCAGATTATATTTTTCAAAAACCGACATTAGCTGCCGTTCGGTCATTGTAATTCCCTCAATAAAGTTTTTAAGTATCGGGTCTTCGGTTGTAATCAAATTTTTCAGTGCCCTATCAAAGTTATCAGCAACCCCTATAAGGTCTTTGGCAAAATTACTAATTGCAAATTTTTGACTTTCCTCTTTCTCGCGAAGCATTCTTTTTCGGGTGTTTTCACTTTCAGCTAGGGTACGTAATAGCTGATCTTTCAGCTGTTTTACTTCCGAATCAGCTAAAATTAACTTCTGCTCAAGCTCAGTAATACGCAAAACCAATGGATTTGGTTGGGTATGTTCTGTGCTGGAATTATCCTGGTTTAGACCTGAAGATTTTGTATGTTTTTGGCTATCTGTATCCTCAGCTACCTGGTTTTGGGCGGTTGTCTGGTTGGTTGGCTTGGTCATTTTACACCTCTTATTCATGTTACATATTACGATTATTTTTTATTAAGAAAGCGTCCAATAAGCTGGGCTGTATAATTTACCATGGGTATTATGCGCGCATAATCTATACGGCTTGGCCCAATAACCCCAATCGCTCCAACAACTTGTTGTCGCTTGTTTTGATAAGGAGCAATAATTAACGAACAGCCGGTAAGGTTAAATAAGTCATTCTGTGCGCCAATAAAAATTTGAACGTCTTTCGCTTTTTTTGCCTGTTCAAGCAGGCGCATCATGGATTGCTTGTTTTCAAGCAATTGGAACAATACCCTTAGTCGTTCAAGATCGTCGATTTCTTTAATTTCTTCCAGCAAATGGCTTTGTCCGGTTAAAATAAGTACCCGGTTATCCAAAGTACCAGCCCAAGTAGCCAATCCTGCTTGAACAACCTTTTCAGCTAATAAATCTAATTCTGTTTGATGCGCCTTTAAATCTTGGATGATTCTTGCAATAGATTCACCTATTGTCTTACCTATCATGCGGGTGTTAAGGTAATTGGTGGCCTCAACTAATGCTGTTGCTGGCAACCCCCTGGGCAAATCAATTAGACGATTTTCGACTACACCATCTTCAGAAACTATAACCACCAGAGCACGATCAACTCCTAGGGGCAAAAATTCAATATGGCGCAAACGATTGTCGGTTGTTGGCGCAACGACAAGTCCGGCACAGCGGGACAAACCAGATATAACTTGGCTAGCTTGCTCTAATAATGAAGATAAATTATAGCCGCTTTGCATACATCCATCTTCAATACTACGCCGTTCATTTTCCGATAAAGAACCAACTTCCAGCAGCCCATCAACAAATAGCCGCAACCCAAGGTCTGTTGGCAATCGACCCGCTGATGTATGCGGTGAAAACAAAAGACCTGCAGCTTCAAGATCAGCCATAACATTTCTGATGGTTGCCGCTGATAAATTCAGGTTAGTTCGTTTTGAAATAAAATGAGATCCTGCCGGCTCCCCAGTTTCAAGATAGGCATCAACCACCTGACGAAAAACCGCGCGCGATCGTTCGTTTAATTCCTTAATGGTTGTTCTTTTTTCAGCACTCATTTCCACAATAAATCAATTTTTATACTTGAATAAAAAATTCTTGGTAAAATTTGTCTATCATAGATAGGTATTATTTTTAATAATCGCAACTGATAGCTATTATTTTATTTTGTTTTGTTTTATAATTTTGTCACAAGTAAGGTATATGCCCGTAAAGTATCAACCATGACCCGCAAAGGTTTATAATGAATTCTATGCCCCTGCGCCCATCTGGCCGTCAATTCGATCAACTACGCCCTGTTAAAATGGAAATTAATGTAAATAAATATGCCGAGGGTTCTTGCTTAATTCAGCTTGGCAATACACATGTGTTGTGCACCGCATCTATTGATACTCAGGTACCAAGTTTTTTAAGAAATACTGGCAAGGGTTGGGTAACCGCAGAATATGGCATGTTACCGCGATCAACGGCAACCCGCACAGAGCGCGAAGCAACACGGGGCAAGGTTAGCGGCCGTACACAGGAAATTCAACGCCTGATTGGGCGCTCACTTCGGGCAGTAACAAACCTTAATTCTTTGGGCGAACGGCAAATTTTTATTGATTGTGACGTTCTTCAGGCTGATGGTGGAACACGTACCGCGGCTATCACAGGTGGGTATATCGCTTTGCATCAAGCAGTTATGCGGTTGGTTAAAACAGGAATGATAAAACAATTTCCGTTACTAGATCATATTGCCGCCGTTTCCTGTGGAATTTATCAGGGAAAACCCGTTCTTGATCTTGAGTATATTGAAGACAGTAATGCCGAAGTTGATGCAAATTTTGTGTTAACAGGTAGGGGTGAAATTGTTGAGATTCAATCAACTGCAGAAAAAAATTCATTTACCCAACCCCAATTGTTGCAAATGCTTGAGCTTGCACAAAAGGCAACCCGCTATCTTGTTGAACAACAAAAACAAATCCTTGCGGGTTTAGTAACCTCATGAATGGATTTTCCCCATTAACCAAATTACTATTAGCAACACATAATGCCGGCAAATTGGTTGAGCTTCAGGAAATTTTGCAGCCCTATATTCCAAAGCTTTACGCAATTAAAGATTTAGGATTGCCTGAACCAGAAGAAACTGGAGATAGTTTTCAGTCAAATGCTTTGCTAAAGGCGTCGCTAGCGGCTCGTGCATCCAATATACCCGCCTTGGCAGATGATTCGGGCATCGTAATACCAGCATTAGATGGAGCACCAGGAATCTATTCTGCCCGTTGGGCGGGTGATAAGCGCGACTTTAACATGGCAATGCAAAAAGTTTACCACGAATTACAATATCGATATCAAAACCCTAGACTTGAGAATTTTTCGGCTTATTTCGTATGCGCTTTGGCAGTAGCATGGCCAGATGGGTATAATAAGATTTTTGAGGGACAACTGAATGGTACGTTAACTTGGCCGCCAAGGGGAAAATTTGGGTTCGGTTATGATCCAATATTTGTGCCAACTGGTTATAACAAAACGATGGCTGAACTAAATCCATCTGTTAAAAATATTATTAGCCACCGTGCGCAAGCTTTTACACAACTTAAAAAAAACTTTCTAGTACTTTAATGCATTAATCAATTTTAATGATATACGCACAACCAAATCAAAAAAAATTTGGCCTTTACATTCACTGGCCTTTTTGCCTGACCAAATGCCCCTATTGTGATTTTAACAGCCATGTACGTACATCGGTCACTTGGCAAGATTGGCTAAAAGGCTTAAAGCAGGAGATGTGTTTTTATGGACAGCGCAGCTGGGGACATTCCTTATCAAGTATTTTTTTTGGGGGTGGAACACCATCCTTAATGCCGCCCAAGATGGTCGAGGAATTAATTAATACGGCTGATAAAATATGGCCATTTACAGCTGACATAGAAATATCTCTCGAAGCTAACCCATCCAGCATAGAAAATCAAAAAATCAAAGCTTATAGGGATTGTGGGGTCAACAGATTATCAATCGGTGTTCAGTCTTTGATGGATGATGCCCTTAAACTGCTTGGTCGCTATCACAACCGGCAACAAGCGATGCAAGCTATTGATATTGCTGGCAATAATTTTGAAAATTTTTCCTTTGATCTTATTTATGCGCGACCACAACAACATTTGAACGAATGGGAAAAAGAGCTTAAAATGGCCCTAACGTTGGCAGCAAATCACTTATCATTATACCAACTAACTATTGAACCAGGCACTGCTTTTGAAAAAAGTTATCAAGCTGGCTATCTAACGATGCCTACCGAAGAATTATCTGCCGATTTTTATAACCTAACAAATAATATAACTATGGATTATGGATTTCATCTTTATGAAGTATCAAATTACGCCAAGTCAGGTTATGAGTGTCGACATAATTTAACATATTGGAATTACCAAGATTATATAGGTATTGGCCCAGGTGCACATGGACGTCTTAGTTTTAATGGTCAAAAATTTGCTTCACTTCAAACAAAAATCCCGGAAAGCTGGCTACATCAAGTTATACACTTTGGCCATGGGACAAAAGATTTTTACTGTTTAACGCTTAACGAACAAATTCAAGAACGCTTGCTTATGGGGTTACGCTTAAGTTCGGGGATTGACATTTCAAGATTTAACCTTGAGACCGGCAACTATTTGTCAAATAGCACACTTTACCAAAAACTTTTATTTCTGCAGGCACAAGATCTGATTACGGTTACGTCTAAAAATTTCTCTGTAACCGCAAATGGCAGACTACGCCTAAATAGCATTCTTCGCTATTTATTGGCAAACACAGATAATTAGTTGATTAACGGAAGAAGCGTCGTTGGCGCAGGGTCTTTTAGTAATATGCGTTGGCGCTGAACTTCATATATGGCCAATCCATATTCAGCAATACCGTTAGGCATAAAGCGAAAAACACCGTTTTTTCCACTCAATTCACCGAAATTGATAATTGCGTTACGACCAAAGTTTGCCCCCGGCTTATCACCAAGCTTGGCCGCCAATGTAACCATGTCATACACATTTGAAGCCAAGCGATTGGGTTGAACACCAAACAATTGACGGTATTGCTGCTCAAAAAGTTGCTTTTCTTGGCTAGCATAATTGGGATACCATCCCCCTAGAAGGCTTGCCTCACGCTGTAAGGCTGGGTCATCCCATAAATTTGTTCCTAATAATCGTACTTGGCTTGTATCAATGCCATGATAAGGCGCAAGAGCAGACAGGGTAATCAATCGCTCTCCACCCTCTGCAATCAATAATGCCTGGTAGTTTACAACTTTAATAGGCTTGTATGGTGGCATCCAAGCTGGGGGTGGTTCACTGGAAATAACAACATCATCAACAGTGCCTTGTTCCTGATATTCGAGTTGTTCTAAATCACCAGCAGAATCGTTTTGTTGATTTATTTCCTCTTCGGTTGATGCCAGGGGAACAGGGTCGCCTGGCCCCAATCTGCGGACTGTTTCAGAAAAATTTTTGGACGATGGATCATAAAATTCTGTTTGGAATACTTCAAGTCCCCAAGCGCTGGCATATTGAACAGCTGCACTTTCAACAACCCGACCATAATTGTTTTCTGGCAATAATAATGCTAGTCTTTTGATGTCTTGGGTACTAACATAATGAAAAATGCGGTTAATCTGTTGGGATAATGTTAGGCCCCCAACAAAAACACCTTCTTTTGCAAGACTCTCGTCATTCGAGAAGCTAAGTATTTGAACACCCTTGGAAGCCGCAAGTGGCGTAATTTCTCGAACCTGATTGGCAAAAATTGGTCCTAAAACCAAGCGTGCACCCTCATCAATTGCCTGTTGTAAAGCTGCTAATGCCCCCCCATTTTGGTTTGTATCCTTGACAATCAATTCAAAATCCGGGCCTGCTTCTTGAAAAACAGCCATCTGCGCAGCGTTTAGAAGGTTTTTACCTAATGCTGCATTAGAACCACTTAAGGGAAGAAGTATGGCAACTTTTGGTGCACCTGTTGTTCCTGCAGTTCCAAAGCCCGAATTGCCTGTTGACTGACATGCGCTAAGAACGATAGAAATTACTAATAACATAATATGGGTAAATTTCATGATTGGTTGCAATCTCTTCATCGGGTTAAGACATCAACACTAACTTTTATTTTTGATCCAGCATTCAAGTTTAAACAATTTTAACGAGCCTGGCAAATGACTTTATCAATTCCGGCAATTTGTTTGGAAAATATTAAAACAGCACCTTATGGCTTATTTATTGTTTCAACACCAATTGGCAATTTAGCAGACATAACATTACGTGCCCTACACACCCTGAATCAGGTTGATTTAATCGCTTGTGAAGACACGCGTGTTAGCAAAAAGCTTTTGCAATATTACGGCATAAAAACAAAAACACAGACTTATCACGATCATAACGCCGAAATCATAACCCCTCTTTTAATTGAGATGCTTTCCCAAAAACAATCTATAGCCCTGATCAGTGATGCTGGAACACCTTTGATTTCCGATCCCGGATATAAGCTGGTTGAAGCAGCGATTGCCCAAAATATTCCGATCTATTCCATCCCTGGCCCATCAGCTGTTTTAGCAGGGCTAGTTACAACTGGATTACCGCAATATCCCATGTTGTTTGCTGGCTTTACACCTTCAAAATTTGTTGCCCGACAAAAATTTTTGTATTCTTTCCAAAAATTTAAAGGAACGCTAATATTGTTTGAATCTCCAGCTAGGTTGTTAAATAGCTTAACTGACTGTTTAAATATATTTGGCGACAGACCAAGCGCAATCTGTCGGGAAATAACCAAGATATTTGAGGAAACAAACCGTGGATTATTAAGTAACCTATTACAACTATACCAAAAAATCCCAGCTATTAAAGGTGAGTTTGTGATAGCAATAGACCTTAGTTATTCAGCAGATATATCAACAGAAATAACCCAAGAAAAATTGGTTGAAACTCTTAAAAATTATTTGCAACACCTCTCTTTGAAAGAAGCTGCTCGCCAAACAGCAGATGAGCTTGGAATACCGCGAAAAACAGCTTATCAGCAAGCTTTGTTGTTAAGGGAATCGTGTGCTGATAAATGAATTTTCAATCTAGTCATTTTTGGGGTCGTTATGCCGAGTTCTTGACCGCGTTATATTTAAGAACCAGCGGTTATAAGGTTATTAACCGTAATTATAAATCCCGTTTAGGTGAGATTGATATTATTGCTATAAAAAATAATAATATCTATGCTATCGAGGTCAAATACCGTTCCAACCTTGATTACAGTTCGTGGCCTTATCAACACCAGCAACAGCACCGGCAGAATCGTCAATTGCAGATTTTTTTAACAACCCACCCATTCTATCAAACATTTCATGTGCGCTTGGCACTTGCTTTGGTAAGCCCCTTGCGAATGCCAAAATTAATAGTATATTCTTGAGACAAAATTGCCCAAACAAAGGTTTAACCCATGAAATCATCGCCTTTAAATATTGATCGGTATCACCCAGGCTTACGCTTAATACACTGGCTTATGGCTATCTTGATTATCGCGGTTATCGCAACCGGTTTAATGATTGAGGATAAGGTTACTATTGCCGGCGAACAGGCCGTTTTTTGGCACCAATCTTTTGGATTAACTGTTTTTCTATTGGTTTGGATACGACTTGTACTTCGTTGGTCTTTATATAAACCCTTGCCTATCAGAATGTTAAAACGCTGGGAACAAGCTATTTCCAAACTTGTTCATATTCTTTTTTACATTTTAATAATCATGCTACCGATATCCGGTTATATCATGATTGTGGCTTTTGGCGGAAAACCACACTGGTTTGGTTTTAATTTGCCAATACCATTGTTACCTGAGAGTTTTCAAACTGCTGCAACGGCTCATGTTTTTATGGGTTTTT
Source organism: Alphaproteobacteria bacterium (assembly GCA_016794225.1). GTDB lineage: Bacteria > Pseudomonadota > Alphaproteobacteria > JAEUKQ01 > JAEUKQ01 > JAEUKQ01. The sequence continues at coordinate 22,458 of JAEUKQ010000003.1, read as the reverse complement.
TCATGATAATTTTGTTGGGGATCCATATTTTGGCTGTTGTGAAACACCGTTTAATTGCTAAAGTTAATTTATTACAACGAATGTAAGTTGTTTTTGGAGAAATCTTGTGCGTGTCGCCATTCAGATGGATCCGGTTGAAAATATTAATATTGATACGGATACAACCTTTGCACTGGGTCTTGAGGCGCAACGTCGTGGTTATCAGCTTTACTACTATACCCCACGGCAATTACAATTTATGGATGGTCTGATATATGCTTATGGCCATAGACTATCCCTAAAACGGCAAAAGGGTGCTCATGCTGATTTGGGTTTAAGAGAAAAACTGGACTTACGTAAGTTTGATGTTGTTTTAATTCGTCAAGATCCCCCTTTTGACATGGCTTATATTACCAATACCCATATTTTAGAGATGCTTCCCGCATCGGTACTGGTAATTAACAGGGCAAGATCCGTACGAAATGCCCCAGAAAAAATATTTTTGCTGCAGTTCCCCAACTTAATCCCCCCCACACTGATTTCAAGCGACCTTCAAGAAATTTCTGAATTTCGGAAAAAACACCAAGATATTATTATAAAACCCCTTTATGGGAACGGGGGATATGGTGTTTTTCACCTAAAACCTGGTGATGAAAATTTAGGCGCTTTGTTTGAAGTTCACATACGCCATTCGACAGAACCGCTGATTATACAGCAATATATACCCCAAGTACGGTATGGGGATAAGCGCATCATTTTAATTGATGGCGATCCTGTAGGGGCAGTTAATAGAATCCCAGCACTTGGCGAGTCCCGTGCTAATTTGCATGTTGGCGGGCTGGCTGCTAAAACCGATCTTACTGTTCGTGACATCGAAATATGCAAACAGATTGGTCCGGTTCTTAAAGAACAGGGTATTATGCTGGCGGGCATTGATGTTATTGGAAATTATCTGACAGAAATTAACGTGACATCACCAACAGGATTTCAGCAAATTAACAAACTGAACAACACGATCCTCGAAAAAACCTTCTGGGATAAGGTTGAAAACCTAAAAAAACTATAAAGCACGCTTTTGTACCAAACGTTTCCTGACTTCATAGCGGACAATAAAAATACCGCTCAATGTAATCAGCAAAGCTCCAATATATAAAAATATGTCGGGCACTTCAGACCAAAAGATATAGCCTATAATCATCGAATAGATAATGTCAGTATATTGGAAAGGTACAACAATAGGTCCGGATGCAATACGAAAAGCCTGTGTTACAGCAATTTGGGCTGATCCACCAATGAAGCCAATAAGACCGAGTATTAAAATATCTGGCCAGGTTGGTGTTACCCAACCAACAATCCCTTGACGTACCCAGGAACTATCTGGAAAAATCCATTGCGCTGGAATTGTAAGGATGCTGCAGACAAGACAAACGAGAATAAAGTAAAAAACCGTTGTGCTGGCACTATCTGTACGGCTTAAATAACGTACACAAACCACCGATATAGCAAAAAGCATTGCGCTGCCGATAGCAAAAATGGCAGCACCGCTAAAAACACTGGCCCCTGGACGTGTAATAATCAAAACACCAGCAAAGCCTACCAAGATAGCTATCCAACGACTGCGACAAACTTTTTCTTTTAAGATCAAACCTGATAATATTGCAAGAAAAATAGTGCCCGACATAGTCAACGATACGGCGTCTGCTAAGGGCATAAATTTAAAAGCCAAAAAGGCACAAGCCATAGAAATAAAACCAATAAATCCACGAAATATTTGTAAAAACAGCTTTTTTGTCTGAAAAACACTACCGCGTGCGTACCGGTAAAAAAAGAAAAACATTGGCCCGCAAGAAAAAAAATTGCGAAAAGCCATAACCTCGCCAGTAGGATAAATTCCCGACATTGCTTTGATCAGCGCATCGGCAATACTGAACATAAAAATACCAACAACCATTAGGGTAATGGCGCGCAATGGTTGATCCTGGAGACCGGCTATTGTGTTAGTCATTATAACATAACATCATGAATATAAGTAAAGAATTACGGGAAAAAGCACCCTAAAATGGTTGATAAACTAACAAGGATCATCTAATACGCTTACAAGACGCTATAGAACACTTATTTATCATCTTAAAAAAAATTTAACAATAAAATGCCGTATTAATTATAATTTGTGCCCAATAAAAATATATAATATGATTTTTATGGAGTCATTTATTGTTATTGATATAAAATAAAGGCCGTAGCTTTGACGGCTTGATTGTTGCATTTAATTTATTGCAGAATAGTTTTATTAACCACATATTTTCATAAAATCATGAGTATTTCTGTAAAAACAGTTGCTTTTATTGGTCTTCATGCACAACAAGTAGATGTGCAGGTGCAACTTGTAAATGGGTTGCCAAATTTTACAATTGTTGGGTTGCCTGACAAAGCAATTGCCGAAAGTCGTGAACGGGTTCGGGCTGCTTTTCAGTCAATTGGCTTATCCCTTCCCGGCAAGCGAATCACGGTTAACTTGGCGCCTGCTGATCTTATGAAAGAAGGTAGCCATTATGATTTACCGATTGCTTTAGCATTGTTAGCAGCAACTAATGGGTTGAATGATATCAATCTAGACCAATATTGCGCGGTTGGTGAACTCGGTTTGGATGGTCGAATTTCACCAATTAATGGCGTTTTGGCAGCCGCTTTATACGCAGCTGAACACAAGCTAACACTTATTTGCCCGGAACAGCAGGGTAATGAAGCCGCCTGGGCTGGATCTACATCCATTATTCCTGCTGCCAATTTATTAGTTTTACTAAGCTGTCTTAAGGGCGAAAGGATACTGAAGCAAGGTGCTGTGAAATTGCCTGATTTGTCAACGAACGATAAAGACCTACAAGATATTCGCGGCCAAGAAACAGCCAAACGTGCCCTTGAAATTGCTGCTGCAGGACGTCATAATTTACTTATGGTTGGACCACCCGGTGCTGGAAAATCCATGCTGGCAGCGCGACTACCTGGCATTCTTCCACCTTTATCGGCATCCGAAGCTTTAGAAACAACCATTATCTATAGCCTTGCAGGTCAGCTAGGAAATCAGAGTATTGTTCGTGATCGCCCGTTTCGTGACCCACACCATTCTTCCTCAATGGCGGCTTTGATCGGCGGCGGACTACGTGCCAAACCGGGCGAGGTTTCATTAGCACATAATGGCGTACTTTTTTTAGATGAATTGCCAGAATTTTCAAGACAATCCCTCGATTCCCTGAGGCAACCGCTCGAAACAAAGAATGTGATGATTGCGCGCGCCAACCATCATATTACATATCCTGCCCGTTTCCAGTTAGTTGCAGCAATGAACCCGTGTCGCTGTGGTTATTTTGATCAGCCGGCCTTATCTTGCAGTAAAAAACCCTACTGCGCTGAAACCTATCAATCTAAAATTTCTGGTCCATTTTTTGACCGGCTGGACTTGACCATTGAACTCGCTTCTGTATCACCGCATCTTTTAAGCCAACAACGGTTGGGCGAAAAAACTGCAGATGTACGTGAACGCGTTACTCAAGCGCTTCGGTATCAGGAAAAAAGATACCGACATCAGTTCAAAGATAACGAACTGTCAATCGCTAACGCGGAAATACCGCTTAAAAAACTTGAAGAAATTACATCTTTGCGTCCCGAGGCACAGCAATTATTGAACAATGCCTCAGAAAAAATGGCTTTATCGGCGCGTGGATATCACCGAACCTTGCGTGTGGCAAGAACAATAGCCGACCTTGCTGAATCAGCTATCATAGAACGTGCGCACCTAGCTGAAGCTCTTAGTTATCGACGTGTTAATCCCAAGCTATCTGACTAAATTTTACGACTGAACTAACGGCCCCAATGGATTTCCGCCAAGAAGATGAAGGTGAAAATGTGGAACTTCTTGATGTGCATGATGGCCATGATTAGCAATAATACGATACCCCTGTTTTTCAAGACCAAGTTTTCTGGCGACAATCGGTATTGCTTTCATCAAAGCTGCTGTTTGTGAACTTGTTGCCTGCATGGCAAAATCATCCCATGAAATATAGGCCGCTTTAGGCACAATTAAAACATGGGTCTTTGCCTTAGGATTAATATCATGAAATGCAAGGATTTCCTGATCCTCATAAACTTTCTGACAAGGTATTTCACCCCGAATAATTTTGGCAAAAATATTATTTTGGTTATAAGCCATACTTCCCTCGCGATTGGTATTTTTGAAATTATTGCACTTTGTCATAGTATTGGGTCTTGTTAGTTTATGGTACCAGACCCATATACTAAATTGTTTTATGCTTTTTACGCAAGCAGGAGAAGAGATTGGTTCATTTTGACTTAAACAACCAAGATAATCCCGGATGGCACGGCACAACCATTTTATGTGTTCGTAAGGGAACCCAAGTCGTTATTGCGGGAGATGGCCAGGTATCACACGGCCCAACGATTATTAAATCCACAGCTAAGAAAGTTAGGCGTCTTGGTAAAGGAGATATTATTGCAGGATTCGCCGGATCAACCGCCGATGCCTTAACGCTTTTCGAGCGACTGGAGGCAAAATTGGAAAAACACCCCGGTCAATTAGCTAGGGCATGTGTTGAATTGGCTAAAGACTGGCGGACCGATCGTTATTTACGCCGCCTGGAAGCCATGATGGCGGTTGCTGATAAGAACAGCAGTTTCATTTTAACTGGAGCCGGTGATGTTTTGGAACCAGACGGCGGTATTATTGGTATTGGTTCGGGCGGAAATTTTGCTCTATCCGCTGCCAAAGCCTTAATCGCGATTGACCAGTTTGATGCCTTAGAGATTGTAAAAAGATCGATGAAAATTGCTGCCGAGCTATGTGTTTACACCAACAACAACATTACGATTGAAAACCTATGAACGATATTACTTCTGCCCCCTCAAACACTGCTTCTAACTTTACACCACGCGAAATTGTTTCAGAATTAGATCGGTATATTATTGGTCAACACGATGCTAAAAAAGCTGTGGCTGTTGCTTTACGTAACCGATGGAGGCGGCAACAATTACCAAGCCAAATGCGTGAAGAGGTTTTACCCAAAAATATTTTAATGATTGGCCCGACTGGTGTTGGTAAAACAGAAATAGCCCGCCGTCTTGCCAAACTGGCGCAAGCACCTTTTTTAAAAGTTGAAGCCACAAAATTTACCGAGATTGGTTATGTTGGCCGTGATGTTGAACAAATAATTCGTGATCTTGTTGAGATTAGCCTACATTTATCGCGCGAGCGCATGCGAAAAGAGGTATTAGCAAAAGCCGAGATTATGGCTGAAGAGCGGGTTCTGGACGCATTAGTTGGCGAATCTGCAGCACCAGAAACCCGCAGCAAATTTCGCAAAATGCTGCGGGCTGGGGAACTGGATCAACGGGAAATAGAAATTCAAGTGAAAGATAATCCTGCCAGCAAACTGCCAACTTTTGATATTCCCGGTATGCCCGGAGCAACAATGGGTATGCTTAATTTAAATGATATTGTTGGCCAGGTTATGGGTGGCCGCACGAAAACACGCCGATTGACTGTTGCCGAAAGTTACAAGGTTCTGATTATTGAAGAAAGCGACAAATTATTGGATCAAGAAAAAGTCACGCAAGATGCTATCCGCGCCGTCGAAGAAAATGGAATTGTTTTTATTGATGAAATTGATAAAATTTGCGCGCGTTCGGAACGTGTAGGAGCAGACGTTAGTCGCGAGGGTGTTCAGCGTGACTTATTACCCTTAATTGAAGGAACACAAGTCCCAACAAAATATGGCACTGTCAAAACAGATCATATTTTGTTTATAGCTTCCGGGGCATTTCATATGGCTAAACCATCAGATCTTTTGCCAGAATTGCAGGGGCGATTACCCATACGAGTTGAACTGCAAGCTTTAAGCCGTGATGATTTCAAAAGAATTTTGATGGAACCTGAAACAAGCCTGGTAAAACAATATAAAGCTCTTTTAAAGACCGAGGATATTAATCTGGAGTTTACCCCCGAGGCTATAGACAGTTTATCAGATTTGGCCGCCTTGATTAATTCAACAATCGAAAATATTGGTGCAAGACGTTTGCACACAGTATTAGAGAAATTGTTGGAAGAAATTAGCTTTAACGCTACTGATAGGGCGGGATCAACCGTGGTTATTGACGGAAATTATGTTCAAGAACGGATTGCAGGTCTGGCAAAAAACAAAGATCTTAGCAAATTCATATTATAACAATCAGCTGAAAATCTAAGCTTCTGGTCTTTTTCTTCTGATAAGTATATATAAAGCTCCGACACCGCCGTCACGCTTTTGGGCGTGACAGAAGGCCAATACTATGCGGCGCATCTCTTCAGAACTTAGCCAAATTGGAACTTCTCGCTGTAAAACACCTGATTGTTGCTCCCTGCCCTTACCTGTAATCACTAAAACACAGCGGTCTTGCGCTTGATGGGCTTGGTGCAAGAAGGATAAAAGCCTGGCATGGGCATCGGCGCGCGTATAACCGTGCAAATCAAGTCGGCCAGCAATTCTTATTTCACCGCGTTTTAAACGACGTTGTAAGGCTCCATCCAACTGATCAAACTTATCCAATGAAGGCCTATCTTGAGAACCATTTGGCTGATTACGATTTTTGTTTTTAACAGTTCTATCCTCCAAGAGAAAAGTTTTCTCTTGAACAAGAATAGGTTTCTTTGGTGGTTTTTTTATATCTTCGATCTGTTTGACATTTCTAAGTGGTTGCACATTCCGAACGATTTGTACCCACAAACCAAGGTCGCTTGGTGTTATCTGTTTTTTATATTTTGCAGGCATTGAATTTAACAATCAGGTTATAAAAGGGTGTTTATTTATTATTTTTGGTATTTAGGATTTGGTTTACCGGCATAACTGTCTTTGGTAGGATAATATAATATTTTCCTGACTGTTTCATATAACCTGCAATTTCACCTGCTTCATCGCCCGTACCAAAAAAAATATCACCGCGAATAGGTCCTTTAATAGCGCCACCAGTGTCTTGAGCAATCATTAATCGCTGTAATTTTAAGCGATTTTTATCTTGTGTTTCTTGCCGCATCGGCGATGGCCATGTTGTATCAAGCCATAGCAGTGTTCCAAGTGGGATATAAGCTGGATCAACTGCCATGCTACGACCCGCCGTTAAAACAGTATTTTGTGCTCCTACTGCTCCTGTAACACCCTGTTGTAATTTGAAGAAGACGTAGCTTGGATTAAAGTTCATCACTCGCTGTTGTTGATCTGGGTTAGCTTGAAGCCAAGCACGAATAGATTGCAGGCTTACTTCTTCACGCTTAAGTACACCTTCTTCAATGAGTTTTGCCCCAATAGCCCGGTAAGGATGCCCATTTTTTCCGGCATAACCAACCCTTAATTCTTGGCCATCAGGCAAGCTAATAACCCCGGATCCTTGGATTTCCAGAAAAAAACCATCGATGTTGTCACGAAGCCAGACAATTTCGTATCCTTGATTACGTAACGCCCCTTTAGCGATTGATTCGCGAGTATGATAGGGTTCAAACCTTTGATTGACAAAACGGCCAATAATTTGCTGCCCTTGCCACTCTGATCGAAATTTACCAAGATCAATTGTTATCAAATCTTTTGGAAGGCCATACAAGGGAAATTTATATTGATCATCAGCTGATCGTGCACCGGCAATTTTTGGTTCATAATATCCTGTAAATAATCCAGGTATTTGTATATTTGGTTGCATTTCAAACACCTGAAACCAATATTCTAGAAATGCTGCTGTAGCAGCAAAATTTGCATCAACCGCCTCGATATTCTGGCAAATCGGCTGCCAGTCTTTGGCTTTAACTAACCAAATCGATGATGACAATATGCGTTCCTGGTCCATCTTTAGATATAAGCGACAGGAGTTTTTAATGGCCGGTAAAATATCGCTGATCGTATCGTTATTCCAACCTGGCAAATTAGTGAACGGTATAGGAACTAGGTTGATAAGGTTCTCGGATGGCTTAGGCTCAAAAATTTCTAACTGTTTAGTCAGAAAAATCCAGCCTAAAATCAAGCCCAAACCTACAGATAAGATACCAACTGGGTTAAGGGCAATGAACTGCTTAAGCTTCTGCATTTTCAGTAGCAATTAACAACCAATTAGGGTCAGTCCGCCGCAAGTCTTTTGCAAATGTCCACAAATCACGAACGGTCATTACTGCGGTGGCATCCCCTTCAATAACCTGCCCTTGTTGGTTACGGAGCGCGTTGATCTGCTCAGACACAATAATAACCGATATTACCGCCCTTGTAGCGTCACTTTGAATAGACTGAATCTTTGCTTCTTTAATAGCAACAATCATTGTTTCTTGATGCTGTCCTTTTTGCTGGCGCGTTATAATCGCTTGGTTAAACAAATCAAACATATCCTGATCAACTAATGTTTTTAGGGTATTTGTGTTCCCTGCGGCATACGCTTCGAGTATAGTTTCAAAAGCTATCTTTGCACCTTTGACGAATGTTGAAGGTTGAAAAGCTGGGTATTGTCGCTGCAGTTCTTGTACATTATTGACTAATTCAGGCGATAAGAGGAAAGACTTTTCTTGTTCGTTTTCGATATTACTTCTCTCGGTAACTTTTTCTGGCTGATGCTTTTGCCCAGGCAGTGGCATTTGAAGGATTTTCTGCTGTTTATATTTTTGCTCGTTACCTGTTCTTTGCCCAAGAACCTGACGTAACCGAATAAGAAAGAAAACGGCCAAAGCTGCGAAAAAAATAATCTGAAGCCAATCTGAGTCTGTCATTTTATACCAGAATATTTGTTGAATGATAAAATAGATATAGGAAAAACTAACAACAAATCCAGTAAAAATCTATGTCAAAATAATTTTGCTAAAATTCTGCTAAAAACAAATTCAAAAGCCAATATTAGGCTTAATCAACAGCAAAAGATATTTTGGCAACAAGGAAACACTTGCTAAAAAACCTATCTTCGGGCATAAGTTTTTTGGAAATTATTGAAATTTTTCTAAGGATATTGATGATGACTGAAAATCGTTCGGGCAAGAATTCAGCCAATAGTTCTGCCAATAAAGAGAATACCAGCGACTCGGCACAAAAAACACCAGCACCCGATAAGGATAAATCTTTCGGTTTCAGTTTGGTTGCCCAATATTTAAAAGATTTATCTTATGAAAATCCGAGTTCTGTCGAGATTATTCAGTTAGGTCATCAGACCCCTAAGGGCAGTGTTAAAATCGATATCCGAATCGCACAGTTCAACACAACTGATTTTGAAGTTGTTTTAAAAATTCTGCTTGAAGCGACGATGCATGAAAAATTCAAGTGTTTGGCAGAAGTTGAGTATGCTGGGCTTTTTCATTTACAATCAGTTCCTGTTGAAGCAATTGAGCCACTTTTGATGATTGAAGCTCCAAGATTACTTTTCCCCTTTGTGCGGCAAATTGTTGCCAATTTATCCCGTGATGGCGTTATTCCGCTACCACAGCTACAGCCAATCGATTTTGTTTCTTTGTATCGTGAAAGGCAACGCCAGTTGGCAGCGGCACAGCCGGCTGAAAGTAATTCGGTACAATAAAACCATCAGCTTTGGCCCCACAAGGGCTTTTGAAGCTTACTAAGCATTTCTTGATGGTCTTTTAGCTCTTGGTCAGATGGTTGGATGACCAATGATCGTTGGAATGGTTTTTTAGGGCTGTTACTGACAAGTGTTTTGATTGAACTTTCAGATACGTCAAGGGAAAGTCCTTTTTGACGGCCGCCACGCAGCTCTAAATATACTTGTGATAGCAATTGGCAATCAAGCAGTGCCCCGTGTTTATCGCGGCGACTTATATCGATATTAAATCGACGACATAGTGCGTCAAGATTCGCGGGTGCGCCAGGAAATTTCTGGCGTGCCATTAATACGGTATCAATACTTCGGGTTAATTGGATGGTGTCTTTACGGATTCTCGTAAGTTCGGCATTAATAAAGCGTATGTCAAACTCAGCATTGTGAATAACCAGCGGGGCATTGCCAATAAAATCAAGAAAACGATCGGCTATTTGAATAAATTTTGGCTTGTCTAATAAAAATTCAGTTGTTAATCCATGAACGGCTACTGCATCTGAGGGAACTGTTCTTTCTGGATTCAGATAATACTGAATATATTGACCTGTTGGTAAATAATTGATCAATTCAACGCAGGCAATTTCGATAACCCGGTCTCCTTTATCGGGATCAAGCCCTGTGGTTTCCGTATCAAGAATTATTTCACGCATGATGGTCCTATCTAGGATATTTTAATCTTGTTTTGGGTTGATTATTTATTGACTTCAATGTTTGCAAGAATCTTTCGCGGCTATGCCTCATACTTGATCCCGTATTAATCGCAACATGGCTTTGTTTTATTTTAAAGGCTACGGCTAACTGTCTTTGACTGATAAAATCAACCCAACGTTCTGTCATATTTTTTCTTTTTAAGGCACGCTGACGTTGAACAAATGAACATACATGCACGAGAAATATTGCATCAAAGAAATTTCTGTAGTCTTCTACCTCAAAAAGAAGCGGTATATCAAAAAATACAAGCTTCTTGCGATATCGCCTCGCAGTCGCAATAAATTGCTTTTCTTGCTGATGAACAAGTGGGTGAAGTAATTTTTCCAGTTCTATTAAAATATCTGGGTTTTTCAATATTATTTCCCGCAACTCGGGTGTGGAAGGCAAAAAACCACGATTTCCTGAAAAACCTTTGTTAACCATATAATTGTAAAAAATATCTCGCTGTTTTTTTAAAAGGTTGACTTGGCGATCTGCTTCAAAAATGGGGATCTTTTTCTGACGCAGTATTTTAGCAATCGTTGTTTTACCACTAGCAATATTGCCAGTAAGGCCAAATATCTTCATATAAACAACTGACCTTCCCGCCTAAAAAAATTTATAATCTCAAGTACTGGAATTCCTAATATCGAAAAGTAATCGCCCACGACTTTTTTAAAAAGCCTTATCCCCTCCCCCTCAAAATTATAACTTCCCAAATTATGAATGACTGTTGGATTGCGTTTTAGATATTCAACTATTTCTTCTTGTTGAAGTTCATGCATGCTCATCATGGCTGTGGTTGTTACAGACCACAATTCATTACCGTCCTTAAATATTACAGCACTTGTAAACAATGTGTGCTGTTTTGCAGATAATTTACCTAGTTGTATTAAAGCTTCTGCATGGTTTTTCGGTTTTTCAAGAAATTCTTTACCCTGAACAAGCACCTGATCAACCCCGATAACATGCTGGTTTTTAAACAATCTGCTGACTTTTTCAGCTTTTGCGCGCGCAAGCCAAAGTGCTATTTCTTCAGGTGGTGTGCCCATTTTCTTACGTTCATGCGCAATAGCTTCTTCATCAATTGATGCTGGGTGGCTTTTTATATTAAGCCCTGCATTTCGAAGAAGTGTGGCACGAATATAACTGGCAGAAGCAAGAATTATTGACATATCTTGTGGATTATTTGTGAATAAAGTTGTTTACTTTAAAAACCTGCAAACTATAAACATTCTATCCACATATTTGTGAACTGGTTAGTATTTTTTTAATGTTTTTTCAAATATTGTGCATATTTTTGTTTCGTCATTTTATAAAAACAATCTGACGTAAAATGTTCTGTGATTAATTCTGTGGATAAAAATTTATAATTTTTTATAACGTATTTTTATAAACCTACTACATCAACATATTTATTAAGTAATCTATTAATGATTAAGAAAGAGTTTTTACTAACTTTTAAGGGCTTAAATTCAAGAACAAGCCTTTGGCTTATGAGGCAGGCTGGAAGATATTTACCTGAATACCGTGAACTAAGGGTAAAAGCGAAAAATTTTATGGATTTTTGTTTTAATCCCGAATTAGCTGCAGAAGCTACGCTGCAACCGATCAGAAGATTTGGTTTTGATGCAGCAATAATTTTTTCTGATATACTTGTTATTCCTTATGCTTTCGGGCAAAGCGTTGATTTTATTGAAGGTGTTGGGCCTAAATTATCCTCGTTGCCGCTAGTTGATATTTTAAACAGCGATAGATTAATTTTTGAAAATAATAAGCTATTAAATGTTTTTAAGGCTATAAAAATTGTAAAAGACCAATTACCCAAAGAGGTAAGTTTAATAGGTTTTTCAGGTTGTCCATGGACATTGGCTTGCTATATGGTTGATCAAGGGTCAAGCAAGGACTTTTTTAAAACAAGACTTCTGGCTGTTACAAGGCCTGATTTATTTCAAAAACTTATAAATATTTTGGCTGATGCCGTATTTTTATACCTAAAACATCAGATTGAAGCAGGTGCCGAAGCGGTTCAATTATTTGACAGTTGGGTTGGACTTTTACCCCCCGATGGCGTCTGGAAATGGAGCATATCACCTGTATCATCCATTATATCAAAGTTAAAAAATTATTATCCATCTATTCCTATAATTGTGTTTCCAAAGGGAAACTATCAGACATATGCTGATAATTACCATATTCATAAGGCAGATGCAATCAGTGCCGATACAACGGTTGATTTTTCGAAAGTTAAAATAGCTAGCGAAAGACCATATGTCATCCAGGGTAACTTAGATCCTTTTGACTTGTTGGGCGCAACTTCAGCTTTAAAAAATAAGGTCGACAATACTTTAAAAACCATGCAAGGGAAAAAATTCATTTTTAATTTAGGGCATGGTATATTACCAGAGACACCTATTGATAACGTTTATCGTCTTGTAGAGCAGGTTAAGGCTACATAATGACAAAAATCGCGGTTGTTCTATTTAACTTAGGAGGGCCAGATAAACCACGGGCGATACCAGGTTTTCTGCGCAATTTGTTTTCTGATCCAGCGATTATTCAAGTACCGAGCTTTATTCGATTTTTTCTAGCACGACTGATTGTTGCAAAGCGCCTTAAAAAAGCCCAAGCTCTTTATGGGCTATTGGGCGGTAAAAGTCCGATACTTGAAAACACAATAAAGCAAGCAAGCTATTTACAAAATTTATTGCAGCAACAAAAGCCTGGTGACGATATAAAAGTATTCATAGCAATGCGATATTGGCACCCGTTTAGTTACGAAACAGCTAAAGAAGTGGAAAAATTTGCGCCGGAAAAAATTGTTGAATTACCTTTATATCCGCAATATTCAACTACAACGACTGCATCATCATTAAGAGATTGGCGTAAATCAACCCAGAAAATAATAAACAGCCATCACATTAAAACAATTTGCTGCTATCCCAGGCTTCCAGGATTTGTTCAAACAATGGCAGTTTCTTTGCGAAAATTAATACAGCAAATAGAACAAAATTTTCCAAAAATCGGGTACAAAATTTTATTTTCAGCACATGGATTGCCACAGAAAATTATAGAAAACGGCGATCCTTACGATGCCCATATTAAAGACACAGCCCAGTCCATCGCAATAGCGACAAACCTTAACCCAGATCAGTGGCAGATAACGTATCAAAGCCGTGTAGGACCGCTTCAATGGTTAAAACCCTACACCGAAGAGGTTATAGACCATTTAGGTAGTGAACAGAAAGGAATTGTGATTGTCCCAGTTTCGTTTGTTTCTGAACATTCAGAAACATTAGTAGAGCTTGATATTATTTATCAAGAGCGCGCAAAGAAAGCGGGCGCACCATTTTACTATCGGCTACCGACGGTTTCCGATAACCCAGTATTTATTAAAGGATTGGCAGAAATGGTTATAGACATACTAGAGCAGCAAGAAAGTTGTTCTGAATATAGATGTCCGAAAACAAAAAAGAACTGTTATCACCAAACACTGGGTTCAATGAAGAAGGTATAAATAATGGAAAATATTTATTTGTGGACAAAAGTTTTACACCTGGTTTTTGTTATTGCTTGGATGGCGGGTCTTTTGTATCTACCAAGATTGTTTATTTATCACGCAACCCTTCTTGAATCTAGTAAAGACGCTGAAATTTTTAAAATAATGGAACGGCGTCTTTTAAAAATAATTATTAACCCAGCGATGATTTTAACTTGGATTTTTGGTATAGCGCTGGTTTGGCAGGGAGATCATTGGTCTTCGGCTTGGATTCATCTGAAAATTTTATTTGTTATAATTCTGCAAATTTTTCATATTTTGTGTTTACGGTGGCAACGTAATTTTGCCAATAATAAAAATAATCATTCGGTAAAATTTTACCGAATGATTAATGAAATTCCAACAATTTTGCTGATAGGCATTATTATTTGTGCTGTTTTCAAATTTTAGCTATAATAATAACTTGTTTTATTCTTTTTCCTTTGACATCAACCATTTTATTAGCTATCAGGTAGGCGGAATATATTATCACACCTCAATAACCAACCTAATTTTTTGCCATCTCTATTAGCCTAACCCATGGGTAACGGCAAAAAACTTATTACCGATAGCAGCATATTAACCTAAATAATCAAACATCGTAATACATTTCATGAATCTCCAAGAATTGAAGAAGAAATCACCGGCCGAGTTATTGTCGCACGCCGAAGAATTACAAATCGAAAACGCCAGCACTATGCGCAAACAAGATATTATGTTTGCTATTTTGAAAAAAACCGCTGAAAACGGTGCCCCAATATTTGGAGATGGTGTGATCGAGGTTTTGCAAGATGGATTTGGCTTCTTGCGTTCCCCCGAAGCTAATTACTTGCCCGGACCAGATGATATTTACGTTAGTCCAAGCCAAATTAAAAGATTTGCTCTTAGGACAGGTGATATTGTCGAAGGACAGATTCGCGCGCCAAATGATGGTGAGCGATATTTTGCGATGCTTAAGATTAATACTATTAATTTTGATCAGCCTGAAAAAGTTAGACATCGTATTAATTTTGATAACTTAACCCCACTTTATCCAGATAAGAAATTGAAGTGCGAGGTCGAGAATCCAACACGTAAAGACCTTACAACAAGGATTACAGATTTGATTGCCCCGCTTGGTAAGGGGCAACGGGCACTAATTGTGGCACCGCCTAGGACTGGTAAAACGGTAATGCTGCAGAATATTGCCCACGCCATCGCCCAAAATCATCCTGAATGTTATTTGATTGTTCTGTTGATTGACGAACGCCCTGAAGAAGTTACTGATATGGCGCGTTCGGTTAAGGGGGAGGTTGTTAGTTCAACTTTTGATGAACCTGCTGCCCGCCACGTACAGGTTGCAGAAATGGTTATCGAGAAAGCTAAAAGACTTGTCGAACATAAAAAAGACGTTGTTATTTTATTAGACTCGATCACCAGATTGGCGCGTGCTTATAATACGGTTGTTCCATCGTCGGGCAAGGTTTTAACCGGCGGCGTCGATGCAAATGCACTTCAGCGACCTAAGCGATTTTTTGGGGCAGCCAGAAACATTGAGGAAGGCGGTTCTCTAACCATTATTGCCACAGCCCTGATTGACACAGGCAGCCGTATGGATGAAGTGATTTTTGAGGAATTTAAAGGAACAGGCAATTCAGAAATTGTTCTTGACCGCAAATTGTCTGATAAACGCACCTTCCCAGCTATTGATATTACCAAGTCGGGAACACGTAAGGAAGAATTATTAGTTGACAAGGCAACATTGTCTAAAATGTGGGTTTTACGGCGTATTTTAATGCCAATGGGTGCTGTTGACGGAATGGAGTTTTTACTTGAAAAGCTGCGACAAACCAAAAACAACGCCGATTTCTTTGCTTCGATGAATCAGTAAATCTGCAAACCTGTTTGAAATAATTGACGCCCGATTAGGTACAAGAATCTGGGGATGTCGATTGTTTGACGAAACCGTAAAAATCTGGCAGGTTTCTAAAAGTACCAATAAAAAATCATAAGGTTTTGTGTTGATGAAAGTACATATCGAGATTGAGTGCCCCCCCGAGGAAATTCGGCGGCTTGTTGGATTGCCTGATCTTAGTGCGGTGCAACAAGAATTATTGGAAAAAATGCAGGAAAAGATAATGTTGGCCTTGGACCAAACTAATCCAGAGTCTTTGTTAAAAAGTTGGATGGGTGGGCTTGCCGAAAATTGGCAGGAATGGCAAAAGCGATTTGGTGATTTTAGTGCCTCTTTCACGAAAAAGGATGGACGAAAATGACGTCAAAATCGTCAGTACCACTTTACTATCGCCAGCATCTTTTTTTCTGTACAAACGAACGCCCAGCCGATCATGTGCGTGGTTCATGCAAGGTGCGTGGTTCTGAAAAACTGCGAAATTATATGAAGGCACGTGCAAAGGAATTGGGGCTTGATGATACCCGGATTAATACAGCCGGCTGTCTTGATCGTTGTGAAAATGGCCCAGTCGTTGTTGTTTACCCAGAAGGAGTTTGGTATCAATGCACAACAGCAGAAGAAGCCGAACAAATTTTACAGCAACATGTAAAACAAGGTAAAATAGTTGATCATTTAATGCTGCAGCCGCGTGACCAAGAATCAGCCAAATCATAAAATCCCGGATTCCGGACAGACTATTTTTGCATTAGCCACCGGATCAATACCTTCGGCCATTGCGATTATTAGAATTTCTGGACCGGCCTGCTCGTTAATTATAACAAACCTAACAAAAAGGGAAAAACTACCCCCTGCACGGCTGGCACGTCGACAATTACTTTATAAAAATAAGGCAGAGCATACGCCACAAAAACAAGATATTATTGATGAAGCCTTGGTTTTGTGGTTTCCATCGCCCAATAGTTTTACTGGCGAAGACATGGCCGAGTTGCATGTTCACGGCAGTCGTGCAGTTATTGAAATGCTTTACCAGGAGCTATTACGCTTCCCTAACACCCGAATTGCCGAGCCGGGAGAATTTGCACGGCGGGCTTTCTACAATAGCAAATTGGATTTAACCTCAATCGAGGGGTTAGCAGATTTGCTTGCCGCCGAAACACAGGCTCAACAACAACAAGCTATAAGGCAATATCAAGGAGAACTGGGGCAACTCTATGATGGTTGGCGGCAGAAACTTATTAGATTATCAGCGTATCTTGAGGCTTATATAGATTTTCCAGATGAAGAATTGCCATCAACACTAACAGATCAGCTCAAACAACAATTAAAGGATTTTGAATTACAACTAACTAATCATTTAGCAGACGCAGGACGCGGGCAAAAGTTACGTCAGGGAGTTCAACTGACAATTGTTGGACCGCCAAATGCTGGGAAATCCAGCCTTATGAATTGGTTAACCCGTCGTGAGACGTCGATAGTATCTGCAATACCAGGTACTACGCGTGACGTTATTGAGGCAATATTAAATATCGGTGGTATCCCAGTCATTTTATCTGATACGGCTGGATTACGTCCAACAACAGATGCAATCGAACAGGAGGGTGTACGGCGTGCTCAGGAACGCGCGGGACAAAGTGATTTGAATATTTTTATGCTCGATGTCACTCATTGGCCTATAATACTATCCGATATGGCACCAATGATTAAGCCGGAAACAATTGTCTTGGTTAATAAAATTGATTTAATGCCCCCAAATGTTATGAATAATTACAGAACCGAAAGAACATTTTTTGTTAGTCTGAAAACCAACCAAGGATTGCAGGATTTTTTTAAATTTTTAGAGCACGAAGTGCAAAAATTGGCTGGTCTAACAGAAAAACCGGTTTTAACAAGACTGCGGCACCGTGCAGCACTTGAACGGTGTTTGCAAAATATTCAACATGCACAACAAAACATGGTTATAGAATTAAAGGCCGAAGATTTGCGTCTTGCCGTACGGGCACTGGGCGAAATTACCGGCCGTGTTCATATCGATGAAATGCTAGATGTTATTTTTAAGGAATTTTGCATTGGCAAATAGGCTATTTTTGTGTAATTTGACAATGCGAATATATTTTTGCGGTAAGGATTTTTTATGAAAGTTGATGTTGTTGTGGTTGGGGGTGGTCATGCCGGCTGTGAAGCCGCTGCCGCTGCCGCACGTATGGGAGCTAATACGCTATTGGTTACTCATAAGCGGGCCACTATTGGTGAAATGTCTTGTAATCCTGCTATTGGTGGTCTTGGTAAGGGGCACTTGGTACGTGAAATTGACGCTTTAGACGGTATTATGGCGCGTGTTACAGACAAGGCTGGGATACAGTTTCGCATGCTTAACGCCAGCAAAGGGCATGCTGTTCGAGGATTACGAGCACAAGCCGACCGAAAACTTTACCGCCAAGCCATGCAGCAAGCCTTGATGGAGCAGCAAAATTTAAAAGTATACGAAGCCTCGGTAGAAGATATTACCTTAAATGACAATAAGACACATGTTACTGGTGTCCGCCTAGACAATGGATATGAAATTATTGCTGGTGCTGTTATTGTTACCACGGGCACTTTTTTGCGTGGATTAATACACATTGGTGAAACCAAGATTCCAGCAGGTCGGGTTGGCGAGAAACCGTCGATAGGATTATCACAATCATTGACCAGGATTGGTTTTGAATTGCAGCGTTTAAAAACTGGCACCCCCCCAAGACTTGACAGCCGTACTATTGACTGGTCAGGTTTGGAAAAGCAACCGGGTGATACGCCGATACCGGCTTTCTCATACTTAACATCATCTATTTCAACACCACAAATTTCTTGTTATCTAACATCAACCACAACGCATACCCACGATATTATCAGGCAAAATTTACATCGTTCTCCAATGTATTCTGGTCAAATTACCGGAATTGGCCCCCGTTATTGTCCATCCATAGAAGACAAGGTTGTACGTTTTTCCAGTCGCGACAGACATCAAATATTCTTGGAACCGGAAGGACTTGATGATGATACTATTTATCCAAATGGGATATCGACGTCATTACCGGAAGATGTTCAGTTAGCTCTTCTTAAGACAATACCTGGTCTTGAACATGCCAAAGTTATACGACCAGGGTATGCCATTGAATATGATTTTATTGATCCGCGCGAATTACATCCCTGGCTTGAAACAAAAAAAATGCCAGGCCTTTTTCTGGCTGGACAGATTAACGGTACAACCGGTTATGAAGAAGCAGCAGCACAAGGGCTTTGGGCTGGAATTAATGCGGCAGCACGGGTAGGTAATAAGGCGCAATATATTATTGACCGTAGCGAAGCTTATATTGGTGTTATGATTGATGATCTTATTACACTAGGAACTAACGAACCCTACCGCATGTTTACGTCACGCGCTGAATATCGATTGCATTTGCGTAGCGATAATGCCGATCGGCGTTTAACCGAACTGGGAATACAAATGGGATGTGTTGGTTCACTAAGAGCACAGTATTACCATAAAAAAATAGAATTATTACAAAAAGCGCGGCAACAAGTTATCGATACATTGTCTTCGCCAACTGATTGGCAACGTTGGGGGGTTCGGGTAAATGCTGATGGGGTTAAAAGATCGGCTCTAGACGTTTTGGTGGCCGGACTTGCTGATTGGCAAGGGCTTTGTGAAATTTTTCCACCTCTTACAACAATTCCTGCGGATATTTCTGAACAGTTGGAAATTGAAGCGCGGTATGCCGGATATATGAAGAAGCAAGAAAGCGATATCCGACTTTTCCGCCAAGATGAAGAACTTTTATTACCTGAAGATCTTAACTTTTTAAATATACCTGGCTTGTCAGCAGAGCTTCAGAAAAAACTGGCACAAGCGCGACCATACAGTCTTGGGGCCGCCTCACGCATTCCAGGCATTACACCCCCTGCCCTAACAATTTTATTACGCTATGCCTATAAAAGAACCACACAAAACAATGCAGTGGCTGGCATGTAATGGACAATACAGTTCAAGATTGTGCCAAAATTCTGAATATATCCCCCCAGCAACAGCAACAATTACACGATTATGTTGATTTATTACGCCAGTGGCAGCCTAGATTGAATTTGGTGTCACATAATACCTTACCCGATATTTGGACACGTCATATTCTTGATAGTGGCCAGATTGCCAAGCTTTTGCCTATAACATCCGCGACCCTTATACTTGATATCGGTTCAGGTGCCGGATTCCCCGGAATGGTTCTAGGCGTGATTACGGATGCTTGTTTTGTATTGGTTGAGGCCGATCTACGCAAGACAATCTTCTTGCAAGAGGTAGCGCGCGTTTTGTTTCCCAAGCAGCATATTTTACCTACTCCTAAAGTTCGAATTTTAAACCAAAGGATCGAAAAAACATCATTTTTAGCAGCTGATATTATTACAGCCCGAGCTGTTGCAAGTCTTGATCAACTTTTTGAGTGGGCGATACCACAATGGCACAAAAACAGCAGAGCAATTTTTTTTAAAGGAAAGAATTTTCAACACGAAGTTGATGTTGCTATGAAAAGGTGGTTATTTGACTATGAACTTGTTCAAAGCGTTGCTAGTGATGATTCCAAAATATTATTAATTAATTTTCTAAAGCGAAAGTGATTTTAACTAACTCGCATAAGCGCTTATCTATAACGTACAAGTATTATTTAAATTGTTTAAAAAGAAATTTTAGCTTGTTTTTTAAGGATTGTTTCAAGGTATAAAGGTATAGGATGATTTACCATACTTAGTTTTTTGCCTGTTCTGCAAGGTTTTAAATAGAATTCAACACCTTGAAGAACTGTTATCTTCATAGATACGCTACCAAATATCTATAAGATTCTTTATCCATAAAGCGGTTAAACAGGTAATTCAAATAATATCACGGTTATATTAACCCGACTTATCCCGTGTTCCAGTTTATAGGAAATAAAGATTTCTGTATTTCTGCATATCATTTTTTCATGATACCGACGCTAATTTTACTATCAGATAGTTACCTAAATATAAAGAAAGTAAAACAGGTACTTTAAAAATTAAATTTGATTGTTTAGTGTAGTTATTAAATGTCAGGGAAACCTGTTTATACAGCAAATTAAAAAATAAAGTGAACCATCATTAGTTAAGGTATTAAAATGATAGATTTATCTGAACTAATTTACAGTCTGCAAGATTTAATTTATCCCGATTTATTTATGGTACAATACAAAGATAAAAATACGGGCAAAAAGGTTTTTGAATACGATCTTATGCTTAGTGATGCACTAGAGATTGGTATCCAACGTGCCAAACAACGCAACGTCACTTTCCTAAGAAGTGCGCGTGAGCTCATACTTAATATTCAAAACGATCATAGTCGTAGAAAGGCAGTTTTTGATCATTTTCATAAAATTGATCACACGCTCATTATCCAAGAACAGCCGAACTTCAATCGTATATTAGATTTTATCACAAAAACCGAACACCCATTCCATACATGGAAATTTGATCCCAAAACTCTTATGTCAATGACCAAGGCCCGTATAAAATATAAACACGATATTCAGCGCTGGGTAGAAAAGCGAAGACGTCAAATGGAAGAGCAACAACAAGCAGAAGACGAAGATTAATAACTTACCCTGCCCTTCTGCGCCAGGATCTAATTGCGTGCGTATAGATGGCAGAAAGAAATGTGCCTAGGATAATGGTTATGAGTCAAGGATAAAGGAAAAATCGCAAAATATTCCTTGAGAGAGGTAGTACGGATTTTGTCTAATATGTTTGGATCCACACGCGATGTGCCTGATATAAAGCGAGCGTACGGGCTTGCATTTCATTAGGTATTTTGGGCGGTTAGAAACTAAGACCCTGTTTTTCTTGATTAAGCTTGTGTCCGACAAAGGTTATCCTACCAGACTTTTGGGTATATAGGAGCGCAATTCACATGTTTCTAGGTGATTTCAAAATTGTGCGAGTTTGTGTTTGCATAAAAGTCAGCAATCCTAGGTATAATACGCAGTTTGTTTAGCAGGCTAACATTTCCCACAAAGGTCAAGTCTTGATATGTAGGATATATCAGAATTTGTGCATAATCTGGTCAACTGCTTAGAATGACGAGTACAAAAAACAAGCTGCATTAACGGAATTGAAAATTTCTGGAACTAGCAAAAATGCATTTTGAGGAATACAACGGTATTTCCAAAAAACCCAACCCCTCTTTTCAGGAATGTGTCTTCCGCCTCAATCATGGTTCTATTGCAAACTAATTGAAAATTTAAAACGTTACTATATCTCCCAATCAATGCCAGATCCTAATTCTGTCTTCCCCCCTTCCCTGCCCTAAGAGAATTTTCTCTCAGCCATTTCCCAAGCTATTCTAGCTGTCGATCTTGCAATAAATTGCTTAAGCAGCCTGTTGCGCTGATTTATTATTAATCGTGAATATCTTAGATGAATACCACCAACATAAATCTTTCAGGTGTCTATGACCACCCCCCCGGTTTTTGTTTTGTGTATTGATGGCAATAATTTCACGCAAGCAGTAAAAATTATTTGGGATTATCGCACACATCAGAAAGATGTTTGAATGCTAAGTGTACCGTGTATAGCCCGTTAGGCTGATTTTATGTAATAAAGAAATAAAGATATGCGGAAAAACTGATATAATAATAATTACATAACAATAAAAAATGTTATCAATAAAATATTAAATACAGATATTGTAATATAATGAATT
>JAEUKQ010000039.1 GCA_016794225.1 Alphaproteobacteria bacterium | reverse complement strand
GATGTACCAGAACTGCTGCCTGGGTTAGAAGGCGAGGCAGGTACCGTTGTACTGGTAGTTGTAGATGTACCAGAACTGCTGCCTGGGTTAGAAGGCGAGGCAGGTACCGTTGTACTGGTAGTTGTAGATGTACCAGAACTACTACCATTTGAGCCAGCTGCCGATGAATTAGTACTTCTGGTAGATGCTGAAGCTCTATTTTCTGGCTTTAGTGACTCTGGCCTGTTTGCAATGATATTGACATCGCCAGATTTCGAGTCAAAAACTTGCTGACCTATTATTTTACAGCCCCCAACATCCAAACTTGAATATGAAAGAGGTTGGCAACTTTGAACATTTTGCGCCAAGGCCCCTGAGGATGCAATTAACCCGACGCTGGCCATTAAAACGAAACGTAAATTTTTCATGATGTTATCCTTGTTTATTTAATTTCTGATGAAGCTAATTATTTGATCAAATGGTTAATAAATGATTAACAAAATTAACGATTTTTTTTATTAACAAATTTATTCAATGTATGATTGGCAATATCAGGGATTCTATATATTTACGGCATATACAGGTTAGCAAAATTATTATAAATTTTTTAATTGTCCTTGTTAACTTTTATAAAGAACCATCATTGTTCTATTCTTTTAATATTCCAAAAAGGTAGGATCATTTCATATTAATCCCAATATCCCGCTGCAAGTGATTGTTTAGGTAACTTAACTCTTTTAAAGCAACCGCTTTAATATAATTGGTGGCTAGCCATAGTCGTGATTTTTGGTAAATTTTATACATCCAAACAACACAGCAATTAATCATCTTTAACCGAAAAATATGACAATACTTTGGTTTTGACATAATAATACCCTGCGATGAATCAACAAACATGTTGCACCCTTTAAGAAAGTTTTAATTTAAGCCGGTTGATATGGAATAATTTCTGAATCTAGAACAGTAAAATGGCCTTAGTTTTTTTCATGATCCAGCAGCCATTGTTTCATAACTAAGCCGCCACCAAAACCAACCAAATCACCTTTAACGCCGATAACGCGGTGACAAGGAATAACAATAGCAATTGGGTTGCGGTTGTTGGCTAACCCAACCGCCCGCATAGCCAAAGGTCGGCCAATTTGCCGGGCAATTTGTTGATAGCTGGAGGTTGCTCCATAGGGTATATTTTGTAAGGCACTCCAAACCTGTTCTTGAAAAGCAGTACCTTTAGAGGCCAGGGGTACATCAAATTTGCGCAGGTGACCACGAAAATAGGCTTGTAGTTGACGGATTGCCTCACCCAGAACGGATTTGGGATTATCAGATTTTATTGCCCCCAATTTTTCCACATGATGTTTTGGGGTGGTTGCTTGCATGGATTTTGGCAAATAAAGCCCGGTTAAATTTGTTCCATCGCTGGTTAATAATAAACCACCTATAGGGCTATCAATTTCTTGGTAAAAGTAAGATTCCATGATTATCTCCATTATTTCCTTGCGAGGGATTGCCATAAATACATAGCGGCGTAAGAGCGCCATGGGCGCCAGGATTCAGCCATAATTTGTAACTCTTTGGCTGATTTATGGGTGGCCTGACGTAACCCCAAATCGGTTGCCATAAAAGCATCAGGCCAGCCAAAAGCACGCATGATCATATATTGCGAAGTCCAAGGCCCTATACCTTTAATTGATTGTAAGTGGTGCCGGAATTTTTCCTGATCTTCGGCGTGTAAATAGCCCAATAAAATCGGCCATTGTTTGGCCAAATTAATGATGGCAAGCGCTTTGCTTGATAAAATTCCAAGTTTTTGGAATTGTTGCGGCGTGCTTTCAGCAATAATTGTTGGAGTTGGTGATAACAGGCTTAATTGATCAAACGGGGTTGATAAAGCCGCCCCAAATTGTTGAGCGAACCGGTTTGCCAATGTACGTGCTGCTGCAACACTAATTTGTTGCCCCAAAATGGCACGCCAGCCAAGCTCAAAAGGATTCATAGTTCCAGGCACGCGCAAACCTGGGTAGCAGTCCAGTAAAGGTACGAAAAGGCTTGATTGGCGCAAATGTTGATCAATTACATCTGGTCGGGCACAAAGATCCAAAAAATGACGAACCTGGTCTAATAATTTTGATAAAACCGGTAAAAAAGAAACCGATAATTCAAGGTTAAGATAATGCCCGCGGGAAGAAGCGGGGCTGATCTTAATCCATCCCTGCTTTCCTGAAAATTCCAATGTTCGGGCATAATATTGCTCGGTGACGCTTTCAACGCCTTTAATGGCGCGACCCGCTAGAAATTCAAGAAGTGCAGACCAAGCCAATGGTGGTCGGTAAGCAAGGGGTAATTGAAAGCCGTCGGCAACCGGCGGTGCTATTGTTTTGCGTAAGCTGGTTGGTGTTAGGTGGTAATGCTGTTTAAATAAAGTATTAAAACGGCGCACACTGGAAAACCCGCTAGCAAAGGCAATATCCGTAATTGGTAAAATTGTTTCGGTTAATAATTGTTTGGCCAATAATAAACGTTGTGTTTGCGCCAGTTTGATGGGGGGAACCCCGAATTCCTTGATCGCGATTCGGCGTAATTGTCGGACGCTGGTTTGCAATTGTTTGGCCAACTGTTCTACGGGTATATCTTTATTTATTGGGGTTTCTTGAATTGATTGTGCCAATCGGTGTGCCATTCGTTGCCCTGCCTCAAGCGGTGTGTATCCCGGCGCAAGTTCGGGACGACAGCGTAAACAGGGGCGGAAAAATTCTTTCTCGGCTGCTGCTGCGTGGCGGAAAAACCGGCAATTATCTTTATTAGGGGTACGTGCGCTGCAAATAGGGCGGCAATAAATGCCGGTTGTTGTAACCCCAACAAAAAATAAGCCATCAAAACGGTTATCGCGCGCTGTTAGTGCCTGATACATGATATTGTCGTCCATAATACTATTCCTTAGTGTTTATGGAATGACTATAGCATGATTAAAAAATAACACGCGCCATTTTCGGCCATGGATGTAAAAAAGTTTTTATGGGGAAAAGACGAACGTCAATCATAGTATTCGTTGAGTTTTTGCAGGAAAATCTTTTTTTGCCTTTCTAAATCATGATCCTTCATATTTGGAAAGTAGGTAAGAGATTCTATATAAATTGGGTAATTAGAAAAAATAGCCTCATTTTTAGCTACAAACCATAATTGGTAAAAATCCATAAGGGTCGTTTGCGGGGCTAAATTTGAAAAATCATTAATGATAAAGAATAACACCGTTTCCATATATGAATCATCAAAGTCTAAGAAAGCTTCGGGATCATCTTTGGCATGTTTTAAAAAATTCCAATCTTTATCTAGCGTTTTCCAAACTTCCTTATCCATAAATTGAGGATGATCATCTCTTATCCAATCTCTTGAAGAAGCAATTTTATGATGTTTCAGTAAATCCTTAACAATATACCAGGCAGGGTAAGCCAGGGTAATTACGGTGATAGAAGATTTATTTGAAAAAAATAATTCCAAAGCTGTATTAAGTTGCTCATTAGCGGCCGTGATTTTACTGATTTTTTCTTTCATAATTTTTATTAATCCTAATATTCATAGTGACAGGCTAGGTAAAATTTTTCCCTTAACTTCACCGAAGGAGACGATTTTATCACTATTTTGACAGACGGCGCTGATGGTCACTTCATCACCGTCAGCTAAAAATGAACGATTTTCGCCATTGGCCAATTGCAACGGCTGCCGGCCATCTTGGCTGATTTCTAGCAAGCTTCCCCAAGAATTCGGCTCGGTTCCGCTAATGGTGCCGGAAGCCAGCAGATCACCAATCTCGAGATTACACCCATTAATGGTGTGGTGGGCGATTTGCTGCGCCATGCTCCAATATTGATTGGCGAAATTGGTCTTAATAATGGTTTGAGAATAGCCAGAAGCCGTTTTTAGAGTTAATTTAAGGGGAATATTAAAGGTTGATCTATTGGCTTGCGCAAGATAGGCGGCAACAGGAATATCAGGTTGCGGCATCGCTTGCCGAAATGGTTGCAGGGCAGCCCAGGGCACAACCCAAGGTGAAACAGAAGTTGCAAAATTTTTACCCAGAAATGGCCCCAAAGGTTGATATTCAAATGATTGAATATCCCGGGCACTCCAATCATTCACCAGCACCAGGCCAAAAATATGTTGCTCTGCGGTCTCAATTGGAATAGGCCAGCCAAGCTGATTGCCCTGGCCGATATAAAAACCCACCTCAATTTCAAAATCTAGTTTGCGGCTGGGTTGAAAGGCGGGATCGCCGGCACTAGCCATCAAGATTTGCCCATGGGGGCGGGTGATTGGGGTGCCGCTAATGACCAAGCTGCTGCTGCGGCCATGATAGGCAACGGGCAAGTGTTTCCAATTTTTCAATAAGGCATTGGCCGGATCGCGATACAAAGCCCCAACATTACGGGCATGTTGTTCTGACGCATAAAAATCGGTGTATCCACGGGTTTGAAAGGGAAGATATAAGGTAATTTGATCAAGGGGTACCAGGGCTTTCAACCACCGTTTCTTTTGCTGTAAACCCGAAGCGGGGTTCAAAATAAAATCTTTTAACCAAAGACGAAATTGTAACCAATAAACCGGACCAAGTTCTGCCAGTGCGTTAAGATTTGGGCTATTGAACACCGACGATCTTGGTGTATCAGGAATTAGGCCACTTTCTTCTAAGAAACCCAAATCCAGTATTTTCGTGCCTAATCGGACTCCAATACGTTTTTGTTGGTTGTGTGCTGAAAAGACAGCATAGGGAAGGTTGTCAATACCGAAACCATCGGAGCGTTGGATTGGGTTATCAAGTTCATTCATGGTCTTTAACGAAAATCTGGCTTTTCAAGGGTACCCAAACATTTGTGAATAGGATGTACTGTCGGGTTATTTATAAATTCTACAATCAGGCTTTCGCTACACATATTGCCTGAAGCCACACCATGACCAACGTCAGGAAATTCAAAGAAATAAGAATTCATAAGGCGCGCAGCAGCAAGTTTAGCAGCATAGGGTGGCGTGATAGGATCATACCGGCCAACAAGCACCAGGGCTGGAATATTACTATATATGGGGGTATTGACGGCAGCTTTATAATTGGTACTTGGCCAAAATGGACATATAATCATTAAATCATAGTAATCAGTTACAGGTAGGGCGTATGGACTATAACGCTTGGCTTCAATCTGCTGTTGCGTAAGATTGGTGCTGCTATATTCCTCACCGCATTCAACTGAAAAATATAAACCATCTGAAAAACTGCTTTGCGAGGATAATAAAAGGTCATCAATAAAAGATGCTGCTAATTCTCCACGGCCATTTTTCAGTTCGTAAATCAAGCGTGGCAGAAGTGTAATATCTCTTTTGTCATAAAAAGCTTCAAAAAACATCAAGACCAGTGATTGGGCTGTTATCGTAATAACTTTGGGCTTGCGGGTATCGGCATCGTCAATTGGTATGCGAAAAGGTTCGTTTTGTAATTGATGATATAGATTTAAGAATTCTTGTTTTAGATTGGGGTATTGTTGATTACAAAATTCATCAGCAGCGCAATCTTCAAACAAACGTTGAAAAGAACTGAAAATACCTGCTGGTGCGTCAACAAATGCATCAACTTCTGGTGGGTAAACCGAATCAAGAATAACGGCACGTGCAAGTTGCGGATGATTCTGTATAAAAGTTAATGCTAATCTTGTTCCGTAAGAAATACTATAAATATTAACCTGTTTTATGTCTAATAATACAAGTAGGTCGGCTATATCGGCTGCGCTTTCAGTTGAATTATAAGCCGAAAGCTCGGCACCTGTTTGGTGTAACCTTTGTAAACATTGATCAGCAGTTTTAATAAGCAATTTGTGCCATTCGATATAAGGAAAGCCATTTTCCCCAAGATGCTTAAAAGCTGGATTTTGAAATTCTGGGCAATTAAGGGAGGGTTTTGCTGATAAAGTTCCCCGCTGATCCAGTAATAATAAATCGCGTTCTTGGCTCCAGGGTGTTGACTCGATCCAATCCCACCAGTCATCAATAGTATCTCTAATCAGGTTTGGGCTATAACCTGGGCCACCTTCAAGATATAATACTGGGTCATTATACTTTTTTTTGTCAGGTGTGCTTAGCAAGGCAACGGGCAAAACAATTTCGCGTTTCACATTTGTTGTACGATTTTCAGTGACATACAAAAACCAACATTTTGCAGTATGCCTCGAGGGAATATCAAACCAGCATTTTGTTGGTTCTAGACGTGGTGTATCGGCGAATGCAGGAGCAGTTAGAAAGAAGCCAATAAAAGCGAAAACCATAGATAAACAGGGGATATTGCTTAGAAATCCTGTAAAGGCTTGCTTCAGATATTGGTTGATAGGCATTGATATTTTAACTTTCATTTCAAGCATCGAAGTAATCATGGTTAATACGCTGTAAAAATAAAGTTTCCTGAATTTCAAAGCCAAAGTTCATAAAAGTTTGGCATGGACGTCGTTATGTACACCAAAAATTGTGATGATTATTTTAGTTTGTATCATGTTTCGATTGTCAAACGCCAACCAAAAACGATTTTACTGATGCCATAGTTTTCAGTACGCCAGAAATGATAACAAGCATTATTGGGAAGGCTTTCGTTTTGGTGCATTTCCAGCACAAATCGGTAATTCTTTTGCAACCATCCATGGTGCTCAAGCTGTTGTAAGGTTGGCCACAATAGTCCTTGGCTGTAGGGTGGATCAAGAAAAACAAGATCAGCAGGGGATGATGATGGGTAACTTCTCAATGCGGGGGGGTGCAAAATATCACCGATAATAATATCAGCCTGGTTGTTGCAAGAAAGCCGTTGAATATTTCGCTTAATAACAAGAGCAGATTCATGATGTTGTTCAAAGAAATAAACTTTTAAAGCGCCACGTGACAAACATTCTAATCCTAAAGCGCCGCTTCCGGCAAAACCATCGATAATAGTTTGTCCGGGCCACACCAAACCTGATGAGTGTGGGTTTAGAAAACTAGGATTATGCTCTAATATATTAAAAACCGCCTGCCGTGTTCGGTTAGCCGTGGGGCGGGTATGATGGCCTCGTGTTGTATTAAGTTGTGTGCCACGCCATTTGCCGCCAATAATTCTAATCACTTTCGATTAACTCGGTTAATTGTTCCATCAGGTTATCATGACGTGACCACTAAAAAAGCTGTGGTAGACATTGATTGTTTAATCAATTATGTACTGAGTGAAGTTTGAAGTTGTTCCCGAAGCACCTTGCCAGAAATTTGTTGAGCTTCTCCTTTTTCCAAATTACCGAGTTGGAATGGCCCAAAAGATAGTCGGATAAGCCGATTTACTGGCCAGCCCAAAAATTCGCAAAGCCGCCTAATTTCACGATTCTTTCCTTCCCGTAAACTAATGGTTAGCCAAGCGTTATTACCTTGTTGTCGATCAAAAACAACTTCATCAATTTCATACCGGATACCTTCAATCGTTAATCCTTGTTTTAATTTGGATAAAGAAAGATCATCAATCTGTCCATATACCCGCACCCGATAGCGCCTTATCCATTGATTGGCTGGCAAAGTAAGCTGGCGCAGTAAATTACCATCATTAGTTAACAACAATAAACCTTCCGAATTGTAATCTAATCTTCCAACTGGCTTAAGAGATTGCAAATGACGGGGAAGAAAATGATAAATCGTAGGGCGACCTTCTGGGTCATGTTTTGTGGTTAAACAGCCGCGGGGTTTATGATAACGCCACAATTGAGTTGGCTCTATATCAGGAATAACTTCGTCATCAATCGTAATGATTTGACCTACTGCAACATGAAAAGCAGGGTTATCAATTAATTGCCCATCCACCTGAACACGCCTTTGTTGAATATACCGTTCGGCCTCGCGGCGCGAGCAGAACCCCGACCTAGCAATGACTTTTGCCACACGCTGTCCATCATTAGTCAATACCTTATTTTCATTAGGCTGTGTTAATTTATTTGGCATAATAGTCACTAAAAATTAAACGGTTTTGGCTGCACTAGACACCATAGCTTGAAAGATACGTCGGTCACCTTCGCTAATCTCGTATTCAGGATGCCATTGTACCCCAAGACAAAAGCGGTAACGCGGGTCTTCAATGCCTTCGATAACTCCGTCTGGCGCTATTGCATTTACGATCACAGGGTTAGCAACATTCTTTACTGCTTGATGGTGTGCACTATTAACCGGCATTTTGTTCGTTTGGCAAATCCGGTGTAGTAGGGTATTCGCTTTAATCGTTACATCATGTCCTGGCTCGGTACGGGGGTTGGGTTGTTCGTGGTTAAGGTTGGTTTTGACTTCATCGGGAATGTGCTGAATAAGAGAACCGCCAAGCACCACATTTAATAATTGCTGGCCGCCGCATATTCCAAGAACTGGTAAATTACGCTCTAATGCACCTTTAATCATTCGATATTCAAACAGGGTGCGGCGGTCTTTCGTGCGCACCGTAGTATGGCGGGTTGTTGCACCAAACATTGCGGGATCAACATCAAAATTGCCGCCAGTAACCAACAAACCACTCAAAAAACCTAAATATTCATCAACCATTTCCGGTTGATGTGGCAGAGTTACAGGTACACCACCAGCTTTGGCAATGGAATCACAGTAATTTTGCCGTACGGCGTACCACGGTAATTTTGACCATCCGCCAGCTTCCTCAGAATCAAGGGTTACACCAATAATTGGTTTTTTCATATCTGCACCTGTTACAAATTTTGTTATAGACATAATAAGAGCAAGACAAGGTAATGACAAGATTGTTCGTTACTAATATAAAAAACATATTTTGCTTTTTTGCAGTAAGATGTCATAAGAAGATCATCAGAAATTATGTGGTAGATAATATGCGTAATATCTTATCATCGCCTTTCATGGATATGGCGTTACAACAAGCAATCGATGCTGCGGCTCGCGGTGAGGTTCCGGTAGGTGCCGTACTGGTTGATTATCGGACGCAGCAGGTGTTGGCAACAGCAGGGAACCGCGTTGAAGAACTTCAAGATGCAACTGCTCATGCAGAAATGTTAGTTATGCGCATGGTGCGCAGCCGTTTTCTAACGCATGCAGATTTATATGTAACCTTGGAACCATGTCCTATGTGTGCCGCAGCTATCAGCTTTGCGCGCATCCGTCGCCTTTATTTTGGAGCGGAAGATCCCAAGGGTGGCGGTGTTGAACATGGCTGCCGTGTTTTTCAGCAAACCACCTGCCATCACCGGCCAGAGGTTTATGGTGGCGTTGCCGCTGATTTCGCAGCAGGCCTGTTACAAAAGTTTTTTCGGGAAAAGCGTTAAATAAAATATATTTTGGTCGGATGGTAAGAGATGAAAAATAACCAGCTTGTTGATCCCGGTATGTTACTTTTTCAAAATCGTTACCAACCAATCACATCTGAAATGGGCTTTCTTAACACAAATATTAATCAAATTGTCGATGCCTATAAGACATGGCAACAAGATATCTGCGCCAATAGCCGTACTTCTTTTTTGGTAAAAACAGTTTATCAGCCATTAGAAAAAATTTTGACCAACCTGCAACTTACCAATCCCGATGATAAATCTATTTTTATTCCTACGTCCAATTCATGGACGGCTTATATTGAAAATGGAATTTCAGGAACAGATGCTGAGTCGGTAATTTTGTATTTAAGCAAAAAAATTGGTTGTTCAGGAGTAAAATTGGTGGCATACCCAAACACCATTACGAGTGAGCAGAAAGACGCAAGAGGATCATACGGACAATTATGTTTTTGTTATAGGGCTCCAAGCCAGGAAGAAGATATTGGATATACGCGCGTCATTTGTTTGACAAATGATGCCGGGCGTTGGGATTTTACTAATCTTGGTACTGCTTTTTCTTTCGAAGCAACGGCAACATATAATGCTAAAAATAAGTTAGAACGATTCACCTTTTATCATCTTAAACTATATCTACAAGAACTTGGTATAAAAGCTTTTGAAGAGAATTATTATAAAACTCTAGAAAAGGGGGCAGTAATAGTTCACAAGAAGAAACCTTGGTTATTTAGTTGATTCAATTAGAGAATTTATTTTAGGGACTTGAGGGGTAAGAATATTTTAGGGAACGTAATGGGTAGACAAAGAATAAAAAGAATAAGAAAAGGGATTAAACTACTGTTTGCCATAAGGGTTTCTACATGTTTTCATAATCATATGAATTTAGATTTAATCTTGGTATCATCAAGATAACAAAAAAGCCCTTACATGATTTGATCAATAACTAGCCTTATCTAGACAGTACCTAATTTATTGTACGAATTAATGAGTATCATTAATTTCCGGCTTGGGTCGGTCAAATGTCTTCAAATTCTGTGTTTCACCAACCATCCACAATAAATCATGGGTTTGTAAAACCATAGTAGGGTCTGGGTTCAAAATACGCTGACCACCCCGTTCTATGCCAACAACTAAACCTTGAGTTTGTTCCCGCAGTTCCGATTGACGAATACTTTTACCAATTGCCGGATGATCTGGGGAAAGGAATATTGGCTTCAAAGAAAAATTGTTCAGTAAATCAAGTGGTTCTGCTAACTCTTCTTCATGTTCAACCATTCTGCTGAATTGATCAATTTGATCGTCTGTTCCTAAAACAATCAATTTATCAAATGGCATAATGCGTTCTTCACCGCGTGGGGCAATAATCGTTTTGGCACCACGATAAATGGCAACAATATTAACTCCAAATTTTTGCCGTAATTGACTTTGGGTTAGGGTTTTACCTAATAGGGGTGAATGGACACCAACCTCGATTTCAACAAAATGGCTTTCCCAGGGGGCTAGTTCGTCATATTTTTTAAGGCGGTTATCATCTTTCCGCATATTACCAATCAGACGTTGTTCAAACCAATCATAAAGCCTGGCAAGATAACGGTATGCAATAGCCAAGAACAGAATAAAAACTACAATCAAGCTTATAAAAACACTCCAGTGTTGAAAATAAGCAGTTGTCAAAATCAGTAATTCTGAAATGGTGATAAACCATAAAACTAGAATCGAGAAAGTTGAAAAACTATTGCCCGTACGTTGTTGCGAACGGCTAGCAAACAGCATGCCCCAAATGAAGGGGGAAGATAATAGGACGGCTGTTAACCATCCAATTGTCAAACCAAGCCAACGCTTTGTGAAAAGGTCAACAATATCCGCAAGAAACAATTTGTTAATCAGAGTGAAAATAATTGCTACCACCAACCCATTCACAAACACACGAACACTGGTTTTACGAAATAGTGTCTGATGGCTTGATTGTGATATCGAACGAAAAACAAAAGCCGAGTAACTGTTTAAAATATGCCGAAGGCGTGGCGACAAAATATTATCAATCTTTTGTGTCAAATAACCCGAAAAACGAATGGAATAGGGCGTGGTAAAAGTTGTAATTCCAGAAACTGCAATAATAATTGCATAAAGTTCTGAACCGACAACATTCAAGGTCAACCCAAGCCCCATGATAATAAACGAAAACTCGCCTACCTGAGCCATGCTGAATCCAAGCCGCAACGAAGTATTCATACTTTGACCTGTTAAAAAAGCGCCCAAAGCGGTTACCAATAACTTACCTAAAATGACAAGCAAGGTTATCACCAATACCGCAAACCATTGATCCCAAATGATGGTTGGGTCAAGCTGCATGCCAACCGAAATAAAAAATACTGCTGCAAAAATATCTTTAATCGGTGTTGTTATTTGATCGATACGTTGCACAAGACGGGTTTCTGAAAGGATAGACCCCATAATAAAGGCGCCAAGTGCGGTAGAATAGTGAAAATAGCTTGCTGTCCAAACCAGGAATAAGCACAGACCAACCGAAACAACAGTTAAAGTTTCTTGACTGGCATAACCGGTAATACGCCGCATCAGTGTTGGAATAATAAAATAGCCAACAATAAACCATCCACCAACGACCAGAATAAGTTGTAATGCCGACCAGGTAATCTCTAATGAGAAAATACTGTCACTAGTTACCATGGTGGATAAAAACACAAGCAATAAAATCGCCAATAAATCTTCAACAATCAGCACACCAAAAACCAGATCGGCGAAACGCTTTTTCATCAATCCCAGATCAGTAATTGCTTTGATAATAATGGTGGTTGATGAAATCGAAATAGCTGCGCCTAAGAAAAGCGAATCATAAAAAGACCAGCCCATTAATCGACCAATGCCAAAACCTATCGCACAAACAACAAGCACCTCAAATAATCCGGTTAAAACAGCAGAAAAGCCGACGCGCACCAATTTTTGAAAGCTGAAATGCAGCCCTAGAGAGAACATCAGAAATATAACGCCCAGCTCTGACAATATTTTAATGTTGGGCAAGTCACTAACCAGCAGATAAGGGGGGGTATAAGGGCCAATAATCAGCCCAGCCACCAAGTAACCAAGAACAACCGGCTGCCTAATTTTTTGAAACAACAAAGTTGTTATGCCGGCAACGCACAGCATAAGGGTTAGATCTTGAATTAGCGGTGCCAAATCATGCATTGGCGTTCCCCAAGGTTGATGGATAAAAACCTTGCGTGTGGTATCACGAGAAAGTCTTCAAGACAAGCCCTTGATTGTAATTCGTACGCTTTTTTTACCAAACACCATAACAGCCAGCTGATATGACAAGACTTGGTAGATGTGCGGAAAAACTATAAACAAGCCTTGCACAACAAAACAGCAGATATTGGCAATACATTAAATAGCGTAGTGCTTACCAAAACGGTTGGCTAAAAACTGATCAAGATTTGCATCCTCTTGCTTGATAAAACCGTGGGCAGGAAGTTTGCCTTCACGGTGCAAGTCGATCATGGCGCATGCACCAGCAGCAGTGGTGATTTGGATAGCACTCATCCATTTGCCATTGATTTCCTTAGCGTATATTTTACGGCTATAGGTTTCTTGCCACAATTTACCGCCTTTAATCCCGGTAACATTAACAAATACCAGTACCACATCTTGATGGGTATTGGGAATGGCATTTTCCAGAATGTTCTTCATGACATCGCGGCGTTCCTGCAAACGAAGGTCTTGCAATAAAAATTGCATTAGATTTTGGTGTCCAGGATAACGGATTGTTTTATAATTTAAAAACTGAACACGTCCAGCCAAAGTATCGCAAAGAGTTCCAAGGCCGCCCGATGTATTAAAGGCTTCATATTCAACGCCATCAAGGGCAAAAGTTTCTAACCCTTCCAAGGGTGGTAAATCAACTTTTTTACCATTTTCAATCGCCTCGCATGGGTTGCAATATTCATTAATTAAACCGTCTGTACTCCAGGTTAGAGTGTATTTAAGACGGTTAACTGGAAATTGCGGCAGTGCACCCACGCGCATAGATACACGGTGCAATTGATCAAAGTTCTTTGATAAATGATGGGCTGCTATGCCAATAAATCCTGGTGCCAAACCGCATTGTGGAACAAAAGCTGTTTTGCCTTTTTCTGCCAACTGTTTAACGGTGCGGGTAGAGGTAACATCTTCTGTCAGGTCAAAGTAGTGCGCACCCGCTTGTGCTGCGGCACGTGCAACCAAGGGATTTAGTGCGTAGGGCAGGGCACTTAGTACAGCTTGTGTACCATGCATAGCTTGTAACAACTGCTTTTCATTGGCTACGTCTGCTTCAATTTTACGTATAGCTGGATTTTGAATATGTGTCATAAAATCTTTACTGCGATCAGCAACGCTGACTTTATATGCACCGCTTGCGGTTAACATCTCGGCGATGGCGCTGCCAATTTTCCCACCACCAACAACCAAAACTTGATACATGCAACCCTCCTCCGGCAAAAAAACTTGTTTTATGAATGGTGTCATGATACTGCTGGCATATAACAATAATCTAGCTGGCGTAACGCAATAATATTAATAAAATAGCAACAAATGACTTATTAATTTTAACAAATGACAGA
>JAEUKQ010000038.1 GCA_016794225.1 Alphaproteobacteria bacterium | reverse complement strand
TGGAAACACGTGTAATTTCACGAATAGCAGGCTGACCTTCAAAATATTTCAGTTCAATGTTTAGTGTATCTTTACCTGGCTCATCCTGCACTGCCTGATAATCACGAATATATCCTTCCTTCTTAAGGACGGCAAGAACATTTACCCGCAGCCTTGACTTTGGCGAGGTAATTTTTGACAAACCGGCTTTTTGACCGTTGCGAATACGGGTGATCATATCACCTAATGGATCTGTTACTGACATAATTTCCTGTCCCTAATTCCTTACCAACTAGCTTTCACCATACCAGGAATTTGGCCATTAGAAGCCAATTTCCGCAACATCAGTCGTGATAACTTAAATTTACGATAGTTACCGCGCGTACGACCGGTTAATAAACAACGCAACCGAACCCTCGTCCTTGACGAGTTACGAGGTAACTGCGCCAACTTCAGCTGAGCAGTAAAACGCTCTTCCATCGGTAATGTTGCGTCCATAATAACATCTTTTAACTTTTGCCTTCGCGCAGCAAACTGTTTACTTAAACGCTGCCGGTGCATATTTTTTTCAATCGAGCTTGTCTTGGCCATTTTTACTCCTTAAGACACATTAAGCTGTTAACGGCATATCAAATGCCTTTAGCAAAGCCTTAGCCTCATCATTATTTTTTGCGGTGGTTACAATAACAATATCCATACCGCGAATTTGATCTATTTTATCATAATTGATTTCAGGGAAAACGATCTGTTCTTTTAAACCAAATGCATAGTTACCTGCACCATCAAAACTTTTTCCAGAGATTCCACGAAAATCCCGCACGCGGGGCAACGCAATAGTAACCAACCGATCTAAAAATTCGTACATCCGATTTCCACGCAACGTCACTTTACAGCCAACAGGCATACCCTTACGTAGCTTAAAGGTAGCAATTGACATACGAGCTTTTGTTACCACAGGCTTTTGTCCTGTGATTAAAGTCAATTCATCAACAGCAGCAGTCATTTTTTTACCATCTTGCGCCGCTTGACCAACCCCCATATTTACAACAATTTTTGTTAAACGTGGCGTTTGCATTAGATTCTTATAACCAAAATCCTTCATCAATTTTGGCCTTATAACCTTATAATAAGCATCTTTTAACCGAGACATTCTAAACCCCTTTAGCGATCAATTGGTTGCCCGGAACGCCGAGCTATACGAATTTTACGACCATCAACCATTTGGTATCCAACCTTCGTTGGCTTACTTTCAACCGGATCAATGAGAGCAACATTTGAAATGTGAATTGAAGCTTCCTTTTCAACCACACCGCCAGCAGATTTAGCTGATGGCTTTGTATGCTTTTTCACGAGATTAGTGCCCTGAACAACAACGCGGGCAGATTCACGAAATACTTTTAAAACTTCGCCTTGTTGCCCCTTACTGCGGCCAGAAATAACGATCACTTTATCGCCTTTTTTAACTTTAAACTTTACTGACATGTTGAACCCTATAATTTTGCAAACTCTACCTAAAACTTACGCTAATTTATTTTATAAAACTTCTGGCGCAAGCGAGATAATCTTCATAAAATTTTTCTGACGCAACTCACGTGTAACAGGACCAAAAATACGGGTACCTATTGGCTCTCCATCTTTATTAACGAGGACAGCAGCATTGGTATCAAAGCGAATTGACGTACCATCATTACGGTTAATATTACGAGATGTACGAACAATAACCGCTTTGTGGACATCGCCCTTCTTTACACGCCCCCGAGGAATAGCATCTTTAACCGATACAACAATAATATCACCCACTGTTGCATAACGACGCATGGAACCACCCAATACCTTAATGCATTGGACTTTTTTCGCACCAGAATTATCTGCAACTTCTAGATTCGTTTGCATCTGTATCATGTTATATCCCCTTTTCAGCACCAGGAACACTAGCACCGGAACCAGCTTTACGAGAAATCACTTCCCATTTTTTTGTTTTCGAGATTGGCGGGCATTCGCGAATCTCAACAACATCACCCATACGACATACGCCTTCTGCATCATGGGCAGCATATTTCTTGTATTTGCGCAGATATTTATGGTACAGCGCATGCAAAACGCGGCGCTCAACCTGAACGACCACAGTATTTTGCATTTTATCACTCACTACAATTCCTTGTAAAACTCGTTTCGACATTTCTAAAATCCCTATTCGTACCGCCCAGTCAACACTAATTACCTTTTGCCATTTGTTTCAGCAACATCTGAACACGGGCTGTTTGACGGCGCACCAACCTAATTCTGCTTGTATTTTTCAACTGACCATTAGCTTGTTGAAAGCGTAGATTAAAACCTTCCTTTTTTAAGGATAAAAGCTCGCCTTTTAACTGATCCGGCGTTTTTCCACGCAAATCTTCCATTTTCATTTCTAATTCTCCTCGCTAAAGCGGGCAATAAACCGTGTTGTGACAGGCAACTTTGCAGAAGCTAACTCAAAAGCACGTTTTGCCAAATCAACAGGAACTCCATCAATCTCAAACATAATACGACCTGGTTTAACACGGGCTACCCAAAACTCAGGTGACCCTTTACCACCACCCATACGTACTTCAGCTGGCTTTACAGAGACAGGTACATCTGGAAAAATGCGTATCCAAATACGCCCTAAACGTTTCATATGCCGCGTAATTGCACGACGCGCTGACTCAATTTGACGGGCGGTAACACGTCCTGGCTCTGTTGCCTTAAGGCCAAAAGAACCAAAATTCAAGGATGTTGCCGAACGAGACAATCCATGAATTCTTCCTTTGTGTGCCCGACGAAACTTTGTTTTCTTTGGTGCTAACATATTAACCTACCTTATATCTTCCGACTTACGATGCTTTGGCGGAGGATGAATCTTGCATCTTTTTATCCTGAGCCATTGGATCGTGCGCCATAATATCACCTTTGTATACCCAAACTTTAATACCGCAAGTGCCATAAGTTGTATGTGCAGTGGCCTGACCATGATCAATATCGGCACGAAGCGTATGTAATGGTACACGACCTTCACGATACCACTCAACACGAGCGATTTCAGCGCCACCCAAACGACCGCCACAGTTAATCCTAATACCTAAAGCCCCAAGCCTTAAGGCTGATTGAACAGCACGCTTCATGGCACGACGAAAAGCAATACGCCGCTCAAGCTGTTGGGCAATACCTTCTGCAATCAACTTCGCATCAATCTCAGGCTTGCGAATTTCAACAATATTTAAGCTTACATCACTTTTAGCCAATTTGCTAAGGTCACTGCGCAATTTCTCAATATCTGTCCCTTTTTTACCAATAACAACACCGGGGCGGGCCGTATGAATTGTTACTTTTGCTTTTTTTGTCGGCCGTTCAATAACGATACGACTTACACCAGCTTGCTCAAGCCGCTTTGTAAGATAACGACGCAATTCAAAATCTTGATGCAGCAATTCAGCATATTTACCAGCTTTCGCAAACCAACGTGAATCCCATGTCCTGTTAATTCCTAAACGTAGGCTGGTAGGGTTTACCTTCTGACCCATTAAGCATTCTCCTTCTGCTGATTTTGTTCACGAACAACCAATCTTAGGTGGCTCCAAAATTTTTCAACGCGCGCACCACGTCCACGGGCACGTGCATGGAATCTTTTCATCACAAAAGCGCGACCAACAGTTGCCTCAGCAACATATAAACGGTCTACATCTAACTGATGGTTATTTTCAGCGTTTGCAATCGCTGATTGCAAAGCTTTCCTAACATCGTGAGCTGCACGTCTTTTTGATAAGCGCAGATGTGACAAAGCGGGTTGAACAGGCAATCCACGGATCATTTGCGCAACTAAATTTAAACGGCGCGGGCTACCCTTAAGATTATAAACTTTTGCCACAGCCTCGTTATCTGCAAAGCGACGAACGGTCTTATTCTTGCTCATTTTTCTGTCCTTTTTGCTTTCCGATCACCAGAGTGACCGTTGAACGTACGTGTTGGGGAGAATTCGCCAAATTTATGACCTATCATATTCTCCGTAACAAACACAGGCAAAAACTTATGCCCATTATAAACCCCAAAAGTTAACCCCACAAATTGCGGCAAAATCGTCGAACGACGTGACCAAATTTTTATGACATCATTACGGCCAGAAGATCTAGCTGTTTCAGCTTTCTTCAACAGATATCCATCAACAAATGGGCCTTTCCAAATTGAACGAGGCATTATAAATTATCTCCTTACCTAATTCACAGCATGACGACGACGAATAATATACCCGTCAGTCTTCTTATTATGACGCGTTTTATTTCCTTTTGTTCCCTTACCCCATGGGGTTTTGGGATGCGTTCCTTTGTTGCCACGTCCACCATGCGGATGGTCAACAGGGTTCATTGCGTTACCACGAACAGTCATGCGTACACCCATCCAACGATGACGACCGGCCTTACCAATCTTAATATTTTGCTGATCTGGGTTAGAAGCAGCACCAACTGTGGCCATACATTCTGCACGAACCACACGCAATTCACCAGAATTCATACGCAACTGAACATAGGCACCGTCACGACCAACAATTTGGACATATGCGCCTGCAGCACGAGCAAACTGTCCACCACGACCTGGTTTTAGTTCAATGTTATGGACTATCGTACCAACAGGAATGCTTTTTAAAGGCATAGCATTACCAGGCTTTACGTCAACTCTCTCGCCGGAAACAACCTGATCACCAACTTTAAGGCGTTGGGGGGCTAAAATATAGCTTAATTCACCATCCTCATATCGAATCAGCGCAATAAAAGCAGTACGGTTTGGATCATATTCCAACCGTTCGACAACTGCTGGCATATCAAATTTACGACGCTTAAAATCAACAAAACGATACAGTTGCTTATGTCCACCACCAATACGCCACGCAGTAATTCGGCCATTATTATTACGACCACCTGTTTTGCGTAGACCCACGGTCAATGACTTCTCTGGCCTGCCTTTGTACAGTTCGGCACGATTAACAAGTATAAGTCCACGCGTTGATGGTGTTACTGGTTTAAATGTCTTCAAGGCCATTTTACGAGACTCCTGTATTTACATCAATGGTTTGACCTTCAGCCAAGGTAACAATAGCCTTTTTATAATCTGAACGCATTCCACGACGGCCACGAAAAATTTTTGTTTTTCCCTTTTGACGCAACGTATTAACAGCCAATACCTTTACTTTAAAAACGGCTTCAACTGCTTCACGCACCAGCTTTTTTGTTGAGTCAATAGGTACGTGAAATGTAAATTGACGAAACTGAGAAATAAAAGTTGCCTTCTCGGTAATAATTGGAGAACGGATAATATCGTACAAAACAACTAACTTGCTATTATCTAGCGCAGCAACTGCACCTTGTTTTTTCTTACTCATGACAATCTCTCTTCTAAGCTACGCACGGCAGACTGGGTTAAAACCAAAGTATCGTGGCGTAAAATATCATAAACATTGGCACCTTGCTGCGGTAGCACATCAAAATGTACCAAACTTGAAGAAGCGCGTGCTAAGTTTTCATTTACCTGATTACCATCAATCAACAACACTGATTTCCAACCAAATTTTTCAACTTTCGCCGCTAAATCCTTAGTTTTGGAAGATACCAAGTCCGCATTATCTAAAATCAGCAACTTACCTTCAGCTTGCTTTACAGACAAAGCTGTCTTGAGAGCTAATTTGCGAACCTTTTTATTTAATTGATGTTCGTGGCTGCGGACAACAGGACCAAAAATGACAGCCCCTTTACGAAATTGTGGTGAACGCAAACTACCCTGACGGGCCTGACCAGTACCTTTTTGTGCCCACGGTTTTTTGGTAGTACCGCTGATATCGCCAATTTCTTTGGTTTTATGCGTTCCAGCACGACGCTTGGCCAATTGCCAGTTAACAGCGCGGGCTAAAATATCCTTACGATTGGGTAACCCAAAAACATCGTCGGCCAAATCAATATTACCGACAGACTGATTATCTAATGAATAAAGTTGAACCTTCATGATTATACCTACTGTTTATGATGCGGCTTGAGCGGTAGAGGTTGGAAACGGAAGGTCCTTATGCGTTCTTTTAATTGCATCACGGACAATCAAATACCCCCCTTCACACCCCGGGACAGCACCCTTTACCAAAACCAAACCTTTTTCTTTATCTGTCATAACAACTTGCAGATTCTGAACCGTAATACGGGTTTGACCCATATGACCAGCCATTCTTTTACCCGGGAAAACACGTCCTGGATCTTGACGATTACCAGTTGAACCATGGCTACGATGAGACACTGAAACACCGTGGGTTGCCCGCAACCCACCAAAACCATGACGCTTCATGGCACCAGCAAAACCACGACCAATGGTAATACCCGAAACATCAACAAATTGACCAACCATAAAATGATCGGCTGTAATTTCAGTCCCAGGGGTTATCACAGCATCTGGGGAAACCCTAAATTCTGCTACTTTGCGTTTTGGTTCAACCTTGGCCTTGGCAAAATGACCACGCAACTGCTTGGTAACATTCTTTACTTTTGCCTTACCGACCCCCAACTGTAACGCTACATACCCATCTTTATCCTGGGTCTTGACAGCGACAACCTGACACGAATCGATCTTAAGCACAGTCACAGGTAGTGGCGTGCCATCTTGTTGAAAATATTGGGTCATCCCAACTTTTTGTGCTATTAAACCCGTACGCATATTATCACCAATCTCAAATCTGTTAATCTTACCCAAATTACCTACAAAACATCGCCAACATTGTTAGCTTCTAAGCTTAATTTCCACATCAACACCTGCAGCAAGATCAAGCTTCATTAAAGCATCAACCGTTTGTGGTGTTGGCTCTACAATCTCCATCAGCCTTTTGTGCGTGCGCATTTCAAACTGTTCACGACTTTTTTTGTCACCATGAGGCGAGCGCAGCACTGTATATCTTTCAATATGATTTGGCAAGGGGATTGGGCCACGAACTTTTGCGCCCGTTCTTTTTGCCGTATTTACTATCTCATTGGTTGATTGATCAAGCAGGCGATGATCAAAAGCTTTTAACCGAATGCGTATATTTTGATTTTCCATTTTATCAAACCTTTATGAAACCCACTTTATTACGATTTAACCTTAAGCATATTTAGCTTTAACTTCATCTGCAACCGATTGCGGCACTTGCTCATAATGGTCAAAGTGCATTGTGTACTGTGCACGCCCCTGACTCATCGAGCGCAACGTATTAACATACCCAAACATATTGGCCAAAGGAACCATCGCGGCAATAACGCGATCATTTCCGCGTGCCGACATGCCATTAACCTGGCCACGCCGGCTGCTTAAATCACCAATAATATCACCCATATAATCTTCTGGTGTAACAACCTCAACACGCATGATTGGTTCAAGAAGACGTGGCGCTGCTTTAGGCATTGCTTCACGGAAGCAAGCGCGGCTGGCAATATCAAAAGTTAATGCGTTCGAGTCGACCGTGTGGTATCCACCGTCAATCAACGTTGCTTTAAAGTCAATTACTGGAAACCCAGCAATAACCCCAGATTCTTTTACAGCTGTTAAGCCCTTCTCAACGCCTGGAACATATTCCTTGGGAACAGCACCGCCAATAATCGCACTTTCAAACTTAAACCCACTGCCCGGGGGCATTGGCTCAAAACGAATCTTAACCTTTGCATACTGACCGGCACCACCACTTTGCTTCTTATGCGTATAATCGTATTCAATTGAACGGGTAATTGTCTCGCGGTAGGCAACCTGTGGAGCACCAACATTGGCTTCAACCTTGTATTCACGCTTCATACGGTCGACAATAATTTCCAAATGCAGTTCGCCCATCCCCTTAATAACAGTTTGGCCGCTTTCAGGATCAACGCTGACACGGAAAGATGGATCTTCCTGAGCCAAACGGTTCAAGGCCATACCCATTTTTTCTTGATCAGCTTTGCTTTTAGGCTCAACAGCAACTTCAATAACTGGCTCTGGAAACTCCATACGCTCCAAAAGTATTGGGTTAGACATATCACACAACGTGTCACCGGTTGTTGTGCCCTTAAGACCAACAAGGGCAACAATATCACCTGCGCGGCCCTCTTTAATTTCTTCACGCTGGTTAGCATGCATTAATAACATACGACCGACGCGCTCTTTATTATCTTTAACAGTATTCAAAACTGTTGTGCCGGAAGCTAATACGCCCGAGTAAATACGAACGAAAGTTAGAGTACCTACAAAAGGATCACTCATAATTTTGAAAGCAAGGCCCGAGAACGGTTCGCTGTCATTACACCGACGCTCCATTTCCTTTTTACCA
The DNA here is from genome assembly GCA_016794225.1 of Alphaproteobacteria bacterium. GTDB lineage: Bacteria > Pseudomonadota > Alphaproteobacteria > JAEUKQ01 > JAEUKQ01 > JAEUKQ01. The sequence continues at coordinate 5,707 of JAEUKQ010000038.1, read as the reverse complement.
TCTAGGCTCATCCCCTTAACCGCGCCAACATCCTGCGGTGATGGCAAATAATCAACAACTGTATCCAACAATGTTTGAACACCCTTGTTTTTAAAGGCACTACCACATATTACAGGGAAGAAAGCAGCCTCAACCGTACCCTTACGGATCAGACGACGCAGGGTTGCTTCGTCAGGTTCATTTCCCTCCAAATACGCTTCCATAGCGGCATCATCAACTTCAACCGCCATTTCTACTAATTTTGCACGATATTGATTTGCTTCTTTAAGTAAATTAGCTGGAACATCGCCTATGACAAACTCGGCGCCCAAACTTTCATCTTTCCAGATAATGCTTTTCATTTGAACCAGATCAATAATACCAACAAACGCACTTTCGGACCCTATCGGCAAATGAATGACCAAAGGTTTAGCCCCTAGCCTTTCCTTGATCATCTCAATACACCGCTTGTAATCAGAACCAATACGATCCATTTTATTAACAAAACAAATCCTAGGGACACGGTATTTGTTTGCCTGGCGCCAAACAGTCTCGGACTGTGGCTCAACGCCTGAAACACTATCAAAAACCGCAACCGCACCGTCCAGAACACGCAATGAACGCTCGACCTCGATGGTAAAATCAACGTGGCCAGGTGTATCGATTAAATTGATTCGATGGTCGCGCCAAAAACAGGTTGTTGCGGCAGAAGTAATTGTAATGCCGCGCTCACGCTCTTGCTCCATCCAGTCCATGGTTGCAGTACCCTCATGAACCTCGCCTAATTTATACGCCTTACCCGTATAGAACAAAATACGTTCTGACGTTGTCGTTTTTCCGGCATCAATATGCGCCATAATACCAATATTGCGGTATCGTTCAATCGGAGTTGCGCGTGACATGCTAAACCTAATTCCTGTATAAAGTTTCTATCGCAATTACCAACGGTAGTGTGAGAATGCCTTATTGGCATCAGCCATCTTATGGGTATCTTCACGTTTTTTAACGGCCGTCCCTTTATTTGCTGAAGCATCCAGCAATTCGCCACATAATCTCTTGGTCATTTCGGTTTCGGAACGTGCCCGCGCGGCTGTAATAATCCAGCGAATAGCCAAAGCCTGTGCGCGTTGGGCGCGAACTTCAACCGGCACCTGATAGGTCGCACCACCCACACGGCGGGAACGAACTTCAACCTGCGGTGCAACGTTTTCTAACGCCAGCTTAAAAACCTCCATTGGGTCTTTGCCAGATTTTTCTTGAACCTGATCAAGCGCATGATAAACGATTCGTTCGGCAACAGACTTCTTGCCTTGGTACATCAAAACGTTCATAAACTTCGCAAGAACCGGATCACCATATTTTGCATCCGGTATAATTTCGCGCTTTTCGGCAGCATGACGACGCGACATTGAAAAACTCCTTTAACACTCCAAAATTATTTTGGCCTTTTGGCACCGTACTTAGAACGACCTTGTTTGCGCTTTTGAACCCCCTGGGTATCCAAAGAGCCACGCACAATATGATAACGAACACCTGGCAAATCAGGAACACGACCACCGCGAACAAGAACCACCGAGTGTTCTTGGAGGTTATGTCCTTCACCCGGAATATACCCGGTAATTTCATTCCCGTTCGTTAAACGAATACGCGCAACCTTACGAAGAGCCGAGTTTGGCTTCTTTGGTTTTGTTGTGTAAACACGGGTACAAACACCACGTTTTTGTGGGCATTCCGCTAATGCGGGTGCTTTTTCCCTTCTTTTACGCTCCTGACGAGGATGGCGAATTAATTGACTAATTGTTGGCATTCAAAAATTCCTATCACCGACTAAAATAACAAACAATAACCGCTCAGAAGCAAGTATCTTCGAGCGGCCTAAACCAAAAAGTATTTTTTTGGCAACAACTGAATAGAAACCACGTCTAAGCCTGCTCGTGCCTACTGCTAGTTTCGCAATGTCGCTGCATAATATTGAGATGTTTTATTTCAGTCAAGCACGAATCTTTGCAACCCCTAGATATTTATACGAATTATCATGTTTGTGTATTTTTTTTGAAAAATAATATACTGCTAACAATAGCCTTATAGCTTTGTTTTGTTGATATTACTTACTGATAATTAGCAGAAACAGTGCTCTAAAAAAAAACTAAAAATGTTGGTAACCTTTTTGCTCGATCGGATAATTTTTACCATCTTTATCAAGTACACTCAATTCAGAACCACTAATAATATGACCTATTTTATTAATAGGTACGCCGAGCTTTTGACCAAATCGTTCAATAATAGGCCAAGAATCGGGTGACGTGGTAAAAAGTAATTCATAATCGTCACCACCTGTTAAAATAATCGGCAGTATATCAGGATCAAGTTGATATGCTGCCAATGCAGCGGATGAAAGCGGAATAGCAGCACTGTCAACCTCTGCACCAACGGATGAAGCATTGCAGATATGCTTTAAATCACCAAGCAACCCATCTGAAATATCCATCATGGCATGAATCATCCCATGTTTTACAAGTTCCATCCCTAAATTTAATCTTGGACGTGGTATCCAATAACGATCTTTTAAAAAATTGTTATTCTGTTGCGAATCAATTTTTATTCTTCCTTTTAACACCTGCAATCCTAAAGCTGCATCACCAATTGTTCCGCTAACCCCAATAATATCGCCTATTTGGGCATGACACCGTTGCGGAAGACGTACTTGATTTGGTAGTAATCCGATCGCTGTAATAGAGATGGTTAAAGGACCAGGCGTTGAAACGGTATCTCCACCCAATAGACTAATACCAAATTCATGCTGATCAATTTTTAGACCAGCTGCAAAATTTTCTAGCCAAAATTGTGAAGTCCCCGCTGGAATGGCAATGGTCATTAAATAACCTAGTGGCTGTGCCCCCTTGGCAGCCAAGTCAGAAATATTAACGCGTAATGCTTTACGAGCGATTAGATCTGGGGGATCTTGTGGAAAAAAATGCACCCCAGCAACAACAGCATCTGCAGTTAAGATTATTTGGGATGGTTGGTAAAATTGTAATAAAGCAACATCGTCTTTTAGACCCAAACTAGCCTTGTTATCTATAGCCAGTGGACGAAAAAACCGTTTGATAATTTCAAATTCGCTTGGGATATCACTATCGCTAAACTGTTTTTTTTGGCTGTTCATGGTTATCAATTGGCCTTATTTGCTGAGCCAGAACATCAAGAATTTTATTAATAAACCCGACTTCCTTACGGTCATAAAAACAAGCCGTGATACTAACATACTCAGTAATAATCACCTTTGCCGGTGTTTCATGACAAAATTGAAATTCAGCGGTTGCTGCTAACAAAATTGCACGCAATACATTTTCAAGGCGCTCAATTGGCCATTCTTTTTCCAAACTGGCCGACAATAATGTTCGCAATGTTTGCTGATGACGCCCAACTTCGGATATAATATAATTGAAAAAATCCCAATCCAGTTTAGCTTGTTGAAGAAAATCAGACCAATGAATAAGACCATGTTGGCGATATTGGCTTACAATATCCTCGACAGGTTCAGAAGTCATATCATGCTGATATAATACTTGAACGATTGCTAGTCTTGTTAAATGGCGTTGAAGAGGATGATAACGCTTAGATAAGGACGTCATTTTGACCTAGAAAAAAATTTATTTTTAATAACAACCATTGATGCACAAGCATGTGCAGCCTCAGCCCCTTTATTTTGACGATTGCGACGCGCTCTTTCCCAAGCCTGCGCCTTATTTTCAACTGTTAATATACCATTACCAATCGGCAGAAGAAACTGCAAAGCCAATTGTTGCAGGCCACGAGCACTTTCACCACATACATAATCATAATGGCTGGTTTCACCGCGGATAACGCATCCAAGTGCAATAGCACCACCTATCTGTGGCTGACTGGGATACTGTTTTCTACCCATAAAAGCCATATTAATGGCAGATGGAATTTCAAAAGCCCCAGGCACTTCAAGCAAATCATGGGTTGCTTTTATCGTTTTCAGATATTCAGAAGCACCCAACAAAAGCTCATCAGCTATATCATGATAAAATCGTGCAATAACTATTAAAATATGTGGTGGTGGATTTATAATAACCGATTGTGAAAGTTTATTTTTATCAATATTTTGATGTAAATGAGATGCCATAATTTATCTTCTGTATTTTAAATACTATGTAATATGCGGTGCCCAACTATTTTAAGGCCATGCCCCTCGATTCCCACAATATTACGAACATGATTGCTAAGCAAGGTAATCTCGCTAACACCAATATCTTTTAAAATTTGTGCACCAACACCGTAATCACGCAACTCATGAGTATCTGGTCTTGTGGGGGCTAAGGATTTGATAACTTGGCTACTTACACTTGTTGGTGACGGCTCACGAATCAGAACAATAACACCCCGACCTTCGGCGGCTATTAATTGCATCGCTGCTTGTACAGTATTATTGTCTGTTACTGGTTTTTCGCCTAAAACGTCTTCCAAGATATTAAGCGCATGCATTCTAACCAAAACTGGCCCTGGTGTTGTGATATCGCCTTTAATCAAAGCAATATGCTCGGCATAAGCAAAACGATTGATATACACAATCATCTGGAACATGCCGCCATAAATACTTTGCAACCGTTTTTCTGTTTTACGCTCTACAACTTTTTCATATTTACGCCGATAAGCAATAAGATCTGCAATTGTTCCAATTTTTAGTTGGTGATGATAAGCAAATTTGATCAAATCATCGCGGCGGGCCATTGTACCATCTTCATTCAAAATCTCACAAATAACCCCTGATGGATTTAATCCAGCAAGTCTTGCAATGTCGACCGCTGCCTCGGTATGACCGGCACGAACTAATACGCCACCATCTCTAGCTATCAACGGGAAAACATGGCCTGGTGTAACAATATCACGGGAATCCTTGGTATTATCAATAGCTGTTGCCACCGTTCTGGCTCTGTCTGATGCAGATATTCCAGTTGCTATACCCTCTCGGGCTTCAATAGAAACTGTAAAAGCAGTTTGATGCCGCGTTTCATTACGCATCGACATTAATGGTAAACGCAATTGTTCAACCCGTTCACGCGTTAAAGCCAAGCAAATAAGTCCCCTTCCATATCGTGCCATAAAATTAATTGCAGCAGCCGTGGCCATTTGAGCTGGAATAACAAGATCACCTTCGTTTTCTCGATCCTCGTCATCAACCAGGATAAACATTTTTCCTTGCGCAGCTTCCTGAATAAGATCTGGAATTGGCGTAAAAACATGCTGAGAATTTGTCATAATTGCCGCTCTTCAAGATATTTAACGACATAGCGCGCCATCATATCAATCTCTATATTCACAATAGCCCCGATATTTAGGCTACCCAAATTTGTCTTGGCGATGGTAATTGGAATAAGATTAACATAAAATAAGTTTTTCTCAATCTGGTTAATGGTTAGGGAAACACCATTAATGGTTATAGAACCTTTGGTGGCAATATACTTTCTAAAATCAGTAGGCACCTTGAACCCAAGGCGCAAACTGCCTTGATCTGGCAATCGTTTTTCTAAGATGGCTGTCGTATCGACATGCCCACTCACCAAATGACCGCCCAGTTCTTGCCCAACCTTTAAAGAACGTTCTAGATTGATTTTACTACCTTGATGCCAAGTACGGATGTTTGTACATTGCTGCGTTTCAACAGATACATCAACACGAAATGAATGGTTGTTAACACTTA
>JAEUKQ010000037.1 GCA_016794225.1 Alphaproteobacteria bacterium | reverse complement strand
AAGTCGACCCTTTTGCATATTTGTGGGTTGCTCGAGCAGCCAGATGAAGGGGATGTTTTAGTTTCAGGTCAATCAGCCGCAAAACTTAGTGATTACCGCCGTTCATTGCTACGGCAGAATTGTATAGGTTTTGTTTATCAATACCATCATTTGTTAAAAGATTTTTCTGCGTTGGAAAATGTTATGATTCCTCAGCTTATATTTGGCAGGAGTAGGGTACAAGCAAAACAAAATGCTTTAGTACTACTTGAAAAGGTAAAATTATCAGATAGGTTAAACCACCGCCCAGGTAAGTTATCTGGTGGCGAACAGCAAAGGGTTGCAATAGCCAGGGCATTGGCTAACAACCCCAAGATTTTACTTGCTGATGAGCCCACGGGTAATCTGGATACCAAGACAACAGAAGAAGTGTTTTTATTAATCCAAAAATTAGCCAGGGAAATGGGGTTAGCTGCGCTTATTGCAACCCATAACTTAGATTTAGCCAGGCGAATGGACGAAGTTATGCGTATTGAAGATGGAAAAATTCACTTGATATAAAGGCAATATGCTATGCTGACACCTTTTGTGCATCTTCGTAATCATTCGGCTTATTCACTTTCTGAGGGGGCGATTAAAGTTAAAGAGTTAGTTGATTTAGCTAAAAAGAATCATATGCCTGCGGTTGCCCTAACCGATACAAATAACCTATTTGGTGCAATGGAATTTTCGCTTGCAGCAAAGGATTATGGTATTCAACCAATTATCGGTTGTCAGCTTGCTATAGTTAACGAAAATAATATTGATGGCAGAAAACTTGAAATACAAAAACCAACTTTTTCTAGTCTTATTTTTCTGGTTCAAAATAAAGAAGGATACCACAATTTAAGTTATCTGGTCAGCCAGGCGTATCGTAACGCACAGAATTTAGTTAACCCAGCAATATTTATGCATGAACTTACTGGAAAAACTGCGGGTCTTATTGCCCTGACAGGCGGGCCGCAAGGATTGGTGGGTCAGTTATTATTAAATAAAAACTATGACCAAGCAGCCGGGGTTATCGAGCATTTAAAGAAAATTTTTCAAGATCGACTTTATATTGAACTGATGCGTCAAGGTACGGCAGAAGAAAATACAACTGAACAGAGGTTTATAGAACTTGCCGCACGTTATCATGTACCACTTGTTGCGACAAACGAGTCTTTTTTTGCCAGTGCTGACGTTTATGAAGCCCATGATGCGCTACTATGTATTGCACAAGGTGTAACAATTACAGAACAAAATAGACGTCGTGTTACTGTTAATAATTATTTTAAATCAGGCAAAGAAATGCTTGATATTTTTGCTGATATTCCTGAGGCGACAGCAAATACGATAGCAATAGCAAGGCGTTGTTCTTTTTTACTTGAACCAAGAAAAACTGTTTTCCCAAAATTCCATGATATTCATGAGCCTGAAAAGGATGAGACAACTTTATTAAAAGAGCAAGCTAAGAACGGTTTAGAACTGCGTATGAAAGAGATACTTTCATTACCAGAATATGATAACCAAAAACTTAATCAACAATTATACTGGGAAAGATTAGAGTATGAACTGTCACTAATCATCAAGATGGGTTTTGCCGGATATTTTTTGATTGTGGCAGATTTTATTAAGTGGTCAAAAAAGAATCAGATACCGGTTGGCCCGGGGCGTGGCTCTGGTGCAGGTTCAGTTGTTGCATGGGCGTTAACTATTACTGAACTTGACCCTATAAGATGGGGATTGTTATTTGAACGATTCCTTAATCCTGAACGTGTTTCATTGCCGGACTTTGATGTAGATTTTTGTCAAGATCGTCGTGATGAAGTGATTGATTATGTTCGTAATAAATATGGCATATCGCGTGTTGCACAGATTATTACATTCGGTAAATTACAAGCTAGGGCAGTTTTACGTGATGTAGGACGCGTTCTAGAATTGCCATATACCCAAGTTGATAAATTATGTAAGCAAATACCTAATAATCCTACAAATCCAGTAACCTTAAAACAGGTTTTGGATATGGATAAGCAGCTGCAAGAGGTACGGCGTCAAGAACCAAATATTGATCGCTTGTTTAATATCGCGTTACAGTTAGAAGGTTTGTATAGACACGCTTCAACACATGCTGCAGGAGTTGTTATTGGTCAACAACCGCTTGAAGAATATGTTCCTTTATACCAGGATAGCAAATCTACAATGCCAGCTACCCAGTTCAATATGAAATATGTTGAACTAGCCGGCCTAATTAAATTTGATTTCCTAGGTCTTAAGACTTTAACGATGATTGCATTAGCTGAAAAAATGCTTCATCAGCGTCGGATTAAAGTTGATTTAGCTAGACTAACTTTAAGTGATAATAAAACCTATGACATGCTTGGTCGTGGTGAATCAATGGGGGTTTTCCAGCTTGAAAGTGCTGGTATGCGTGATGTGCTGAAGAAACTTAAACCAGACCGTTTTGAGGATATTATTGCTGTTGTTGCCTTATATCGTCCAGGACCAATGGACAATATTCCAAAATATATAGCCTGTAAGCATGGTAAGGAATCAGCAGATTACCTTCATCCCATGCTTGAAAACATACTGCGCGAGACCTTCGGTATTATGATATACCAGGAACAGGTAATGCAAATTGCCCAAGTTTTAGCAAATTATAGTTTGGGCAAAGCAGATATTTTAAGGCGCGCTATGGGTAAAAAAATTAAAGAAGAAATGGAAGCGCAGCGTAAGGTATTTATTGATGGAGCTCGAAGAAATAATGTTGATGAAGCAACAGCAACAAAAATTTTTGATGAAGTTAATAAGTTTGCTGGCTATGGATTTAATAAAAGTCATGCTGCTGCTTATGCGCTGGTTTCTTATCAGACCGCGTGGCTAAAGGCTAATTACCCTGTTGAATTTTTTGCTGCCTCAATGACACTTGAAATCAGCAATACCGATAAGCTTGGATTAATTAAACAAGAACTTAATAAGAACAATATTGCCTTGTTACCGCCAGACATTAATAGAAGCGGTAGCATTTTTTTAGTTGAATCACATCAAAACAAGCTGGCAATTAGGTATGCCTTACCGGCTGTGCGTAATGTAGGAAATGCGTTGGCTGAAATGATCATCAATGTTCGTGCTACACGAGGCACATTTAAATCTTTACAAGAATTTATCGAGCATGTTGATAGTAAAACCTTAAATAAAAGACAGCTGGAGAGCTTGATTTGCGCAGGTGCTATGGATACACTTGTTCCTAATCGTCATCAAGCATACCAATCGATTGATATTATTTTACAACAAGCTGCCCAATCATCAAAAAATCGTGAATCAGGCCAGATAGGTTTATTTGGTGTAAGCGATGCAAGTGAAGTGCAACGTTTTAATTTAAAACCATGCGACGACTGGAATCATATTGAAAAATTACAACATGAGTATGACTCGATAGGTTTTTATCTTTCATCACATCCATTGGACGCTTATGAAAAACAATTAAAGTATCTTAATGTTTCTTCGTATGCTGATGTACAGCAACAAGGCGTTTATAATAGCCAAAGTGTAACCCTGGCTGGTGTAGTAATATCAAGACAAGAAAAGATTTCAGCCAAAGGTAACCGCTATGCTTATGTACGTTTTTCAGATCATAGCGGTATTTACGAAGTAATGTTTTTTTCTGATGTGCTTATAGCTGCGCGCGAATTGCTTGAGCCAGGCAATATTTTACTATTACCTGTTGAAATACGTGAAGATCAATCAGAAATCAGGCTAACAGGGCAGCAGCCAAAATTATTGAATGAAGCTATGTCAGGGATCAAAAGTCTGATTCAAATACAGGTACGAGAGGCACAAACTGTTGCTTCTTTAAACCAAATTCTTATGAAATCAACAAATAATGGTAAAGATCAAATAAAAGTTATTGTCGAAACCGAATATGATGTTGTTGTCGAAATGACATTGGGGAAAGGATATCGTTGGAGTGATGATATAAAGCAACAGGTTCAAAAGTTGCTTGGTCAGGACGCTGTAGAAGAAATTATATGAAACGGAAGAATTATTAATGAACAACCAAGATTATCGTCCAACGGAACTAAGAATATTTTTCATTGGTCTTGGGGTTATGGGATACCCCATGGCAGGACATTTGCAGCGAAAATGTCGTCAAGTTACTGTTTTTAACAGAAATTCTCAAAAAACGCTCCAGTGGAAAGAAAAGTTTGGTGGTTCAGTATCTTTTGATATTGCCGAAGCACAATCGGCCAATGTGATTATAACCTGCGTCAGTGATGATGATGCCCTAAATGAAATATTTTTAGGGCATCATCATTTATTAGATCGACTAAACGCTAATACAATTATTATTGATCATTCAACTGTCAGTGCAACGATTACTCGCCATATCTTCAACCAAGCTTTATCACGTAAGATTCATTTCTTGGATGCTCCTGTGTCTGGCGGGCAGTCTGGGGCTGAAAAGGGCATTCTAACCTCGATGATTGGGGGAGATGAGGATATTTTTGACCAGGTTAAATCTTTATTATCTGATTACTGTAAAAATACTGTCTATATTGGTCCGACTGCCTCAGGTCAATTGGCAAAAATGGTCAATCAGATATGCATTGCAGGCGTTATTCAGGGTTTAGCTGAAGGGTTATCCTTTGCAAAAAACGCAGGAATAGACCCTTTTCGTGTAATCAAGGCAATTGAGCAGGGGGCAGCTGCATCTTGGCAGTTACAAAACCGTGCTACTACCATGGTTAATAACCAATTTAATTTTGGTTTTGCTGTTAACTTAATGAAAAAAGACCTGATGATTTGTATGAATGAAGCGGCAAAAAACAAAAGTTCTTTACCAATTACCGGGCTTATTAGCCAATTTTATACACAGCTACAGCAACAGAATGATGGGCACTTAGATACGTCAAGCTTGATTAAATTACTATTAACCGACTGACTTTTAGGGGATAGTCTTCTTAAATTGTTTTTTTGCTTCAACCCACAGTGCTTCTAAAATGTGTCTTTCGACATTTTCTATTACTTTTCCTTGCTCTATTAACAATTGTTCCATATAACTGAAGCGCTGCTGAAATTTATTGTTTGCTTTACGCAAAGCAGACTCAGCGTTAACATTTAAGTGTCTTGATAAGTTAATACATGTGAAAAGTAAGTCGCCAAATTCTTCTTCAATAAACTGATGATCATTAATTGCTATCGCTTCTTCGAGTTCATCAATTTCTTCAAATAATTTAGCCATAACCTCTTTTGGATTATGCCAGTCAAAACCAACACTTGCCGCTTTCTTTTGTAGTTTTTGTGTGCGTAATATTGCGGGTAAATTTATTGGTACATCATCCATTAATGAATTTTTACTACTTAACCTCAATTTACGATTTTTCGTCTGCTCCCATTTTTTTTCAATATCTACGGATTGCCTATCATAATCCGCATGATTCTGAGCAAAAACGTGTGGATGACGCTCGATCATTTTTTCTGAAATAGTTTGAACAATTTCATCAAAATTGAACAACCGATTTTCTTCAGCAAGTATACTATAAAAAACTATTTGGAAAAGCAGGTCCCCAAGCTCATCTTTTATTTTTACAGGATCAAAATTCTCAATAGCATCAACAACTTCATAAGCCTCTTCTATCGTATAACTAACAATTGATTGAAAACTTTGTTTTTTGTCCCAATCACATCCATGAGTAGGGTCACGCAATCTACGAACAACCTGAAGCAAACTTTCTAAAGAAGTTTTGACACTACTTAATTCCCTAGAGTACTGGGAGGTGTTTTTTCTATCCATTTTCCAGTTTCGTTTTGAAAGTAATATTTAATCAGCAAATCCCTTTGACGCAGCTGTTCAAAAAGGCTAATGCTTTTTTGAACTTTATCAGTATTATTACCATCAATTAAGTGAATCAAAAGATTAAAATCATTCGCTATAATGTGATGATCTCCAATAGAAACCAAAATCGATGCTTGATTTGGGTTCTCGATTTTCTCTGTAAACCAGATTGGCTGTCTGCTAGGATTACCATCAATTTTAGAACCATGTGGTATAAAACTGCGTTGTTCTGTCGTCCACAAGCTTGTACAAAGACTTTCTACTTCGTCTGTTGAAGATGCCAGAACAACAGTACGTTGTCCACGTCCAAGGGACTTTTCAAGCAATTCTTTTAAAACCTTAATCAATGGTGATTGGGTATATTGGTAGAAACGAACCTCCTGCATCCCAAATCTTCCTTAAGAAACTCAAAAAATTACTTTTCAAAATTATCAACAACAAACTGGTTTAGCAAACGTACACCAAATCCTGTTGCTCCTTTAGGACAAAGTGCAATGTCTTTCTCTGTCCATGCAACACCAGCTATATCAAGGTGTGCCCAGGCAGTATCTTTTACAAATCGCTGCAAAAACTGTGCTGCAGTAATGCTACCAGCATCACGTCCTGCCGCATTCTTTACATCGGCTATATCACTATTCATAATTTTATTGTAATTTTCATGTAGTGGCATCTGCCAAATTGGCTCGTCAACCTTTTTTGATGAGCTTATAAGTAAATCTGCTAATCTCTGATCATTACTAAATAAACCTGCGTAATGGTGCCCAAGAGCAACCACAATAGCACCTGTTAACGTAGCAAGATCAACCATATATTTTGGTTTAAAACGTTGTTGACAGTACCATAACACATCAGCAAGTACCAATCTACCTTCAGCATCTGTGTTAATAATTTCAATGGTTTGACCCGACATAGAAGTTACAACATCACTGGGACGTTGGGCTGTACCTGAGGGCATATTTTCAACCAACCCTGCTAGTCCAATAACACGTGCCTTTGATTTCCTGCTTGCTAAGACATGCATTAAACCAATAACTGTTGCTGCGCCAGCCATATCTGTTTTCATTTCTTCCATATTTGCAGCTGGTTTCAAGGATATACCACCAGTATCAAACGTTACACCTTTACCAACAAAGGCAACAGGTTCTGCCTTTTTATCGTCTCCCGGCCATTCCATAACCAGCAATTGACTCTCGTTAGCGCTTCCCTGGCCCACCCCCAGTAATGATCCCATTCCCAATTTCTTCATTTCAGCAACGCCAAGAACCTCAACCTTAACCCCAAGTTTTGTCAGTGCACGTGCTCTATCAGCAAGGCTTTTTGGATAAATGACATTTGCAGGTTCTGAAACAAGATCACGCGTTAAAAAAACCCCTTCAATTGTATGAGCAAGTTCATCATATATTTTTTGTGTAGCAGCTGGGTTATTAACTAAAAAAGTCAAAGAGCCTAAAAATGTTTTGTCTTTTGGCTTCAGGGTTGTTTTGTATTTATCGAAACGATATTCTTTAAGTCTAAGACCATAGGCAAGGTTTGCTGAAAATTGGTTAATGTCAAGCATGTCTGGTAATGAATCTGCCTTTTTCTTATTTTTTGATGTTACTTGCTTTACCGTTGCTATGTCCAGAAGGAAGGTTACATCTTGTTGGTTCATAACCAAAAGGTGTGACAATAAAAAGCCACCAATTTCGCGTGCTGCGCTAACTGAAAGTTCATTTGACTTGCCGAGGCCGGCTACAATAACCCTGTCATAGGTAACGCCATTCAATCCGGCAACAGAAACAAATTCACCGCGTTTCTTAAAAAAACGGTTATGTGCCTTAATGGCACGTGAAATTGCTCCTTTGTTTTCTGTGTCTATTTGACGAAAGCTTTGTCCTGGCTCTATATCTTCAAAAACACCAACGACCAGTGTCCCATTATTAGTTGCAGTTGACTTGACAAAACTAACTTTCATTTCAATCCTCACCCTCTAGATGTTAAAACAAAAAACATGTTATAAATTTTAAATGACTAATAAAATAACGATGTTTTTATTTGAAACAAGCATTATATTGACATGATTATTTAAAAACGCATAGCTTATGTAAATTTCTTTTGAGAATCGGAGACATGTATCGTGCGCCTTCAAAAAAACATTCTACTGCTAATGATAGTTTGCTTTGCTTTTATAGCTACAACTGGCTTACAAGCACAGGGCAGGGGATTGGGTGTTATTGCTACTGTCAATGATGACATAATAACAGAATTTGATCTTGAGCAACGTATATCCTTAGCAATTTTGTCGTCACGACTTGTCAATACGCTTGAGAATCGTCAGCAATTAACACCATTAGTGCTACGATCATTAATTGATGAACGTTTAAAAGTGCAAGAGGCATTAAAGAACAATATATCAGTTTCAGATCAAGAATTACAAATTGAGTTACAAAATATTGCTGCTAAAAGCAACTTAACGGCAAGGCAGTTTGTTGAATACCTTGGACAGAATGGCATTTATGCACAAACACTTTTAGAAAACTATCGTGCTGAAATTGCCTGGTCGCGTGTTGTTTCAGCAAAAATTAGGTCAAGAATTGATATTAGCCGCACGGAAATCGATAATGCATATCTGTCAAGCCAAGGAAATGTTGGAAAATCACAGTACCACCTATATGAAATATTTTTAGGTGCGGAAAATCCGTCACAACTTGAAGAAGCAAGACAATCTGCAGACTTATTAAGTCGACAGGCAAGAACAGGAGCAAATTTTATGCTTTTAGCTAAAGATTTCTCGCAATCTGCTACGGCGCGTAATAATGGAGAAGTTGGCTGGGTATTTGCAGATGAAATCGACGAACAATTACGTAAAGTGTTGATTACTCTTAAACCTGGACAGGCGTCATTCCCAATTAGAACTGGTTATGGTTATTATATCCTGTACGTTGCCAATCAACGAACAGCGAAATCTATTGATCCAAAAGATATAGGTTTGTCGATTGTTCGCTTGTTATTACCGGTGACAAGTGCTTTGTCTCCTGCGCAACGTCAGACATTAATTGATCGAGCGCGTAGCATCACTGCACAAGCAAATAATTGTGATCAATTTGCCCGCTTGGCCCAGGAGACAAGCCCTCAGGTTAATCCAGTAATACCACCCTTGTTGCTGTCAAGCATGCCCGTTGAAATTCAAAATTTACTAAAAAACCTTGATGCAGGCCAAAAGACAGATGCAACAATTATCGATGGATCGGTTGTTGTATTGATGGTATGTCAGAAAATTCCTGGTGTTGAATTTCAAAAACTACAAATAGCCGAGCAACTAAGGTCTGAACGTCTTGAGCTTGCTGCACGCAGTTATCTTCGTGATTTACGCCGTTTTGCAGTTATTAAGCTTAAAAGATAGTCAAAGTCAAAAATAATTTTGCGTGCTCAATTTTTAAACACTAATAATTTTTCGACTAAACGTAGTTTAGGACAGCATTTTCTGGTTGACCAGAATGTTGTTCGCGGCATCATTAATAGCATCCCTAAAATAACTGACAGTATTTTTATTGAAATTGGTCCTGGGCAGGGTGTTTTAACAAAAGCATTACTAAATGCTGGTGCGCCTAAAATATATGTTATTGAAAAAGATGACCGCTTAATCGCAGATTTGGAACAATTGGCTTGTCAATTCAATAACCGCCTTGTTGTTATACACCAAGATGCCCTAAAATTTGATTATAAAAGTATAGGTTCTGACTCGATACAGATTGTTTCCAACCTACCTTATAATATTGGAACTGAACTTTTAATTAGCTGGTTACACCAAATACATATGTATAAAGCGCTAACACTAATGTTTCAGAAAGAAGTTGCGGATAGGATTATAGCTTCTCCTAGGACAAAATCTTACGGTCGTTTAAGTATAATTAGTCAATTACTATGCACATGTAAAAAAATAATAGATATCCCCCCGTCCGCTTTCTCACCTGCACCGCAGGTTTATTCATCGATTGTTCAATTTATACCCAACTATACAGCACAAAAAATTAGCTTGCTGGGTGTAATTGAAAAAATTACTGCGGCTGGATTTGGTAATCGTCGCAAAATGTTACGTCAATCCCTGAAAGGTGTGAACTCAAATGTGCTTGAGTGGCTCAAAAATTCTGGTATAGATGAAATGAAAAGAGCTGAAGATTTGACAGTTGAAGAATATGTAACGTTAGCACAAAAGTTGAGTGATAGATGAAGTCATTAATCTATATTGAAGTTGTATAGGGTGGTATTATGCACAAATTTATAAATCTATTTTTAGCGGCAATATTAGTTCTAAATTTTGTTATTTATGATGCATCTGCTCAGGCAGTATATCAGATTGATGACGTTATCATTGACAAAACAGCAAAAGATGTTGCCACCGCCCGTCAACAAGGAATTAACAGTGCGCAAATTGAAGCTTTCAATGTCTTATTATCAAGAATTCTTATAGATCCTGCTCAAAAACAAAATCTTCTTGTACTTTCACCGGTTGAAATTAATGGTTTGATAGCAGACTATGAAGTAATAAGCGAAAAATCTTCAACAACGCGTTATATAGCAAATGTATCTTTTCGGTTTCGTCCCGAGTCTGTTCGAAAATTGCTTAGAGAAAATGGTATCGATTATGTTGAAGCCGTTAAAGACCGCACTTTAATACTACCTGTTTTGGCATTAGGTGAACAGGATGTTCTTTTTAGAGATGACAATCTATGGCTTAAAAATTGGCAAAATATTCCTAGAAAATTTAGCTTTACATCACCAGTCCTACCTATCGGTGACATTGATGATGTCGGTACAACCGCTTTAGATGATGGAAAAATTAACCTATCAATCGAAACCTACAACTATTTTGTTGATCGATATAAAACACAAGACATTTTGTTAATTAAATTATATCAACAGGATGAACAGACAGACACAAGCAAAATTGATATTTTCAGGATTGACCGCAGTGATGCCAGTTTGGTCTTGTTAGATGAATTAAATTTTCCCTTGTCTTCTAAATCATATAATCAGTTAATCATTGAGATTTTAAATTATTTAGAAAGCAAATGGAAAGAAGATCATGTTGTTAATGTCGGTACTATAAAAAATATAATTTTTGTTATCCGATTTAATGGGCAAAATATTTGGTACGATGTACAGGATAAATTAAGGAAAATACAATTTATTGAAAATTTTAATATAACTAGAATTAATCCAAAATTTGTTGAAATACAGGCTCAAATAAATACAAATTTTGAAAAATTATCTGCAGCACTAACAGCACATGGTTTTAATATTCAAGAAATTAAGCAAGATGTTTACCAAATTATTATACCCTAATGGATTATTCTCTTATCTTGGATAAAGCTATGCAATCTGAAAATAAAATTGGTTGGCGTAATACAATATTTTGGGGACTGTTCTTTTTAGCTGTTGTTGGCCTTTTGTTTTTATTATCAGATATTATTATGCCATTTGTTGCAGGTATCATTCTTGCCTATCTTCTTGGTCCAGCTAAAAGATATATGGTAAAAATAAGATTGGGACATGGGGTGTCCTCTCTTGTCTTGCTTTTGTCTTTTATTGCTTTTGTCTGTGCTTTTATTTTTCTTATGGTTCCAATATTCGTTGAACAATTTCAGATTCTGTCTACAAGAATTCCAGCTTATTTAAAAAGCTTAGAGGGTGAAGCAAAACTGTATCTTGATGCGATATTACAAAATTTTCAGAATATTGATAACACATCAATTTATAGCTTTGTAAGCAGGGTTTTTAAAAATCTTTTTAGTGTCCTAAATATTTTATCTCTTGTATTTATTACTCCAATTGTAACCTTTTATTTATTACGCGATTGGGAAAATATTATTACAAAAGTGAATCGCTGGATTCCAAGGCATATTGCGCCAGTTATTCGTAGACAATTTCGAGAAATTGATAAAATGCTCGCTGCCTATATTCGGGGAAAGATAACAATAGGTTTTTTTCTGGCCGCATACTATGGTATTGGGTTAGCAGTCATTGGATTGGATTATGGATTTAGCATCGGTATTATTGCTGGCTTTCTCTCGCTGATACCCTATTTTGGCCTTATTTTTGGCGTATTTGTTAGTATTGGGCTTGCTATTATTCAGTTTGGGGATACTTTACATATACTGCTTGTTGCAGGCGTTTTTTTAACCGGTCAATTGTGCGATGATTATTGGTTAACTCCGAAATTAATAGGTCAACGAACAGGACTGCACCCGCTGTGGATTATTTTTGCCTTAATGGCCGGTGCTTCATTATTTGGTTTTCTTGGAATTTTGCTGGCTATTCCTGTTGCAGCCATTATTAGGGTTTTTTCAAGATATGCACTAAAAGCATATCGTACAAGTATGTATTTTAAAGGGTATCGCTCTAAAGCATAGCATTAATTTTTGGTTGTTTTAGTGTTAATTGGTGTCTTATAATGCAACAGTTAAGTTTAGAGTTACAATATCAGCCTTCTTACCTAGAGGCAAATTTTCAAGTTGGCCTAACCAATCGAGAAGCATATTACATTATTAAATCTAATCTTAATTGGCCAAAGTGGGGAATGGTTATTCATGGTCCGGCGGGTTGTGGCAAAACTTATCTTGCTAGAATATGGCAACAACGTCATCAAGCTTTTTTTATAAGCCCTGATTTTTTTGCCAGTCCAACTATTGATTGGCAAACCATTATCAATAATAGATCAGAACATTATATTATTGATTTCCAAAAAAACACTTTTCCATTTAACCAAAATTTATACCTTCAAAATTTTTTACATTTGTTAAATCAATTTGATGAAAAACAATATAGATTACTTGTGTGTACCCAAGAAAATCCTATTGCTTGGTCAAATATAGAATTAATGGATTTAAAATCTCGCCAGCAAGCAATGCTGAATTTTCATATTGCCGAGCCTGAAGAGGATTTATTTAGAAGAATTACGCAACAAATGCTTTTTGAACGAGGGATCATGATACCTGATTATCAATTAAGCTTTTTATCTGTTCATGCGGAACGCAGTTATAAGTCAATACACTATTTGGTTTATCAAATTTACCAACAAGTTTTAACGTATGGTTCTACAATAACAATAAATCATCTAAAAAATATCCTTAGCCATTTTCCTAGTAAATGATAAAGTTAATCGTCAGTAATTTATTGGAAGATTTATAAAGATGAATAGACCAGATATATCTTCTCAGGATTTTATGCAGTCACCTAAACGTTTTATTAACAGGGAATTATCGTGGCTGGCTTTCAATCAGCGTGTCCTTGACGAAGCCTATAATAAAAGACACCCTTTGTTAGAGCGTATCCATTTTCTATCAATATCGGCAAATAATTTAGATGAATTTTATATGGTTCGTGTCGCAGGATTAAGGGGACAGGTTGTCGCTGGTGTTGGTCAAAGCTTGGATGGATTGTCACCATCTCAACAATTGTATGCTATTCACGTAAAAGCTAGACAGTTAATTGAAAGTCAACAAACTTGTTGGAATGAGCTTAAGAAAGAGTTAGATCAACAAAATATACACATCCTCGAAATAAATAATATCAGCCAATCTGACAAAGAATGGCTAGAAAAACATTTTGTCGAACAGGTTTTTCCGATACTGACACCGATGGCAACCGATCCAGCTCATCCATTTCCTTTTATCCAAAATAGGGGGTTTGCTGCAGTTTTGCAGTTGGTTCGAAAAACGGACTGCCGTGAAATGAAAGCCTTGTTACCGTTTCCATCTCAATTACAGCGCTTCATTCAGTTGTCAGGATTGCCTTTACGTTTTTTATTATTAGAAGATTTAATTAGTTTACACTTTGACAAACTTTTTCCTGGGTTTGACATATTATCTATTGGTTATTTTCGAATTATTCGCGATAGTGAAATTGAGATATCAGAACGTGCAGAGGATTTGGTTAGGTTATTTGAAACGGCTTTGAAAAAGAGGCGTAGGGGTGACGTCATTAGTTTGAAGATTAATAAGTCGATGCCACAAGATTTGCTTAAGTTTGTCTTGCAGTCACTAAACATTAATCAGGATAATGTTGTTTCTGAAGACCGAATGCTTGGGCTTGCTAATATATCAAACCTTGTCAAGGTAAATCGCCCCGAACTTCGTTGGACACCGCTTGTATCGCGTTATCCAGAACGTATTCGTGAAATGGGAGGAAACATTTTTTCTGCCATTCGCCATAAGGACATGATCGTTCATCACCCATATGAAAGTTTTGATGTAGT
The DNA here is from genome assembly GCA_016794225.1 of Alphaproteobacteria bacterium. Taxonomy (GTDB): domain Bacteria; phylum Pseudomonadota; class Alphaproteobacteria; order JAEUKQ01; family JAEUKQ01; genus JAEUKQ01. Next base: position 660 of record JAEUKQ010000037.1, on the reverse strand, counting down.
TGTTCACTTTATTCGACAAGCAGCAACTGATCCCAATGTCATTTCTATTAAACAAACTTTATACAGAACTAGTAATGATTCACCAATTGTTAAAGCGCTTATTGAAGCGGCTGAGGCTGGTAAATCGGTAACAGCACTTGTTGAACTAAAAGCCAGATTCGATGAAGAGGCCAATATTCGTTGGGCTCGAGACATGGAAAGAGCTGGTGTTCAGGTTGTTTTTGGTTTTTTGAATCTTAAAACACATGCCAAGGTTAGTATGGTTATTCGCAAAGAAAACGAGGTTCTGCGCAGCTATGTGCATTTAGGTACCGGAAACTATAATCCAGAAACATCTAAAATATACACCGACCTGTCTTTTTTTACATGTGATGGCGCCATATGTCGGGATGCTGCTAAGCTATTTAATTATATGACAGGCTATGGATATCCTGAAAAAATGGAAAAACTTACCATTGCTCCTTTTTCACTGCGGGATAAATTAATAGGGTTAATTAATGAAGAAATTCAGCATGTAAAAAATGGTAATCCAGGCCATATTTGGTTAAAACTAAATGCGATTATTGACCCAGCACTAATTGATGCTTTATATAGGGCGTCTCAGAACGGTGTAGCGGTGGATTTGATAGTTCGTGGTGTCAGTGGTCTTAGGCCAGGAAT
>JAEUKQ010000036.1 GCA_016794225.1 Alphaproteobacteria bacterium | reverse complement strand
AAAAATTAAACATCTTTTTGTAATTCTTCCAACGATACACGGCGTTGTTTTAGATGAATATGGTCGTCAATAAATTTAACAACCTTATCCTCAAATATTGGAGCGCGTAATTGTGCTACAGCCTGGGTATTTTTTTGATAATACTCAATAACCTTCTTTTCTTGCCCAGGATAACGGCCGGCCTCATTCATGACAGCTTTGCTTAAATCATCATTTGTGACTTGAATATTATTTGATCTACCAATTTCTGAAAGTAATAAACCTAGCTTAACACGCCGCTCTGCAATAGTTTGGTATTCAGATTTAAGATCGTCGTCATTTTTTTGGCTATCTTCAGGATCAACAGTTCCATTTTGTTTTCTTGCCAAAACTTCTTGCCATATATTGTTAAATTCCATCTCAACCATTGTTGGAGGTAGTTCAAAACGATTTATTTTATCTAATTCATCCAAAATCTGACGCTTTAATCTTAACCACGATATGCGATCAAGAGAAGCTTGCAATTGTTGACGAACATTTTTCTTTAATTCATTAAGATCAGCAAGACCAAGCTTCTTAGCAAATTCATCATCAACCTTTGACTTATCCTTAAGGCGCTTTAATTCAGTTGTTTTAACCGTAAAAAAAGCCTGCTTTCCAATTAGTTCACGGCTTGGGTAGTTATTGGGAAAAGTAACCATAAATGTTCTTTCTTCGCCTACCTTAACACCAAGCAAATTTTGTTCAAATTCCGGTAAAACTTGCTTTGCACCCAGCTGTAAAGAGAACTTCTTTGCTGTACCACCAGTGAATTCTTTGCCATTAATCATACCAACAAAATCAACAACCAGAACATCACCTTCTTGGGCATCAGAAGAATCTGTAACAGCATATGTTTCCCGACGCCTATCAGCCAGACCATCGAGTTCCTTTAATACTGTTTCTTCTGGAACATCCGCAATTAATTTTTCAACAGAAATTTTCTTAAAATCGGTATTTTGAATTTCTGGTAGAAGCTCTAGATTCATTTCAAATTCTAGATCTTGTCCTTCTTTAAATGTTACTTGCTCAAACTTAGGCTGAAATGCTAATCGCAAAGATTTATCACCAATAATCTTATTTGCAGCCTCGTTTACAGCTTCACTAACTATTTCGTTTGAAACAGAGGCACTATAACGTTGTTTAATAACGTTTTGAGGAACTTTACCAGGTCTAAAACCAGACATTTTAGCACTATTTCCTAGTTCCTGCAGTCTCTTTTCGGTTTTTTCTTCAACAAGTGACCGTGGAACTTTAACCTTATATTGCCGCTTTAATCCCGATGATAAAGTCTCTTGAACAACCATTTTATACCGCCTAATAAAAATATTTTTCATAATACCATCTAAACGCATATCTATCCAGGGTATGGTGCGGGTGAAGGGACTCGAACCCCTATGACTCGCGTCACCAGATCCTAAGTCTGGCGCGTCTACCAATTCCGCCACACCCGCGCTGGAAAGAAAATATAGCGTTACGGAGGTGTCATCTTAGTTATATCGCAAAAGATATCAACCAATTTTTTACAATTCATTTCTTAACGATGCTAGAATAAAAGAAATCTGCTGGGTTAAAGTAGCAGCTGTTAACCCGTGGCTGATACGTCGGGCACTTTCGGCATGTATCCACACTGCAACACAAGCAGCATCGAATGCTTTTAGTCCCTGCCCTATAAAAGATAGAATAATGCCTGCAAGCACATCACCAGTACCTGCAACAGATAAATTTGGTGGTGGTGTCTCTACCACCACTTGACCCTTGGGCGACGCAACTATTGTATCAGGCCCCTTCAGCACGATCGTTGCTTTGCTGAAGCTTGCCGCCCTAATGGCTTTTTGTATTTTATTACCACTAATCTGGGGAAATATTCTTAGAAATTCACCTTCATGCGGGGTCAAGATAACCTCTTCATGAAGGTTGTCAAAAAGCAAATTTATATTATCCTCAAAGCAGCTAATTGCCCCACCATCTATAACCGTTGGCACACCTTTAGACAATAATTCAAGCACTAGTTTTTGGTTATGAATACTTGTATCAAAGCCACTTCCAATTAAAAAAGCATGGTTATACTTCTTTTGATTTGTATATATTTTTAAATAATCTAGTAATTCATGAGTATGTATAACAACATTTTCTGGGCTATCTAAACAGTAAATTAATTTATCATTATCGTGACAAATAATTTTTACAAGACCTATTCCAGACATTCTTGTGGCTTGGGCAGCAAGTCTTACCGCCCCTGTCATTTGTCCTGATAAGATGCTAACAACTCCGCGGTTATATTTATGGTATTCCGGTTGCTCTTTTGGTAACTTATCGCGCCATAATAAAGGATGGTTTTTATATATTTGTTGTTGATTTTGTTGAAAATAATTGGCAAGGCCAATATCAACAATGATCAACGACCCAATAAACTTTTTTGCTGGCATCAAAAAATGTGCCATTTTGGCTGTTGTAAAAGTAATTGTATACACAGCCTGGAATGTTTTGCCCATAATTATTCCTGTATCGGCATTAATGCCTGATGGAATATCTACGGCAATAAGATTGGCCATAGCATCATTAACTGCTTGCATAAATTGCTGTAAATCTTGCGGTATTGGTTTATTTAAACCTATTCCAAAGATTGCATCAATAAAAAGGATGTTTTGCGTATCTTGCATATACGCATCAATATTTTCTATTTTAAATTCTGCAGTTCTAAGGCCAAGCTTTTTTGCTAAAAAACCATGTGATGTTAATGTATTAGACCAGTAAAAGCTTAGGATAGATACTTTCCAGCCCATTTCCTGCAAGAAAAAACCTGCATACAAACCATCTTTGCCATTTAGTCCAGGCCCAGACAAAACCACGACATGTTTTTTTTGATAAAGTTGATTAATTTTTAAGGCGACCTGATACCCTGCTTTTAGCACAAGCAATTCTTGATCAGATCCACTATCAATAGCGATGCTCTCAATTTGGCGTATATCTTTAACAGAACAAATCGCCAGTGAGGTTACGTTCATAGATCTTTTATCTTAGTTTTGCTGAAGATGGTACAGGTTCACGCAATGCATACCCACGTCCCCATACGGTATCAATGTATTCCTCGCCACCAATTTTGCTTAATTTTTTACGAAGTTTGCAAACGAAAACATCAACTATTTTACCTTCAGGTTCATCCATACCATTATACAAGTGATTAAGGATCACCTCTTTGGTAATTGTTGTACCACGGCGTACTGAAAGTAGCTCAAGAACACTATACTCTTTGTTTGTTAAAGCAACTTTTTTACCATCAATCTCAACGCTACGTTCTTGTAAGTCAACAGTCATATTGCCAACTTTTATTAACGAATGCGAGTGGCCTTGGGAACGCCTAACAATGGCTTGTATCCTTGCAATCAATTCGCGTGCATTAAATGGTTTGGTTAAGTAATCATCAGCACCAAATCCCAAACCCTTGATTTTACTATCAAGTTGTGTCTGCCCAGAAAGAATAAGAACGGGTGTTTTGATCTTTGCACCACGTAACTTTTTCAATACCTCATAACCATCCATATCGGGTAAGTTAAGGTCAAGCACAATGATATCGTAATCATATATTTTGCCTAGATCAAGGCCATCTTCCCCTGAATCCGTGGTATCAACAACAAACTTTTCTGACTCGAGCATAAGCTTGATACTTTTCGATGTTGAGGCGTCATCCTCAACAATTAACACGCGCATGGTAAGTTCCTTGTTTATCAACTTGTTATTTTTTTATTTATCATAAACAAATTCGTATAAAAGTAAACCACCGGTAATATTGGTTTTTATTGAATTATTTTCTTTATACAGTCCAATAGTTAATGGTGTAATCAGATTGACCCTTAACTAATTCAATTCTACATTTAGCATCTTTTAAATACACAGCTAATAAGAACCATAAAATTTTTTTACTGTTTAAAAAAATTTGACTATTGTGACCACTATAAATTTTTTCGAGATCATCAATACAGCGAAAATCGGTTGAACTAAGCACAATTCTTAACCCAGTTTTATTTTCAGATATAACAACATGGCCACCTTTAGGCATTAAATCTGTTAATACAGATATTTGAAGCAGAACAGGTCGAATTATATTATGATTTAAATCAAATATATTAACTTGTTGAGGCCAAGTTATTTTAATCTTATTGACACCAAAATACGCGTTAGTTAAATCCCTAATTTCCTGAAACTTAATACCAACACCTTGATATCCAGAACCAATAATAAGTCTAAAAAACTGTAAAATATCAAGTGCCCTGCTGCTTCCTTCTTTTAATAATGGTATAACCTGATTAACCATCTCATTTTCATGGTTGTCAACCAATAGTTCAAGCCCATTCGCAATAGCAGAGATAGGACCAATAACATCATGACAAATTTTAGATGCCAAAGCCTGGCTTAACTGAATATTATCTTCGTTCATGATCTATCTTTAATGGGTTTGTTTTGTACAGTTGATGAGCTCTATTTTCAAATGCTTTTGTAAGCTTTCGCAAAGATTCTGTAAAGAACACAGCAGAAAGTCCTTGTAATAAGGTGTATTTAAATTTGTAACTTTTTGAAAAGATTAATTTGCAACAATTATTGGCACAATCCTTAAAACGCCACTGATTTTGTAAATATTCAAATGGACCTTGTAGATATTCAATATCAATTGTTAGGTTATTATAATTAAGGAAAACACGGGTTTTAAATGTCTCTTTAATCATTTTAAAACCAACTGTCATATCTGCTTCAATGAAATTTATGTTTTTTTTCGTGATATTGCAAGAAATACACCATGGCAAAAAAAGCGGATATTTCTCAACATCCGCTACAAGATCAAACAACTGCCTTGATGTATAAGGCAAAAGCCTTTCTTCTTGATGTGCTGGCATAATAAACTTAAGCTAAATAATTTAATTTCATGTTTTATGATAAATTTAATTTTTCTAATCTAGCACGCCTCAATTTCAAGAAATCTTGATCTGCATGATAAGAAGAACGTGTTAATGGTGAAGCAGAGACTAATAAAAATCCTTTGCCATAAGCTGCCAATTCATATGATTTAAACTCTTCCGGTGTAATAAAGCGTGCAACAGCAGCATGCTTTAGGGTTGGTTGCATATATTGACCAATTGTTAAAAAATCAACATTGGCAATGCGTAAATCATCCATTACCTGTAGAATTTCTGATCTTTCCTCACCAAGTCCAACCATTAAGCCGGATTTTGTAAAAATCGATGGGTCTACTTTTTTAACGGAAGCCAACAATTGTAGTGAATGGAAATAACGTGCACCGGGCCTTATTGTTGGATAAAGCCTTGGTACAGTTTCTAAATTATGATTATAAACATCTGGTTTTGCGGCAATTACTTGTTCAATAGCCCCTTCTTTGCGAAGAAAATCTGGCGTTAAAACCTCAATGGTTGTTTCAGGTGATTCTGTTCTAATAAACTTGATTACATTAGCGAAATGTGCAGCTCCACCATCATCAAGATCATCCCTGTCAACCGAGGTAATAACAGCATGGCTTAACCTTAACTGTTTTATGGCTTGGGCTATTTTCTCTGGTTCGTGGGGATCTAATAGGTCTGGTTTTCCAGTTGCAACATTACAGAAAGCACAGGCTCTGGTACAAACACTTCCTAAAATCATAAAAGTTGCATGTTTTTGTTTCCAACACTCTCCAATATTTGGACAAGCCGCTTCCTCACAAACAGTATTTAACTTAAGATCGCGCATCATTTGACGTGTTTCATGGTACGCCGGCGAATTCGGCGCTTTCACTCTTAACCAATCAGGTTTTCTTGGTGAAGGTTGGTCATTAAGACCAATTTTTTCAGGATGCCTTGTCTTGTCTTGGTCCTGTAGCATATTAATTCCTGTATGTTTTAAAAGTGGATAACCCGTTGATAAGCATCAAGAACTGATTCATGCATCATTTCTGATAAAGTTGGGTGGGGAAAAATGGTGTCGATAAGTTCTTGTGCTGTTGTTTCCAATTTTCGTGCAATTGTATAGCCTTGTATTAGCTCAGTAACTTCGGCACCAATCATATGAGCACCAAGTAACTCGCCTGTTTTTGCATCAAATATTGTTTTAATTAAACCTTCTGGTTCACCCAAGGCTATTGCCTTACCATTACCGACGAATGGAAAGCGACCAACTTTTATTGATCTACCACCTGCCTTTAACGCTTGTTCTGTTTGACCAATACTTGCAATTTGTGGGGTTGAGTAAGTGCATCCAGGAATATTTGTCTTATCAAGTGGATGGACTGTTTTTAGATTTGCAATTTTTTCAATGCATATAATTCCTTCGTGGGACGCCTTATGAGCAAGCCACGGTGCTCCAGCAACATCACCAATCGCATAAATCCCGTCAATATTCGTTTTTCCCCATTGATCAGTTTTAATATGTCCGCGATCAAGCATAATACCTAATTTTTCTATACCTAAATCTTCAATATTTGGCGTAATACCAATTGCTAATATTGCTTTGTCAGCAGAAATTTTTATCTCACCAGTTGGTGTCTTTACAACGGCATGTACATTATTTTCTGATGAACGCAACTCGTTAACTGTACTAGCTGTATAAAACTTAATGCCTTTTTTTTCAAAAGCCTTTTGAGCTAGGATAGATATTTCCTCATCTTCTATTGGTAAGATTTTATTTTGCATTTCAATGACAGTGACCTGACAGCCAAATGAATTATAAAAACTGGCAAATTCAATACCAATAGCACCACTACCAATGATTATAAGTGACTTAGGAAGAACCGTTGGAAGCATTGCATCTTTATACGTCCATATTACCCTATTATCAGGCTTCAAATGTGGCAATGTTTTAGCACGGGCACCTGTGGCAATAATAATATGCTTTGCTTCAATCGATAAATTTGTCGTTGCAGATTGAACCAATATTTTGCCTGCAGCACTAATGGTCGCTTTTCCATCAATAATGTGAATCTTATTTTTCTTTAATAAATGTTTAACACCATTAGCTAATTGAGCTGATACTTTTCTACTACGGTCAACAACAGCCTTAAGATCAAAAGATACTTCCCTTACTCTAAGTCCATATTCCTGTGCATGCATAATAGATTGATACATTTCAGCACTACGCAAAAGCGCTTTAGTAGGAATACACCCCCAATTGAGGCATATACCTCCCAAATGTTCTTTTTCAACAACAGCGACTTTAAAACCTAATTGTGCGGCACGAATGGCTGCAACATATCCGCCTGGTCCACCACCAATAACAGCAATATCAAAATTTGTTAAATTTGTCATATCACTAACAATAAGCTTTCTTTTAAAGAAGTATTGATAAAGGGTCTTGAATTATCTTTTTTAAGGCTGCTAAGAATTCTGCACCGGCAACGCCATCGATTGCACGGTGATCAACCGATAACGTACAATTCATAACTTGAGCAATCGAAATAGCACCGTCTTTAACAACAGGCTTTGCTTCACCAGCCCCTATCGCTAGAATCGCTGCTTGTGGTGGATTAAGAATTGCGGAAAAATTCTTGATCCCATACATACCTAAATTCGAGATCGAGAATGTACCACCTTGATATTCTTCGGGTTTCAGTTTTCCATCTTTTGCCCGCTGTGCTAAATCTTTCATCTCTTTTGAAATAATTAACAAACTTTTCTGATCAGCTTGCCTAATAATTGGGGTTATCAAACCGCCGGGTATCGCAACCGCAACTGAAATATCAACAGAATCATATTGACGCAGATAGGTTTCCGCCCAACTTACATTTGCTTGGGGCGTCTGTTTTAGTGCAATAGCTGTGGCTTTTATTATAAAGTCATTAATTGATAATTTTTCTTTATCCAATCGACTATTTATATCCTGTCTTAATTTCAACAAATTATCTAATTCACAATCGATTGTTAAATAAAAATGCGGGGCATCCCTTTTAGACTCAACCAATCTTTTTGCAATGGTGCGCCGCATATTGCTCATAGCGATTTCTTTGAAAGCTGGAAAAAGTTCTTTTGCAATATTTTGAACAACGCCAGATTTTGCATTACTATTTGTTGAATGAGGTACAATCTTATCTGAACGAGCACCTTCAAGAAACTGTTCAATGTCATGTTTAATAATACGACCGTTTGGACCAGTACCGTTAACTTTATTTAGCTGAATTCCACTTAATTCTGCCATCTTTCTTGCAAGTGGGCTGGCATGAATTGTTTTATTCATACTAGGGGTTTGAGCATCCAACGGAATCGGTTGCTGTTTTTCTGGCAATGACATCTGAGAATCATTGTTTGGTTGCTTTAAATTTTTTGTATCATTTAAAATCGGTTGCGCAAGATTTGAGGATGGAGTTAAGTTGACATCAGCTACCTTTTCACCTTCAGCAACCAATATAGCTATCGTTTGGTTGACCTTAACAGGATTCGAGCCTGCCGGAACAATTATCTTACCAAGAATTCCAGCATCAGCAGATTCGACCTCCATTGTAGCCTTATCTGTTTCTATTTCAGCAATCACTTCGCCTGGTTTAATCCTGTCACCCTCTTTTTTGGTCCATTTAACAATGTTACCCTCCGTCATGGTTGGCGAAAGAGCAGGCATTAAAATTGGCGTTGGCATAATAACGTTATCCTTTTATAGCTTTACGATTTTTTATATGTTACTTGGTGGACGGCTGTAATGATCTTCTCGACCGATGGCAAAGCAAGCTTCTCAAGGTTCGCTGCATAAGGCAAAGGAACATCTTCCCCAACAATTCTAACAACTGGTGCGTCAAGCCAGTCGAAAGCCTGTTCCATAACTAATGCTGATATTTCTGAACCGATCCCAGCAAATCCCCATCCCTCTTCAATAGTAATTAAGCGGTTTGTTTTTTTAACAGAATTGAGAATGGTCGTTGTATCAAGTGGACGAATAGTACGCAAATTAATAACCTCGGCACTAATTCCCTCTTTTATCAATTCATCCGCTGCCTGAAGGGCTAAACCTACTGGACGCGAAAAACTTACAATTGTTACATCCTTACCCGATCGCAGAATTTCTGCTTTACCAATTGGTATGATAAAATCCTCAACATCTGGGATATCAAAATTTTGACCATACATTAATTCGTGTTCTAAAAAAACTACTGGGTTTGGATCACGAATTGCTGCCTTCAATAAACCCTTTGCATCCGACGATGACCACGGAGCAACAACCTTTAAGCCAGGACAGTGTGCATACCAGCTTGCATAGCACTGAGAATGCTGTGCTGCAACACGGCTAGCAACACCATTCGGACCACGGAAAACTATGGGGCATCCCATTTGTCCTCCAGACATATAAAGTGTTTTTGCTGCTGAATTAATAATTTGATCAATAGCCTGCATTGCGAAATTGAATGTCATAAATTCTACAATAGGTTTTAACCCATAAAAAGCAGCACCTACCGCAATACCGGCAAATCCTTGTTCTGTTATGGGGGTATCAATAACCCTTTTAGAACCAAATTCTTCCAATAAACCCTGACTTACCTTGTATGCACCTTGATACTCAGCCACTTCCTCGCCCATCAAAAAAACTTTAGAGTCACGACGCATTTCTTCAGCCATAGCATCACGTAATGCTTCACGTACGGTTATTTTTTTTGTTTTTTCTGCAGTATATATTTGCTTTTCCGGTAACGGCGCATTAACTACTCGCGTTTCATATTTTTGTATAATAATTTGTTGTTGTGCTGCAGATGTAGGAGTTTGTTGACTTGAAGCCATAACACCGATTGGTTTTGCAAGAACGTTAGTTGGCTCGATAATTTTTCCATTATTGAGGTAGGCTATCGGCGTGTTAACAGCAACGTTATTCGATTGAGCTGGCACCAAAATTTTTGTCAAAGTGCCCCCCTCAACTGCTTCAATCTCCATCGTGGCTTTATCTGTTTCAACCTCAGCCAAAACGTCACCCGCTTTCACTGTGTCGCCTTCTTTCTTAAGCCATTTAACAATTTTACCTTCGGTCATCGTTGGTGATAACAATGGCATCAAAATTTCATTCGGCATCGTATATCCTTTAAAAGCATAACTTCTTATTATTACATTTAAGCGTTTAGTAATATATCGGTATAAAGCTCTTTAGCATCTGGTTCTGGACTTTTCTGGGCAAAATCTGCTGCTTTTAACACAATATTGCGGATGTCCGCTTCAATATGTTCAATTTGTTCTTCAGTAAATGAAAATTCCTTTTTCATACGTGCCAACAACCGATCGATTGGGTCGAATTCTTCTTTCATTTTGTTGACTTCCTCTTTACTGCGATATTTTGCTGGATCAGACATAGAGTGACCACGGTAGCGATAAGTTCTCATTTCAAGCAAGGTTGGCCCATCGCCTTTTCGTGCTCTATCAACAGCTACTTTAGCTGCCTGTCTAACTGAAAAAACATCCATACCATCAACTTGTTGGCCAGGTATACCATAAGTTTGTGCACGTTGGTATAGCTGCTCTGGATTTGCTGAAGCCCTTGCAACGCTTGTTCCCATACCGTATTTGTTATTTTCAATAACATAAACAACCGGTAACTTCCACAAAGCAGCCATATTAAAACTTTCATAAACCTGTCCCTGGTTAACTGCCCCATCACCTAAATAGGTTAAACATACATTACCATCTTTAAGATAATTGTGTGCAAAAGCAAGACCGGTACCCAAAGGAACCTGCGCGCCAACAATTCCGTGTCCCCCAAAAAAGTTTTTTTCGCGGCTAAACATATGCATAGACCCGCCTTTTCCTTTGGAATATCCGCCACTACGACCAGTTAACTCAGCCATAACCCCTGATGGATCCATACCACAAGCAAGCATATGACCATGGTCACGATAACTTGTAATTACTGTATCTGTACCCTGTAAAATCGATTGTATACCCACAACAACCGCTTCTTGTCCGATATATAGGTGACAAAACCCACCAATAAGACCCATGCCGTAAAGTTGTGCTGCTTTTTCTTCAAACCGCCGTATAAGTAGCATAGACCTATACCATGAAGTTAAATCGGCTAAAGAATATCCTGTTGTTTTTGGTACTATATTGCTTGTATTGCTTGGTATAGGCTTTTTATTCACGACGTAAACCCTTTTTAAGAAATTATATAAATTACAAAAATCTACTCAATTAAAAACACCCCTACTCAAGGTTTTCTTTATAATACAACTTATGGATTGGGAGAATTAATAATAATTAGCTCATTAGGAGCAACAAAATTTAAAACCTTGCGTACTTGTTCTTCAAGCAAGTCAAGGTCTAATGTTTCTGGGCTAAGGCGGGTTACTTTGTTTTGTAACTTTAGCTTTTCAGTAGCTATTTGCTCGGCAATAACATTTGTTTCACGAATCTCTTGTTTAAGACTAAACCAACGATATAAACCACGCTCCCCCTCAAACGCATGATATAAAAGATATACAACAAGCCCAGCAGCCACAACATGCCCTATAAACCTGCTTGGATTGATATTTATAACCGATCTATTATGCATAAATCTAACCTAGTAATTTCTATTTAGAATATCTTGGTATAACAGGAAAGAAAAGATTTTTTTTATTTGGGTATATTGCTAATTTACCCAGACTTTCTTCAATACGCAGCAACTGGTTGTATTTTGCTAACCGATCAGTGCGTGACATTGAACCGGTTTTAATCTGTCCGGCATTCACAGCTACAGCTAAATCTGCTATCGTTGTGTCTTCGGTTTCACCGGAACGATGTGATATTATTGTTCTATAGCCAGTTTTCTGCGCTAACCTAATGACATCTAATGTTTCCGATAGTGTCCCCACTTGATTGGGTTTAATAAGAATTGCATTTGCGGCTTTTTCTTGAATACCGCGTTCCAACTTTCTAGAATTTGTCACAAATAAATCGTCACCCACTAATTGGGTGTTTTCTCCCATTGACTTGGTCATTAGTTTCCAGCCATTCCAATCATCTTCAGCCAACCCATCTTCAATTGAAATGATGGGGTATGATTGGCATAATTCCTGGTAATATTGTATAAGCCCGTTGGCGTCGGTTACTCTATTTATCCCCTTAACCAAGTATTTATTATCGTGATAGAATTCACTTGCAGCTATATCTAATGCTAATGCTATATCATCGCCTATCTTGTAGCCCGCCTTTTCAATTGCTTGGCAGATAAAATCAAGTACCATTTTGGGATCTGATATTAATGGAGCAAAACCACCCTCATCACCAACCATTGTAGATAGTGATTTGTTTTTTAATAGTTGCTTTAACATGTGGAAGGTTTCTTGCGCCATCTGTAGGGCATTGCTAAAAGAAAAAGCCCCAACCGGAACAATCATAAATTCTTGAAAATCCAGTTTATTATCAGCATGCGCACCCCCGTTAATAATGTTAACAAAAGGTATGGGCATCATGCAGGCGTTTAACCCACCTAAATATTTATATAAAGCAATCTTCTTATCTGCAGCCGCAGCCTTTGCACACGCCAAACTCACCGCAAGAATTGCATTTGCACCTAAACGCGATTTGTTATCGGTACCATCAAGTTGAATCAAAAGTTTATCAATTGTTTCTTGGCTTTCTATAGAAACACCACACAAAACATCAAATATTTCACCATGAATCATATCAATTACTGAAAAAACGCTTTTCCCACCAAATTTTTTTTCTTTATCACGTTTTTCAACAGCTTCGTATCTACCAGTTGAAGCACCAGAAGGAACAGAAGCTTTAGCTAACACACCACTTTCCAGTTGAACATCAACTTCAATAGTTGGGTTACCACGACTATCAAAAATTTGGCGTGCTTTGATTCCGGTAATTGCGGTCATTTTGTTTCCTTGCAGATTCTAATTTTACTGAATTATTAATAAAAAATAATTTTTTGCAACCTAAGTTTATGGATTATCGACCGATTAGTTCTTATAAAAGATGAATCTCAACCTCTAGTTCCTTGACTAGGGATTTAAGGGTTTTATTAATTTTTTTCTTAAATTCGACAGGAAACTCTTTAGGCAGATTTATTGTTAACGCATACTTACTGCGTTGAATATAAGTGTCAGTCAAGATGCGATTAATTCCACCTGAAATAAAATCTGCTAAGTTTAGCGATAACCCAATAACATAGCATTCTGTTCTTAGAGAATCGGGCAGAAGTTTATGGTAGTGTTTATATTGATCGGCTTTAAAATCATCCTTATGACGGTAATAATCAATTAAAGCCAGTGCTACCCTTTCTTCATGACAAATACCAACAACTGGCAAGTGAAGAATTCTCTCAAAACGACTTGTTTCAGGATAATCGGCATGATCATCCCAACCAAAATCTGTAAGGCAACAGCTTACCTCTAAAAGACGTTTGCTGTTTTTTGTTAACCTTTCTTGAATCAATGGCAAAAGCCATTGATAAAATGTTTCTCCTCGTTGTTCAAAACGGCCATTTTCATCAAACTTTTTTGCATAACTTAACAGCGGATCTTCAAAAATAGTTTCCTTGGGCAAAAGACTATAATAACAGCCCTCGCGAAGGCCACTTGCCGAAAATTCAACAAATTTTGGTTTCAACCATTTAATCACCGCCAACATTGTCAAAGCAGCCATCGGAAGGCCAATCATTCGGTGCTCAGGAATGTTATATTTTTCGGCTATTTTATCAATTCCACCAACTACTTTTTCACAAAATGATGCTATTTCGTCTGCCGCTATTTTATACTGATGAATAACTTTGACAGGATAATTTGTTAAGTGCATGTGCAACCTTGCAATTAACCGCCATGAACCACCAACCGCATAAAAATTTTTGCCATATAATAATGGACTAATCCAGTTAACATTTTTGAATTGGCTTTCAATAAAATTGCGAACACCCGATAATCCCTTTTCTTCAAAAACGTTTTGAAGACGTAATGGCCCAACAGGCATTGTTATGGTCTTATCCGACAACACTTCTGTACTTACAAGCTCTAAACTACCACCTCCAAGATCACCCACAATCCCATCTGTTGCTAAAATACTATTAACAACACCCATTGAAGAATAAATAGCTTCTTCGTTTCCACTCAGTATCTTAATCTTTACATTTAATTTTTGTTCTACTTGCTGTACAAAATCGCGCCCATTACGCGCATCGCGTATTGCCGCAGTTGCTAATAAAATAATTTTTTCGACAGATATATTGCGAGCTAACCAAACAAAATACTCTAATGTTTTAAATGCTTCATCAATTTTTTCCTGGTTAAGAACACCGGTTTTTTGTAAATTTTTGCCAAGCTCACAAAAAGCCTTTTTGTTTAACAAAACACCTGGTACCCTACTAAGTCCCAAGAAAATAATTAACCTGATCGAGTTTGAACCGATATCGATAATAGCAATAGATGGTTTATTTGCCTGCTGACAAACGGCAATTTCTTGTTTCATAATATATCGTGTATGGCTTTCTGATCAAGTAAATTGGGTGGACGATTACTGGTCTTAAGTGCGTTACCACGTCCCGAAAGACTTGGATTATTCATAAAGAATTGATGGGCGCTAAATTCTTCTTTACCTGGCTGCTGACGCATATACTCCCCATCAGGCTGTAAAATCCAGCTTTGTAGATTATCCTTTAGACAGGCAAGCATAATTTGGCCAAGTACTTGTTCATGCACCGTTGGATTTTCAATTGGAATTAAAACTTCAATCCGTCGTTCCATATTTCTTGTCATCCAATCAGCGGAAGATATAAAAACCTTGGCTTGTCGTGAAGGCAGTCCATAACCTGCACCAAAGCACATGATACGCGAATGTTCTAAAAATCGTCCAATAATACTTTTTACACGGATATTT
>JAEUKQ010000035.1 GCA_016794225.1 Alphaproteobacteria bacterium | reverse complement strand
TATTCTGTTGGCTGTATATTATGTCACAAATTCATATTTTTAGTGTAGGGCGCTGGAAAAAAGGGCCAGAAAAAATTCTTTATGAACATTTTCAAGACAGATTACAGTGGGACGTTATGCTACACCAGCTTGATGACAAAGCATCTAGTTTTCTAACACCACAACAAGTACAACAGAATCAAGCGGAAAAATTGTTAAACGCACTGGCCAAAAATAACTCTTTTTACCGTATTGCCCTTGACGAACGTGGCCAACAATTAACCAGCACCGAACTGGCAACCCTGATGCAACAATGCTTTAATCGCAGCCAAATACCAGCTTTTCTTATAGGTGGCGATCATGGCTTGCGTGCCGATCTTGTTACAAGTTCAAAACAAACTTTAGCCTTTGGCAAAGCAACATGGCCACATTTATTAATTTTGGGAATGCTGATGGAACAGCTGTACAGGGCACAACAAATACTTGTTGGACATCCTTATCATCGTGGCAGATAACATTTGCCTTATAGCCTTCCTTGGTTAACTCTGCTATACATAAATCAGTAATTATTTAAAATTAAAATAGAATATAAGACCCATGCAAAAAACCCAACTTTCGGCTACACTTAAAAATCTTTCACTCAAACGTCGACCCGTTGTTTTATGTGTTCTTGATGGATGGGGGCACCGTGAAGAAATTGCAGACAATGCTGTTCTTATGGCTAAGGCACCGAATTGGCACGCGTTATTAAAACAATACTCCCACGCCCTACTTGAAGCATCAGAATTACATGTTGGTCTTCCACAAGGCCAGATGGGTAATTCGGAAGTTGGTCACATGAATATGGGTGCTGGGCGTGTTGTCATGCAGGATTTGCCACGCATTGACATGGCCGTTGATGACGCATCGATTACACGCAACCCCGCTTTAGGAACCTTCATTGAGCGCTTACGATCAACTGGGGGTACGTGTCATTTAATGGGCTTATTGTCACCAGGGGGTGTTCATGCACACCAACGTCATTTAGTCGCTCTGGCAACAATAATAAGTCAAGCAGGCATTCCCATTATGTTTCATGCTTTTCTTGATGGTCGTGACACCCCACCTAAAAGCGCCGAAGATTTCCTGCAAACCTTTGTTCAACATACCAATACATTAAAAAATTTTCGTTTGGCCACATTAGGCGGCCGTTATTATGCAATGGACCGCGACAATCGTTGGGACCGGATTAATCTTGCCTATGAGTGTTTGGTCAACGCCAGCGGACAAAAGGCAGATCACTGGCTTACGGCTCTTAAAATAGCATACCAACGCGGTGAAAGTGACGAGTTTGTTAAACCAACTGTGCTATCGGGTTATCAGGGCATGAAAGATGGGGATGGCATTTTGATGGGTAACTTCCGTGCCGATCGTGTACGTCAAATTTTATTGGCTTTGTTAGATCCTTCCTTCAATTCATTCAATCGCACCCGTCGCATTTCCTTTTCTGCTACTTTGGGAATGACCGAATATTCGGTGGATTTATCGGCATTGATGCCATGTCTTTTCCCCAGTGATCCGTTGCACAATACTTTAGGCGAGGTCGTATCAAAAGCCGGGTTAAGACAGTTGCGTATTGCTGAAACGGAAAAATATCCCCATGTTACTTTCTTTTTTAATGGTGGTGAAGAAAAACTATTCCCTGGCGAAGAACGCATTTTGATTCCATCTCCCAAGGTTGCGACTTATGATTTAAAACCCGAAATGTCTGCTTATGAGGTAACAGATAAGTTAGTAGCCGCCTTAGAAACTGGAAAATTTGATTTTTTGGTCGTTAACTACGCCAATACTGACATGGTAGGTCATTCTGGTAACCTAACAGCTGCTATTGCAGCGGTTGAAGCCGTTGACCGTTGTTTAGGACGTCTAAAATCGGTAGTCGAACAATTGAATGGGGCCATGCTGATTACCGCTGATCATGGCAATGCAGAAATGATGACCGATCCATCAACAGGTCAAAACCATACTGCTCACACCTTAAACCCGGTTCCGGTTATTTTATTACACAGTCAAATTGGTTTAAAACTACACCAAGGATCGTTGGCTGATGTGGCACCCACTATTTTACAATTATTAGGACTGCCGCAACCAATAGAAATGCGGGGTCGCTCGCTTATTAACGCATAAACCAGATTAAAAATAACCTTTAGATAGGCTTCATCGTTTTGGTTAACATGTTAGCTACCGCCCACAATATAATAAAACCAAGATTTTTAACTGTTACGGCCGTATTGGTATTCTTTTTTACAGGTTTATTTTTAACCTTTATAAGCAAGGCTGTATCCCAAGATACAATAAGCGCTACATTACAAGAAATTGAAAAAATTCGTCAGGAATTAATTGGTGTTTCTAAAGAAACTCAGCAACAGCAAGATATTTTAAATAAGCTTGAAAACCAGTTAACCCAACTGGAACAAAGTGAAGCAGAGAAAATTGCTGCCTTAGCAAATCAGCAGCAAGATATTAGTGAATTACTATTAATCCTTATTCGCCTTTCTTCATCCCCACCAGAAGCTTTGGCTTTTAGCCAGCCATCTGTTGTACATACAATTCGTACGGCGATTCTGGTTGAAGCTACAATTCAGCAACTGCATCAGCGCAGCCAGAAACTTCAAGCCGAACTGGCTGACCTCAATCAGATTCGGTCTAATATTGCTGAACGCCGGCTGCAATTTAGTCGCTCGGCCGAGCATTTTAACAGTATAGAACAAAAGTTGGCCCTGCTTTTAAAGCAACGTCAGCAATGGACTAACTTATCTTCAACCGAACGACAGAATTTTCTTAATCGCATTAACCAGATAACCCAGGACGCACACGATTTACGTGAATTGTTAATTAAATTCAGTGAACTACCTCCAGCCCCTGACCTTACAGTTAGCATCGACATACCTGTCACACAACCCGATACAACACCAACAAGTACCCCTAATCAGCTTACTGTTCGCTTAGAACGACCAAAAGATTTTCAGAATTTTCCAACACATCCGGGAACTATTAAACCGCCAGTACAAGGTACAATTGTTGGCTTTTACAATAGAACCTATGAAACGGGTGAAATTCTCAGGGGAATTTTTATTGAAACCAACAAAAGTGCACCGATTATAGCCCCTTTTGATGGACAAGTTAAATATCGAGGCAATTTTCGCAGTTATGGAGAAATTGTTATTTTAGAACACGGACGTGGTTATTACACCGTCTTGGGTGGTTTTGGAAAAATTGAGGCCGAAATCGGTCAATGGTTTTTAGCAGGAGAACCTCTGGGAACCATGCCGCCATCCGCATTAAAGAAACCAAGACTATACCTTGAGTTGCGGCAACAAAATCAACCGATTGATCCCCTACCATGGCTTAATTTGCAGCAAGGAGGATAATAATATGAATAAGTTTTTTATTTTGTTTTTTATTGTTTGCTGGC
This sequence comes from Alphaproteobacteria bacterium, assembly GCA_016794225.1. Classification (GTDB taxonomy): domain Bacteria; phylum Pseudomonadota; class Alphaproteobacteria; order JAEUKQ01; family JAEUKQ01; genus JAEUKQ01. The sequence goes on along the minus strand of JAEUKQ010000035.1, from coordinate 12,202 downwards.
AACAAACATCTTTAGCTCAAGAACGACAAGAGACATACCAAAAACTAGCGGCTTTTAATCAGGCCTTTGACCTTATATTGCAGCATTATGCCGAACCCGTAAATCCACAACAGCTTATTGATGCAGCTATTCGTGAGATGGTATCTGCCCTCGACGCACATTCCAGCTATTTTAGTGCAAGCGAAAACCTAGAACAGGCAGATAAAAATGATGTTGGTGGCATCGGCATCATTACGACTAAAGAAAATGACGTTCTCGAGATTGTTGACGTTATTGAAGGAACGCCTGCTTTTCAAGCCAACCTTAAGGTTGGTGATCAAATTTTAGCTGTCAACGATCACCAACTAAATGAATTTAATCTTGATACAGCTGGCCGTTATATCCGTGGGCCAATCGGTACAAGGGTTGTTTTAGTAGTTAAGCGCCTAGATCAACTACCATTCCATCCCCCATCAAGAATTACAATTGTCCGGCAAAAAATTCCCCTTAAAACATCCTATTCAAGGATATTAGGTGATAACATTGGTTATATTGCTATTACTACTTTCACCGGATCAACATCAAAAGCCGTATATCAAGAATTTCAGAAACAAATCGCCAAAATAAACCAATTATCTGGTTCTCGGATGCAGGGACTTATTCTTGATTTGCGCAATAATCTTGGTGGCTGGATTGAAGAGGCCATATACATCGCCGATGCTGTCCTGGAACAAGGAGAGATTGTTTCCATCGAATCGCCCAATAAAAACCATATTGAGCGTTATCAAGCAAAACCCGGTGATGTTCTTCATGGTGTCCCAATTATTATTCTTGTTAATCATTCAACTGCTTCATCAGCAGAAATACTAACAGCCGCCTTGCAAGAAAACAAACGGGCAATAGTATTAGGCACAAGAACTTATGGAAAAGCAACGGTTTGGCGCGAGTTTGGGCTAAATTCTTATGGAGCAATTCGCTTGACAACTGAATTTGCCTATGGTCCTTCCGGGCGGTCATGGCAACGTAACGGCATCATACCTGATATCACCATCGAGCAAGGAATTTTGCGTATTACCCCCAGTACACGTGAAGATACAGAAGAAACCTATAAAAACAACTTGGACAACCCCTTTTCCAACGATCAAGACTATTCTCATCATCAGTTACTTTACCTGCCCAAAGCCGATATGCAGCTGCGTGAAGCTATTTTACTAATGCGTGGCTTTTATTATTTACGTGATAGCACCATAAACAAAAAATAATCCCTTTAATTTATCAACTATTCATGCATGTTGTTTGCTTTTTATCATGAATTGGTTATATTTGGTTAAATAATCGCAGTGGTACATTTACGCTGTGGTTTGTGTAATTGATTTGCATTTGAGTTTTATGATCTTTTGGAAAAAGAGAGAAGGAAGAAATCATGCGCTTTATTCGTTTGCTGGGACTTTCAGCCTTACTGTCCTTCAGTATTGCTGTGAATGGTTGGGGCCAAACAAAGCCCGCAGATACCTATAAACAACTTGAGTTATTTAGTCAGGTTTTTGAAAAAATTCGGGCACAATATGTGGAGCAAGTCAATGATCAAGAACTAATCGAATCAGCTTTACGTGGGATGTTATCATCTCTAGACCCGCATTCCAGCTATCTTACGGAAAAAGAATTTAAAGCCATGAATGATGAAGTACGTGGTTTTGCTGGGCTCGGCATGCAGGTTACCCTTGAAGATGGGTTGGTTAAGGTAATCTCACCAATTGATGATACGCCAGCTTTTCGTGCAGGCATTCAACCTGGCGATTTTATTGTTACCATTGATGGTGAGCAGGTTTTTGGATTAACTCTTGAACAGGCTGTAGGCAAACTGCGCGGTCCGGTCGGAACAAAAGTTAAAATTTCCGTTAAACGCGGTCAACAGCAACCTTTTGATTTGGAATTAACGCGTGAAACTATTATTCAAAAAACCGTTAGGTATCGTCTTGAGTCTGGAAATATCGGATATATTCGCATTAGCGAATTTACCGAAAATACTTTTTCTGGCCTTACTGATGCCATCAAAAAGCTAAAAGAAGAAAGTAAAAATCAACTTATTGGTTATGTTCTTGACCTACGTAATAACCCTGGTGGTCTTTTGAATCAGGCTGTCTTGGTAAGCGACGCTTTTTTGGACAAAGGTGAAATTGTTTCAATAAAAGGGCGCGACAACCGTGATAACAGTAGGTTTAATGCCAAAGCGGGCGACTTAAGCGAGGGCTTACCAATTGTTGTGTTAATTAACCAGGGGTCTGCTTCTGCTTCAGAAATTGTGGCTGGTGCCCTGCAAGATCAACAACGGGCAGTCGTGATGGGGGTAAAAAGCTTCGGCAAGGGATCGGTACAAACTATTCTACCCATTGCTGGCTATGGAGCGATTCGTTTTACCACACAATTTTACTATACACCCTCAGGACGGTCTATTCAAAAGATCGGGATTGTACCTGATATCGTTGTTGAACAAGCAAAGATTGAGGTTATTAGCGCCGATAAAAGCTACAGCGAGTCAAATCTTAGGGGCAGTTTAAATAACCCAAATGGGCAAAATTCTGATCCAACAAATAATAATCAGAACAATACTCAAGATACAACATCTCAGCAAACGCCTGTTGATTATCAATTACAGCGTGCAACTGATTTGTTAAAGGGGTTGGTTTTATTTAAAAAAGCAAAGTAATTTTGCTTATATCGCCTAATGATCGCCCATCTGCCAAAGGGTGATCATTAGGCTTGCCGTAATTTGGTGCATTTAGAAACAAGTGTAAGCGAAATGGTACATTTTTCTTTGAATCGAAAAAAGCAAAATACAGCTTATCGTCGTGGTGTTGGCATTGTTCTCTTCAACAGGTTGGGTCAAGTTTTTGTTGGTCAGCGGATTGACACACAATCTTCAGCCTGGCAGATGCCCCAGGGCGGAATCGATGCAGACGAAACCCCAGAGCAGGCAGCGTGGCGTGAAATGCTTGAAGAAATAGGGACAAACAAGGCTAAATTGTTGGCAGAAAGCCAAAAATGGTTTACCTATGACCTACCTTCTAGCTTGAAAAAAACTTTATGGAAAGGTCGTTATCGCGGTCAACGGCAAAAGTGGTTTGCATTTCTTTTTTTGGGAAATGACAATCAGATAAACATCAATACCTCTAACCCTGAATTCCGCGAGTGGCGATGGGTTGATTTCGAACAGGTAACCGAGCTGATTGTACCTTTTAAAAAACCACTTTATGAAAACATCATTCATGAATTCGCAGTGCTAAGGGGCGTTTTAGCGGATTATCCTGAGGTATGATTTGCTATACGCTGACGCAATTTTTGGGCGCGGTAGGTAATAAATTTTTGTAACCCCGTATTCATAAAGTGGCTTATTTTTCCTTGCGGACTTAAGCCAACGGCCTTCATAACCATCCCTGTAGCTTTTTCAATATGATAAGGTTGGTATAAGGGATATGCGCGCACACCATATTCAGCTGAATATTTCAGGTGATTATACCGTTCATCTTCTGCACCATTAGCGGCATAATAGGCATAAGGCAATTCGTCATCCCCTTCAGATTCACGTATACGCCCCAGTGCCACAAAAAGGCGCCGAATTTTTCCAACTTTCTCTTTTTCCAAATAACGCTGCAAATGCACATAAAATAACTTATAATGGCGAAATTCATCAGCCGCAATCAAACGGCATACTTCCTTTAAAACCGGTTCTTGGCTTGCATCCATTAATGCACGGTAATAAGAGCTGGTCCCCGTTTCAACAATACAACGTGCAATCAGCTCGCCCGCCCGACTGCCCCGAATTGATGATGTTGCATGAACGGGCACTTTATATCCATCGACAAATCTTTTAAATGATTCGCGATAGTTAAAGTCAGGGTCAGCTAACTCAGCCCACCGCCCCAGTGCCAAGCCATGTTGAACTTCTTCAACAGCCCAATCGCGAGCCGCCTGTTTAAATTCTGGATCATCATGAAACACATTTTGCAGATAGGCCGCATAATCGTCAGCATTTGACTCAACCATGCTTGCTGCTTTTACAATAGGAATTAAGTCCTTGTTCACTAAAGACTTAGTAAATGAATGCCAAGGAATATCGTTAAGAGTCCAGCTTTTCATTTTTATACCCTTGTATTGGTCCCTGTCTAAAACAGGCTTTTATTATCGTTATCAACCTTATTGCTACAAGAAGCCCTATTCTGATGATAACATAAAAATTTTAACCTGTATATACATTCTGTTGAACAGCATCGATCTTTGCCTGAATCACAAGAATTTCATGCTCATAGAAAGCTTGCTGGACTGACTGTTTTTCCAATTTCAGGTCTTCTTGGAATTCTTGAATTTGTTGCTGCAATTTAGAACGATCCAGTTGATCAACTGGAACAGCCTGCGTAGCCAAAATAATACAAGTTTTCTGGCTAACTTCTGCAAATCCGCCACTGACAAAAATTTTTGTCCCGCCACTTAATGGGCCAAGAACAGTAATAACGCCTGGACGCAGCAACGAGATAAAAGGAGCATGTCCAGGAAGGGCAGAAAAATCACCCAACGCACCCGGAATAACTACAGACACAACATCCTGACTGAACAGGGTGCGTTCTGGTGTTATAACTTCCAGCCTTAGAGCATTTTCTGTTGCCATTTCTACCCCACTATTCGCTATGCTGCTTCTGCAGCCATTTTACGCGCTTTTTCAATAGCCTGATCGATGGTACCAACCATGTAGAAAGCCGATTCCGGCAAATCATCATATTTACCTTCAACAATACCTTTAAACCCTTTAATCGTATCCTCAAGACTTACAAAAACGCCTGGGGTATTGGTAAATACTTCGGCCACATGGAAAGGCTGCGATAGGAAACGCTGAATTTTTCGAGCACGGGCAACAGTAAGTTTGTCGTCTTCTGATAATTCATCCATCCCTAAAATAGCAATAATATCTTGCAACGATTTGTAGGTCTGCAAAACCCGCTGAACACTTCTGGCTACCTTGTAGTGCTCTTCACCCACAACACGCGGATCTAACATACGGCTTGTTGAGTCAAGTGGATCAACAGCCGGATAAATACCCAATTCGGCAATTTGACGGGACAGCACCGTGGTTGCATCGAGGTGGCTAAAAGAAGTTGCAGGTGCTGGATCGGTTAAATCATCAGCTGGAACATAAATAGCCTGGACCGATGTGATTGAGCCCTTCTTGGTGGTTGTAATACGCTCTTGCAAAGCCCCCATTTCGGTGGCCAATGTTGGCTGGTAACCAACCGCCGAAGGAATACGACCTAGCAAGGCAGAAACTTCGGAACCAGCCTGGGTAAATCGGAAAATATTGTCAACAAAAAACAAAACATCTTGCCCATCTTGATCGCGGAAATGCTCGGCTATTGTTAGGGCAGATAATGCAACGCGCGCACGGGCTCCGGGCGGCTCATTCATCTGGCCGTATACCAATGCCACTTTTGAACCTGGTCCATCAAGCTTGATGACTTTCGAGTCGATCATTTCATGGTAAAGGTCATTTCCTTCGCGCGTACGCTCACCTACCCCGGCAAACACTGAAACACCGCCATGGGCTTTGGCAACGTTATTAATTAATTCCTGGATTAACACAGTTTTACCAACCCCGGCACCCCCGAATAAACCAATCTTTCCACCACGTGCGTATGGCGCAAGCAAATCGACCACCTTAATACCAGTTACCAAAATTTGAGCTTCGGTAGACTGATCAGCAAACGTGGGGGCTGAACGGTGAATAGGTAGTGTTTTTTGCGTTTTAACTGGACCACGCTCGTCAATTGGTTCACCAATGACATTAAGAATTCTTCCTAAGGTCTCTGGACCAACCGGCATGTTAATTGGCTGTTTGGTGTCAATTACCTGTTGGCCACGAACTAATCCATCAGTTGAGTCCATTGCAATCGCCCGAATACTATTCTCTCCAAGATGCTGGGCAACTTCCAGAACCAGTTTTTTCCCTTGATTTTCTGTATGCAGGGCGTTCAAGATAGCCGGCAGCATCCCCTGATCAAATTGCACGTCAACCACGGCCCCTAAAACCTGGGTTATCTTACCGATTTGTTGTTTTTCCATTTTTAGCGAACTCCTTTAAAAAATTCTTGGAAACCTGCTAATTAAATAGCTTCTGCTCCAGAAATAATTTCGATTAATTCTTTTGTGATATAGGCCTGACGGCTTCGATTATAAAACACGGTCAAACGATTAATCATATCACCAGCGTTACGGGTGGCGTTGTCCATCGCAGCCATACGTGCGCCCTGTTCGCCAGCTGCACTTTCCAGTAATGCCCCATATATTTGTACTGCCAAATTCCGCGGCAACAGTTCGGCGAGTAGCAATTCTGGTTCTGGCTCATACTCGTAGATCGCCTCTAATCCACCAGAATTATCCTTGTTCTGATCTTGAACCTCATTGTGTTGATCGGTCACAACAGGTATCAAATCTTGCTGGGTTACAACCTGGCTTATGACCGATTTAAATCGGTTGTAAATAACCGTGCATACATCAAATTCCTGTGCTTCATATTGGTGCAAGATTTGACGTACCAGCCCCTCAATCAAACTAAACGATATTGGCGTTTTTGTAATAGCTTCAGGGGCGTCAACAATTAAACTGGCATATTCCCGCCTTAGTAAATCACGCCCCTTGCGGCCAAGTGGCATAATTTTAACTGTTTTGCCTTTAGCTAATAAATCTTTAATCAATCGGCGTGTTGAACGGACAATTGCGGTATTAAAGCTACCGCACAACCCGCGATCCGAGGTTATAGGAATAAGAAGATAACAATTTTGTTGTTCGCGTCCCTGCAATAAGGATGGAACATCATCAAACTGCCCTGATTGTTTGGTTAATTGCATCATTAATTGCTGCATACGTGCTGCATATGGCCGCGATGCCTCGGCCTGTTCTTGGGCCCGGCGTAACTTGGCTGCCGAAACCATTTTCATGGCCGAGGTAATTTTTTGTGTTGATTTAACACTGTTAATTCTCAGCTTTAGATCTTTTAAACTAGGCATTGTAAGTTCCCAACTACCCTATGCAAAAGCTTTAACAAATTTATCTAGCACGGCTTTTAGCATTTCTTCTGTTTTAGAAGAGATTTCTTTTTGCTGGCGAATAGCTTCTAAAATACCAGGGTGTTTTGCCCGAACTTCCTGTAGGAAGGCACTTTCAAAACGTACCACTTGATCGGTGCGAATATTATCCAAATAACCACGAACACCACAAAATATTGAAACAACTTGCTCTTCAACTGGTAGCGGTTTGAACTGATCTTGCTTGAGCAATTCAGTCAACCGTGCACCGCGCGCAAGCAGCCGTTGTGTCGCAGCATCTAAATCAGAGGCAAACTGAGCAAAAGCAGCCATTTCACGATATTGCGCCAGCTCGAGTTTAATACGACCAGCAACTTGCTTCATTGCCTTAATCTGGGCCGCAGAACCAACACGACTAACAGAAATACCAACGTTAATGGCTGGTCTTATACCCTTATAGAATAAACCAGTTTCCAAAAATATTTGGCCATCTGTAATAGAAATAACGTTTGTTGGAATATAAGCCGAGACGTCACCAGCTTGTGTCTCAATAATCGGCAGAGCTGTTAAAGACCCTCCTTTATTTTCATCATTCAGCTTCGCCGCACGTTCAAGCAAGCGTGAATGAAGATAAAAGACGTCCCCAGGATAAGCTTCGCGTCCAGGTGGGCGACGTAGCAGAAGCGACATTTGCCGGTAAGCTACCGCCTGTTTAGAAAGATCATCATAAATAATTAGGGCATGCATGCCATTATCGCGGAAATATTCACCCATTGCACAGCCTGTATAAGGTGCCAAAAATTGCAACGGCGCTGGCTCTGAAGCTGTGGCAGCTACAATAATTGAATATTCTAAAGCACCGGCATCTTGTAATTGTTTGACAATTTGCGCAATGGTCGATCTTTTTTGTCCGATTGCTACATAAATGCAATACAATTTCTTCTTTTCATCATTACCTTCATGACCGGATTTCTGATTGATAATCGTATCAATCGCAACCGCTGTTTTACCTGTCTGACGATCACCAATAATCAATTCGCGCTGGCCACGGCCAATCGGTACCAAGCTGTCAATTGCCTTAAGCCCGGTTTGCATAGGTTCATGAACAGAGCGACGGGCAATAATTCCAGGGGCTTTCACCTCGACCCGACGACGTTCAACATTTTGCAACGGCCCCTTACCATCAATTGGATTACCAAGACCATCAACAACACGCCCCAGAAGTCCGCGCCCGACAGGGACATCAACAATGTGGCGCGTACGTTTAACCAAATCGCCTTCTTTAATACCGCGGTCGTCACCAAAAAGAACGACACCGACATTATCAGCCTCAAGATTTAATGCCATTCCCCTAAGGCCATTGGCGAATTCAACCATTTCCCCGGCCTGAACATTATCAAGCCCATAAACCCTGGCTACACCGTCACCAACTGACAATACTTGCCCAACTTCTGAAACGTCGGCGCTCGTATCAAAATTTTTAATCTGCTGCTTAATAATAGCAGAAACTTCTGCAGCGCGGATATCCATTTTATCCGACTCCTCTCATCATTTGTTGTAAACGCATTAACTTGGACTTAATTGAAGAATCAACAACTTTACTGCCAATTTGGATACTAAAACCGGCCAGCAAGGCTGGATCATTTTTGAAGCTGACGGCAACTTTTTTATTTAGTTTATTTGTCAGCATCGCAGACATTTTTTGCTGCTGCGCGGGCGTTAAAGACCGTGCACTTGTAACATAAACCTGCACACCACCATTTTGGCGCATTTGTAAGTAGCGTACGTTAAACACAACCTGTTCTAATAAGGCAAAACGCCGCTGCTTAGCTAATAATAATAAAAACTTTTCCAATAACCGTTCTATTTTAATGGTTTTAAAAATTGATCCAAGAACAAGCTGCTGTTGGGCTGGGGCAACCCTTGGGTCAGTAAGAAATCGCGCTAAATCCGCCTGTTGGCGAAGCCAGCTTACAAAACCGTCAAGTTGGTGAATAACCTCTGTCGTATTACGCGAATCTTCTGCTAATTCAAACAAAGCTGTCGCGTACCGGTAGGCCACTCCCTCAACTATTTTTGCAACATTATCTACCATCACTTCACTTTCGCTTCAATCAGATATCCAAAGGCTTTTTGTAACCCTTACACCCATATATTTCTTAATAACGATCCGCCGGCAATTAACGTTCTTCTTTCAAGCATAAACGCTTTGACCTGTCAATTTTTAAATTGCGCTTTAAAAGGCTTGTTTTTATGACTATCAACCTTCCATAGATCAAATGTGTATTGCCTGGCCACTAAATGCAGACCAAGCAGCTTCTTTAACTGCTTCGTTTAAGGTTGGGTGGGCATGGAAACTGCGGGCTAAATCCTCGGCTGATCCAGAAAATTCCATTGCCACAACAGCTTCATGAATCATTGTACCTGCCTCGGCTGCAATAATATGGACACCTAAAATTTTATCGGTTGATGCGTCGGCCAGAATCTTGACCATTCCTTGAGTTTGATTAACAGCACGAGCCCTGCTGTTAGCCTGCATCGGAAATTTTCCAACCTTATAAGCAATATTAGCTTTTTTAAGCTCTTCTTCAGTCTTTCCAACAGATGCTATTTCAGGGTGTGTATAAACAACCCCAGGAACTGTACCATAATGCACATGGCCAGCTTGACCGCAAAGAATTTCGGCTAAGGCAACCCCCTCCTCTTCTGCTTTATGCGCCAGCATTGGTCCAGCAATTACATCGCCGATTGCATAAATTCCAAGGACAGATGTCTGAAATTTGGCATCAGTAATGATGCGACCACGCGCATCAATGGCGACACCCAGTTTTTCAAGTCCCAAATTCTTGGTATTAGGGGTACGCCCAACAGCAACAAGAACCTTATCGGCTTCAAGCAACTGGGTATCGCCACCTTGAACGGATTGATATTTAACGTGTAAGCCGTTAACTGCTTTAGTAACGCCTAAAACCTTGCTACTAACAATAAAATTTATCCCTTGCTTTGCAGCTAATCGTTGAAAATTTTTGGCAATTTCTTGGTCCATACTGGGCAAAATACAATCGGCATATTCAACAACCGTAACCTGGCTGCCCAAGCGATGCCAAACAGATCCCAGTTCCAATCCAATATAACCACCCCCAATAACAACAAGATGCCTTGGTAAACGCTCGAACGCTAAAGCACCTGTTGATGAAACGACATCGCGTTCATCGATTTCAATTCCCGGAACCATGGCGCTTTCAGAGCCGGTTGCAATAATAATATGCTTGGCTTTAATAACCTCGACCCCATTCGATGTTTTAACAGCAAGCTCGTTGGTAGCCTGAAATTGTGCCTCACCTACAACAAAAGCTATTTTATGTTTACGAAACAACCCCTCAATACCTTTGGTTAAGTCATCAACCATCTTGGTTTTATATTCCATCATCGTTGAAAGATTAATTGTTGCACCCTGGGCTTCAATACCAAAAACAGGCAGATGATGACGTAGTCCCTCATACTGAGACGAGATGTGGAGCATGGCCTTAGAAGGTATACATCCAACATTTAAGCATGTACCACCCAATTTACCACGTTTATCAATACAAACAACTTTTTTGCCCAGCTGCGCTGCCCGAATAGCTGCCACATAGCCCCCAGGCCCACCCCCAATAATAGCTACATCATAGCTTTTTTCTAAAGCTTGGTCGTGCATATCATCGCCTTCCTATATATTAAACAACAATCGTTGCGGTTCTTCTAGAAATTCCTTAACCCGTACTAAAAAACTAACCGCTTCCTTGCCGTCAATTAAACGGTGATCGTAGGAAAGAGCCAGATACATCATGGGACGAATTTCTATTTTGTCCTGAACAACAACTGGACGCATTTGAATTTTATGCATCCCTAAAATAGCTGATTGTGGTGGATTTAAGATTGGTGTTGACAATAAAGAACCATAAACCCCGCCATTGGTAATAGTGAAAGTACCCCCTGTCAACTCATCCAAAGACAACTTACCATCACGTGCTTTCTTGCCAAGTTCAGCAATGCGTTTTTCAATCTCAGAAAAACTTAATTGATCTGCATCACGAACGACCGGAACCACCAAACCCTGTTCGGTCCCAACAGCAACGCCAATGTCATAATATTTCTTATATACAATATCATCATCGCGAATTTCCGCGTTAATCATAGGCATTTCCTGTAGAGCTTGCGTACACGCCTTAACAAAAAACGACATATAGCCTAGCTTAACACCATGCTTTTTTTCAAAGATTTCCTTATATTTATTGCGAAAATTATTAACTTCCAAAAGATCAACCTCGTTAAAGGTTGTCAGCATCGCCGCTGTATTCTGTGCTATCTTCAGGCGTTCAGCAATGCGCCGACGCAGCCTGCTCATGGGTATTTTCTCTTCTACACGCCCTAGGTTATTTGTTTTTCCCTCGGACACGGGATTGGAAAACATCTTGTTGGTTTGTGTGGGCTGACTTTTGACTGCTTCAAGGACATCGCCTTTGGTTAAGCGGTGATCTTTACCTGTTCCTTGTATTTGTTCAGGATTCAGATTGTTTTCTTGCAGCAGTTTACGAACTGCTGGCGATTGTAATTCTTCTACTTTGGACTGAGATGAACCATTAAGCTTAACTGCTTCCGCCACACCCACCGGTGCTTTAGGGGATACCCCTGAAGGGGCAGGGCGCTGTTGTCGCTCATCCACGTAACCCAAAATTGTTCCAACTTTAACCGTCTGGCCTGTTTTGGCCTGAATATCCTGCAATGCACCAGCAATTGGGGCTAACACTTCAATTGTAACCTTATCGGTTTCCAATTCAGCTATTGGCTCATCAGCTGCAACAAAATCACCAGCTTTCTTTAACCATTTGGCAATGGTCGCCTCGGTAACCGATTCTCCCATAGCCGGTACTTTAATTGCTGTTGGCATTATGGATTCCTTTCTTTAATCAACTTTACTTTCAACACTGATCTTTACTCCTTGCCTGTCAGGGCTAGGTTAAGCAATTGCGTTTGCTCTGCCTCGTGCCGTTTTGCTAAGCCCGTAGCTGGCGAGGCCGCAGCGGAACGCCCCGCATATATTAAACGATTCTGGCGATGCCGAATGCCCGTTAATACTTCTTCGATAATTGGGGCTACAAAGAACCATGCCC
>JAEUKQ010000034.1 GCA_016794225.1 Alphaproteobacteria bacterium | reverse complement strand
ATCCAAATGATCCGGTAGACCCAAATGATCCAGTTGATCCTAATGATCCGACTGAACCAACTGATCCAGAGCCAACACCTTCGCCCGAACCTTCTCCGGCTCCTCGGGCTGATATAAAAATACCATCATCTGATCCAGATAAGTTCGATCGCTATAATCCAGGCGAAAATGCCGGTGGTCGTGGTGTTCCAGGTAGCTCGAGCACGCCTTTTGACATTAGAATGGGGTATCAGGGCTTGGTGATGATGGATTCTTGTTTCAGGGTTCTGGTTAGTGTTGAACAAAGCTGTTTTAAAGAAACAGAAACAGCATTTCTGGTAACCGAATAAATCACATTATAGATAAACCAAGTAATAACAGCAGTCCTAAAGTGACTGCTGTTATTTTTTATCCTAAGTACCAAAAATAAAAACTGTAAAATAACCTACAAGCAAGATATATTTATTAAAACAAGTTTGGGTTTCCTTGCAAAACCATGCCTGCCGAATCCTAATTAAACCCATTCCCAGTTAAATTGACTCTTAGCCAATCTAATTTAAATTTTACCATGACATTGTTTAAATTTTTTACCTGAACCACACGGGCAAGGTGCGTTACGTGGTGTTGACTGCCAGCCTGGCGGCAAATCAGGGGCGGATGTAGTGTTTGGTTTCGTATTTGTTGTGGTTGGTTTTTGTGCAGATGGTCCAATAGATTGCTGTCCCTGATTGCCACGCGTTTTCGCCTGACTATCTGCTGGCTGCTCACTGCGAATCTCCAAATGGGATAGAACAGCTGTAGTTTGTTCACGCAACCGGGCAAGAAACGAAGAAAACATATCAAAAGCTTCTCGCTTATACTCGTTCAGGGGGTCGCGTTGCCCATAAGCCCTAAGCCCAATTCCTTGGCGTAAATGATCAAGGGTTAGCAAATGCTCTTTCCAACTTTGGTCTAACAGCTGTAACAAAATACTTTTTTCAGCAAACTGCATCATTTCTGTGCCGTGTTTGGCAATTTTTCCATCCATCTTCTCATTTGATGCAGCCAGAATACGTTCGCCAATCTCTTCAGCGGTGACATCTTCCTTAGCCCATTGCTGTAGCGGTAAATCCAACGCTAAAAGACGCAAACACTCCTCATGCAGGCCTTTGATGTTCCATTCTTCAGCATAAGCCTTGGCAGGCAGGTGTGTTGATACAATATCGTTAATAACCTGATGACGCATGTCATAAACCATTTCGCGTACGCTGTCATTTTTCATTAAATCACGCCGTTGTTCATAAATAACGCGGCGCTGATCATTCATAACATTATCATAACGCAGCAAATTCTTACGAATCTCAAAGTTTCTTGCCTCAACCTTTTGTTGTGCTTTCTCAAGTGCTTTCGTAACCCATGGATGGGTAATCGCTTCACCTTCCTTTAAGCCAAAGCGAACTAATAAAGCATCTAACCGTTCCGAACCAAAAATACGCATCAAATCATCTTCAAGTGATAAGAAAAATCTTGAAATACCAGGGTCTCCTTGGCGTCCGGCGCGTCCGCGTAGCTGGTTATCAATACGACGACTTTCATGGCGCTCGGTACCGATAATAAAAAGTCCACCAACAGCCAAGACCTTTTGTTTGGCTACTTCAACCTCGGCCTTAATTTTATCAATTTTACGCTTCTTAATATCATCACTATCCGTGGGTAAAACTTCTTGCTTAATCCGCATATCAACATTACCGCCCAACTGAATATCCGTTCCACGGCCTGCCATGTTGGTGGCAATTGTAACGGCACCTGGTATGCCGGCTTGGGCAATAATTGCAGCTTCTTTCTCGTGGTAGCGAGCATTAAGTACTTGATGGTCAATATGTCGTTGCTTCAGCAGGTTTGATATAATTTCAGATTTTTCAATGCTGACCGTGCCAACAAGGACGGGCTGCTGTTTTTTGCGGCATTCTAGAATTAGATTAATAATCGACTGATATTTCTCTTGAGCAGTTCGGTATACTTCATCCTGTTCATCTTTACGTTGCATGGGGCGATTAGTTGGTATTGCAATCACCTCTAGATTGTAAATTTCTGAAAATTCAGGGGCCTCGGTCATAGCTGTACCCGTCATACCAGCCAATTTAGGATACAAACGGAAGTAATTTTGGAAGGTAATAGAGGCAAGAGTTTGATTTTCATTTTGGATTGCAACATTTTCTTTTGCTTCTAATGCTTGATGCAACCCTTCCGAATAGCGACGCCCTTCCATCATGCGGCCAGTAAATTCGTCAATAATAACAACCTTGTTATCTTTAACAATATAAGCAACATCACGTTCAAACAATTTATGCGCGCGTAGAGCGGCTTGGATATGGTGTAGAAAGCTGATATTGTTAAGATCGTAAAGTGATCCTTCACTCATTAGGCCTTTTTCCCTAAGCAAGCCTTCAATCTTCTCAATACCTGGGTCGGTAAGGGTTACCTGGCGCGATTTTTCGTCTTTCTCATAATCGCTTTCACCCAGGGCAGGGATTAGTTCATTTATTTTTTTATATAGATCAGAATTATCTTCGGTTGGGCCAGAAATAATTAAGGGTGTTCGCGCTTCGTCAATTAAGATACTGTCAACTTCGTCAATAATTGCATAATTAAAATTACGCTGAACCATATCTTCAAGGCGATATTTCATATTATCACGTAGATAGTCGAAACCAAGTTCGTTATTTGTGCCATATGTTATATCACATTGATAAGCCGCGCGGCGCTGATCGTCGTTTAGACCGTGCACAATAACCCCAACGCTAAGTCCCAAGAAACGATATATTTGCCCCATCCATTCGGCATCACGTTTAGCCAGATAGTCATTAACTGTAACTATGTGAACACCCTTGCCGGATAAGGCATTAAGATAAGCAGCCAAGGTTGAAACCAGGGTTTTACCTTCGCCAGTTTTCATTTCGGCAATCATACCACGGTGCAAGACCATACCACCAATTAATTGCACATCATAATGCCGTTGTCCCAAAACCCGCACTGCGGCTTCACGTACTGTAGCAAAAGCGTCCGGCAAAATTTGCTCAAGCGTTTCGCCTTGTGACAAACGGTCTTTCAACCATTGCGTCCTTCCAACCAATTCTTGGTCAGACAGTTTTTGCAAGGAAGGTTCTAATTGGTTGATTTGTTGAATAATCTTGCGTAATGATTTTAAGAAACGGTCGTTTGCTGAACCAAAAATTTTTTTCAAAAAAGCTAGCGGCATTCTATCCTCAATTAATCCAAAACTTATATATTCGCCTATTGCGTCGCTAAGATATAATACTTGTTTGGTATTATTTCAATTTTTAAGACATTCCTAGGTTTTTAAAATATCCCAGGCAGTAAATATTGGGAAAAAGCTTCATATCGATACGCACCATAACATTGTATACGTGGCTATGGAAATAATTTTTTTGTAAACCAGATAAAATTTAAAAAAACCCAAGATCATCATGAACCATTACCAACATTTTTTTTGTGACTTATGCAGAAAAGCTAGTTAATATTTCTTTCAAATGACAGTTTTTTTTAAAGAAGAATATTTATTATGTCCAAAGTATCTCCTTTCGCCCCGGCAACATTACCGTTATTACCTGGATTACAGCAGGTGCTTATTGCAACAGATCATTGTGGAATTAAGTATAAAAATAGGGATGATGTATGTTTAATGGTGTTTCCACCCAAGACATCGGTTGCTGGTGTTTTTACCAATTCATTAACTGCTTCTGCGCCAGTTTTAAGGTGTCGCCAAAATTTACGACACGGCGAGGTTCGCGCAATTATTATAAACGCTGGAAATTCGAATGCTTTTACCGGTAAATTGGGTGATGAGGCTGTAACACGTTGTTTGAATGAAGTTGCTAAAAATGTAGGTTGTTCTGCTGATCAGGTTTTTATGGCCTCAACCGGTGTTATTGGCGAGCCATTACCCGATCATTTAATTAGGCATAAGATACCATCCATGATTCAGCGGTTGCAGGAAAAAAATTGGCTAGCGGCTGCGCGATCAATCATGACAACAGATACTTATCCTAAAATGGTTACCAGGCAGGCAAAAATTGGTGCGGCTACAGTGACGATCAACGCGATTGCAAAGGGTTCTGGTATGATTGCGCCTGATATGGCTACAATGCTGGCTTTTATTGTAACTGACGCTAAGATCCCGTCACCTATTTTGCAAAAAATCTTAACTCAAGCCACCAGCCAAACATTTAACTGCATTACGGTTGATGGCGATACATCAACCAGTGATACACTAATTGCCTGTGCAACTGGTTCGGTTGTGCATGCTGATATCACAAAAAGCCCCCAATTGTTTAACAATTTTCGAATACAATTTTTAGATGTCATGAAAGAGTTAGCGTGGTTGGTTGTTAAAGATGGTGAAGGGATTAGCAAATTTGTGACCATAACCGTAACAGGTGCGGCATCAAAAGCGGCTGCTCGTTGTATTGGGATGACAATAGCCAATTCCCCCCTAGTTAAAACGGCCATTGCCGGTGAAGATGCCAATTGGGGACGTATTGTGGCTGCTGTGGGGCGTTCTGGTCAAAAAGCTGATCGTGACAAATTAAGTATTACTATTGGGGGGGTTCGGATAGCTGAAAATGGCTTGCGTGTTGCCGATTATAATGAACATCCTGTCAACAAACATATGAAAGGACGCGAAATTAATATTGAAGTTGATGTTGGGGTGGGAAACGGAATAGCTACCGTTTGGACCTGTGATTTGACACATGGGTATATTGATGTCAACGGCTCCTATCGTAGCTAGTTTATTAGCTTCACCTATATCCACGCAACGGCTTGAGTTGCGCCAATTGCATATAACTGACCAGCAATCTGTTTATCAATTGGTTAATAATATAAATGTTGCGCGTCACACCGCGCGCATACCTTACCCATATACCCAGACAATGGCTGCTGATTGGATTGCCGGAATTTCACAACGTGCTTCGAATGGGGAATATGTTTGGGCAATTGTTGATAAAAAAGATCAGGAATTGGTTGGTTGTATAAGCTTTATTTGGGAGTTTATGGCAAGGGAAGCAGTGGTTGGTTATTGGTTAGGTGAACCTTATTGGCGGCGTGGCTATATGACCGAAGCGTTAGGAGCCATTATCGAACATGCATTTATCTTTTTACCAATACACCAGCTTAAAGGCGAAGTACGTCAAGATAATTTAGCATCGCAACGTGTTTTGCGAAAGGCTGGTTTTCAGCCAATTGGATCGCGAAGCGAATATTTTCCTGTGCGGCAGGAAAATGTTGTGCTTGATGTCTATAGCCTTAGTCGAAGCAATTGGTTAAAGGCACAGGGTGAAAATGCGCCTATAATTTTGGTTGTTGCAGCTATTTTATTGAATGAAGAGCACGAGGTATTACTTGCTCAAAGACCAGAAGGTAAGGCAATGGCCGGTTTATGGGAGTTTCCGGGCGGCAAAATCCAGCACACTGAAACCCCAGAAGCAGCCTTGGTACGGGAATTGAAAGAAGAACTGGATATCGAGGTAAAAGAAGCCTGTTTAGCACCTTTTACTTTTGCTTCCCATCGTCACCGTAATTTTCACCTATTAATGCCGGTATATGTTTGCCGACGCTGGCAAGGCAATCTAACGGGAAAAGAAGGGCAACAGCTGAAATGGGTTCCGCTTAAAGAATTAAACAAATATCCTATGCCACCTGCTGACATCCCACTTATAGCTCAGATTAGGGACTTTTTATAGGCTCTACAATTTTTTAAGTTGCAAGACGGTTGGAATCACCGACAGATTAAAAAAAAATTTTTGGGCGTGGAAATTTTCATCATGCGGAAAATGCTTTGGTTGGTTTTTTGTATCTTAATGAATGATCCGGCTGTTGCTGACGAACCAGAATTGCCTTATGATTCAAAACAACTAAAAGAAATAGCGCTTTTACCAGGCCCTGATGAATTGGTAAAAGCTTATCAAGCTTCATCAAATTCTTCTAATGCGTGTATTGGCGGTGCCTTTCAAGATCAAGGAAGTTGGTTTTTTTGCGTAATGTACGTAGAGGAAGAAGAACGGCGGGTCGATTTACCCTCCTGGGTTCTTGTAAGACCATATTATTCCTCGAGCTTGGTACAAGCCGCCTATGACTGGGTTGCACTAGAGGGGTGTGACGAGAAGAAAAAAATTTATTACATCAAATTAAATAATGAAATTCCCCTTGCCGGATTAAAAAATTGTCAATTGCTAACAGCAAAAAATATTTCTGCAGATCAAAAAACAGCGACCACTTTGCGTGTTCTTGACAAAGAAGGGGCTGAAATTTGGCGCTATGAAGAACAGATCGAACTTCAAGGGTTAATTCCAGATGGTGGCGCAATATCAGTTTTCCATGATATGACTTCGTTCCACAGGGATTTGATCGTTAATTATGACGGGGGATATATTCTCTGGGATGGACAGGGCATAAAACACGTAACGCGGAATGGTAAGTTAATTTGGCAGGTTGAGAAAGCGGATCTAGTATTAAAAGAAGAACGCAATGCCGAGGTTCTAGTTGACCGAGAGCGCCTTCAGCCAAGAATATTTACGAGCGGTAGTGGTAAAGTTTATCTTAGCTTTTTTGTTCGATTTACCGATCAGGATCAGAACACAGATGACGAAATTCAATTTGTTATTGTAGAAATAAATCCAGAAAAAAGAGAATTTGAGCGTGTTTTTCAACACAAAAATTCTATAAGCTACGAACCAGTTATTCTTGGGAATGGCGAATTAGCAGTACTAGAGTTAAACAGCGATAACGCACTGATTTTGCTAAAATACGACGCCTTAACCAACCAATGGAATAAACTATGGGAAAGTATAGGACCTAGTTACCAGGAAATTTTTTCTTCGTTAAACAGCCCTGCTGGCCATTTTATTTTATTGGATGATTCAATTCGCACAACAAATATCACCTATGATTATGAGGGTGGTAATAGCGAAGAACCTTATTCAACAATTATTCCCGAGATGGATTGTGCTATCCGCATCCTGAAATTAGATGAGAAAGGGTATATTACAGACAACAAAAATTTTATTTTAGAAGAAGGGTTTATTACGACAGAATCAACTATCTGGCCAATTGGTTATTTAACCTATTTACCAACTGGGCAAGTTCAAATCATGCTGCATGTAACACCACACTACCCGTGGGCGCGGGATTGGCAGAAATTTAACTTAATGATAAAAGAGTAGGCTTAGGAGGAAAGAATTTTCTTTAAAAACCATAAGGTTGTTGACACAATAAATTTTTTACAATTTTTATGTATTTTTATAAGCCTGTTTCGCAGATTGGTCTTCCTATAGAATAGTGACCAACATCTGTCAGTGGATTGCAATCAAGAAGACAAGAATCATGAGTGAAGACTATCAAAGCATCGGATTTCAAGTCAGGATTCAACAACAAATCAATATAGAAGAGTTAGCAAATCGCATCGGGAAGATACTTGGATGTATTTTTACGCCAGGATACAGTGAACGTTTTGATAGTGATTCTGCCTATTTATCGAATTGCCTTGGCCTGTCGCTTGAACTTTTATCTCCTGATATTTCTGATAATAGCTCGTCAGGAAAATTTGCCCTATTTGGCTTCGTTAATAAGGAAGTATCGATAAACTGGCCATTAAATCATCAATATACAAGCATATCATTATATATTCTTAGACTACTACAGAATCTAGACAATGAAAATTGGTATATCCCAACAAAAGATGAAATTTTATCTGAAGCTGGAATTGATGAATAAATCTGTGTATTTTATGGATTATGTCATCAGGTTTATACACTTAGATTATACCGGCCAGCTAATATCCAACCAAGGTTTTGTACTTAAATCCAATCTGCCCATTACGATCTACCCCATTGGGCCGCAGGGTTGTTGGCCGTAACGGCTAGTCAAGAATTGATGATCGGTATTAATAAAGCGCCGGCGTATAATTATGCCGGCGATAGTTGGGAATTTTTCTGCTTGAAGCCAATTCACTTAAGGTGAGTCGAACTTGCCTTTTTATTTAAGGACGTCGGCCAGCCGGTTTTTGCCGCTTCCACGTTTCAGGGGTTTTTGCTGCGATTCGTGGGGTGACCACCCACATAGATGGATAATGTCGAATCGGGCTGTTATTTGACCATCTGGTTGTTGAGGGTATATCTTGGCTGCTTTTGGAAAAAGCAAGCGGGGCGGAATGTGCTTGCGTCGCGCGATTAACGCGTTGGCTTCGCCCATATTTTGTAAATCCCGTAAAAATTCTACTAAATGACGATAAGTTACCCGCACGGTCTCCATATCAATTACGGGTAGGGTAAAACCCGCCCGTTGCATCAGTTCGGCCATATCCTGCAACCCAGCAAAGGGGGAAACCCGCGGGCTGGCCCCGTTGCATAATTCCAGTTCTGCTTGCATTAGGCTTTGGCGCAATTCACTTAAGGTATCTTGCCCCAGCAAGCTGCCTAAAAATAGCCCGTCTGGTTTTAAGCAGCGATAAATTTGCGCCAAATAACCGGGTAAATCATTGACCCAATGCAAATAAAGGTTGCTAACAATCAGGTCAAATGTGTTAGCAGGGAAGGACAACACCTCAGTGTCCATGATTTGGAATGAAAACGATCGTTTTGCCTGATCTTGGGACAGCCAATTGGCCCAATCCATAACCGCAATATTGGCATTTGGATATTGCTGCCGCAACAGCTGCGTAAAATGACCGTCACGGCAGCCAATTTCCAAAATTTTCTGAAAGGGGCGGGTGAAATCACCTAAACGCTCCTGTAACAGGGCGGCATTGTGATGGAACAAAAAATCGTGCTGAAAGTGCTGTCGCGCGGCACGCCAACGGTGATGGTAAACAAGATTTTGATCAAAAACATCAATCATGAAAGGTTTTTCTGTATTCAGCGGATGGCAATTTTGCACCTGGTGCTTGATTATCGGCAACTCCCCGGTTAATCTGGCAATTATGACAAGAAAAGGACGAAAAGTCTATGATGGCAAATAAAGAAAACTGTTTTCAAGCACTGATTTTTAAATTGCAACAATTCTGGGCCAATCAGGGTTGTGTGATTTTGCAACCATATGATGTTGAAATGGGGGCGGGCACGTTCCATCCCGCCACCACCTTGCGTGCCCTTGGCAAAAAACCATGGCGGGCTGCTTATGTTCAGCCATCCCGTCGCCCAACCGATGGCCGTTATGGAGAAAACCCTAACCGTTTACAGCATTATTATCAATTTCAGGTTATTTTAAAACCATCGCCGGTCGATAGCCAGGAGCTGTATCTAAAAAGCCTAGAGGCTCTTGGTATCGATTTAAAGAAACACGATATACGCTTTGTTGAAGATGATTGGGAAAGCCCAACTTTAGGGGCATGGGGGCTGGGTTGGGAAGTGTGGTTGGATGGGATGGAGGTTTCGCAATACACCTATTTTCAGCAAGTTGGGGGTATTGATTGCGATCCGTCATCAACCGAATTGACCTATGGCCTTGAGCGGTTAGCCATGTATGTGCAGGGCATTGAAAACGTGTACCAGCTGGATTGGAATGGGGTGCAGGGAGCAGGTAACATTACCTACGGTGATGTCTATTTACAGAATGAACGTGAATTTTCTGCCTTTAATTTCGAACAGGCTGATACCAAACGGTTATTTCAGCATTTTCAGGATGCCGAAGCCAGTTGCCAGCATTTATTAAGCCTAAAAAAACCGCTGCCGCTGCCAGCATATGATCATTGCCTGAAAGCCAGCCACTTGTTTAATTTGATGGATGCACGCGGTGTGATATCGGTGGCCGAGCGGCAAGCCTATATCGGCCGGGTACGCAGCCTGGCCAAGGCCTGCTGCGAGGCGTGGTTGAATAGTCAGGGGGGCAAGTAAAATGTCTGAATTCTTACTAGAAATTCTTTGCGAGGAAATTCCCGCGAGCTTACAACAGCCTATGGCTGAAGAATTGTTGCAGTTGATTATCAAGCAATTAGATGAGCGGAAAATTGCCTATCAACATCCAAAAGCATATAGCACACCCCGCCGCTTGGTTGCTGTGTTTGAACAGATACCAACGGAAATTGCCGCTCAGATCGAAGAAAAAAAAGGCCCGCGGGTAGGCGCCGATGACAAAGCTATTCAGGGCTTTTTAAAAGGGGCGGGGCTGACCAGCCTTGATCAGTGCCAACAACAAGAAACCCCAAAAGGCATTTTTTGGATTGCACAAATCCGCAAAGAAGGCGGCAAAATTGCCGATTTACTGCCAATAATTATTGCCCAGGCCGTTCAGCAGGTAAATTGGCCGAAATCCATGCGCTTTGGCGATCAGCAATTTCGTTGGATTCGCCCGTTGCGCCATATATTGGCGGTTTTTGATGGCAAGGCATTACCCGGCTTCATCACCCTCAGTGCCCGCCAAATTACTTTTACCAATAAAACGGTTGGCCATCGCTTTATGGCACCGGCCGAGATGACGGTGCAATCTTGGAAAGAGTGTCAGGAAAAATTGCGGAATGCCTATGTGGTGGTGGATACAGCTGAAAGACGTCAAAAAATTGAAAATCAAATTGCAGCGCTTGAGAGAAAAACAGGCCATCACCTAAAGCAAGATATTGGCTTGTTGAATGAAGTCGTGGGTCTTGTAGAGTGGCCGGTGGTGCTCGTGGGCGATATTGACAAGGATTTTATGGAATTACCGCCCGAGGTATTGGCAACCAGCATGCGGGTGCATCAAAAATTCTTTTCGTTGCTGGATAAAAATGGCAAGACAGCACCCCATTTCTTAACGGTTGCTAATATTCAGGCGAGTGACAGTGGGGAAGCAATTATTAAAGGGAATCAACGGGTGTTGCGCGCGCGCCTATCGGATGCCCGATTCTTTTACCAGCAGGACTGTAAAATTCCTTTTGCTGACAACATAGCCCAAACAAAAAACATTCTTTTTTATCAAGGACTTGGAACGGTTTACCAAAAAACCGAACGGTTGCAATCTTTAGTTCAAAAAATCAGCCAGCATATTCCTGGTTTAAATGCAGCCGATGCCGTGCGGGCAGCCCAGTTATGCAAGGCCGATTTGGTCAGCAAAATGGTTCGCGAATTTCCAGAATTGCAAGGCATCATGGGTGACTATTACGCCCGTGTTCACGGTGAAAAGGTCGAAATAGGTCAAGCCATCCGTGAGCATTACGCCCCTTTAGGTCCGAATGACCAATGCCCACGACAGCCAATTAGCCTGTTGCTGGCTTTAGCCGACAAAATTGACACGTTGGTTGGGTTTTGGGGTATCAACCAAAAGCCGACTGGTTCTAAAGACCCATTTGCCCTGCGGCGCCAGGCATTGGGGGTTATTCGCTTAATTTTGGAAAATAATTTGCGGTTGCCGCTGCGTGATATTATGCATTTTGCCTATTGGGGTTATGGTGAAGTTGGAGTGTGGAGCGAAAAATCCTCAGTTACCGATAAAGCGCATCAGCCAAAATTATTGGCCAATCAATTGCTGGAGTTTTTAGTTGACCGGTTGAAAGTAAGCTTAAAAGAACAGGGTGTTCGCCATGATTTGATTACCGCCGTGTTTGCCAACCAGCAAGATGATGATTTGCTGCTCTTGGTGCGCAAAATTAAAGCGCTGCAGGAATTTATAACCAAGGCCGATGGTAGCAGTTTGTTGGTTACTGCTAAGCGCGCGGGTAATATTTTGGCAATTGAGGAAAAGAAAGATAATAAAACCTATCAACCGCTGTCAAAGTTGGGCAAGGCCATGCCGGCCGAACAGCAATTGCTGGATCAACTGACCAAAATAAAACCGTCTTTCCAGCAGCATTTGCAAGCGGAAAAATTCGGTGATTCTTTAAGCTTGCTGATTCAGTTGCGGAAACCCCTTGATCAATTTTTTGATGATGTGGTGGTGAATAGCCAAGTGGCTGAAGAACGCTTGCAGCGGTTACAGCTACTGGCCGGCGTGCGCGACCTGGTGACCAAAGTAGCTGACCTTAGTAAGGTTGAGGGGATTTAGAATGAAAAAAGTCATTATTGTCTTATTCATAAATTTATTCTTTTCTTCCATTTCTTACACTCAAACACCTAATCCTCAGCTGAACAAACAACTCGATGAAGCGAGTAGGGCATTTCTTGCCAAAAATTATGAAACCTCGTTCAAGTTGGTTGAACCATTGGCTAGTCAGGGTGAACCTATTGCCCAATATTTGATTAGCCTGCATTACCTGAACGGATTTTATGTGGAGAAGGATTTGAATCAAGCTTTTAACTGGGTCAATCGCTCAGCTGAAGTTGGGTATCCGCCGGCGTTAACCCAAAAAGCTAATATGTTGATTGTTGGGCAAGGTGTTAAAAAAGATTTACCTGAAGCCTTCAGAACTTTGCTAAAGGCCAGCGACGCCGGGGACAGTGATGCCACGTCATTGGCGTGTATTCTTTTCTCTCAAATGACCGAGCCTGGCGAAGGGGCTTACCATTTGTGCTTATTGTCAAAAACTTATCCCTTTCCTTTGCCTAGCCGTATGCTGCAGGTTGAGGAAATCATTGCCAAAGTTAAACCGCAACTAAATACCGAGCAGATCCGCTCAGCAGAAGCAAAGGTAAAAGCCTGGCAAATTCGGCGATGGGTATATCCTGCCAAATAAAATTTTAGGTACAGATTATTTTTTAATACTATAAAAAATAAAGTCTGTCCTTTGGCTGCTGCTTCTTACAACTTTAGGCCTATTTTATAATACAGCAAATCTTAGGTTAATTTTATGGCTTTAAATAAGATTGCAAGTAACCACCAGATTAAGGGTGGTGGCATTTTGTTCAGGCGGCCTTGTTCAAGTTGTTATCAATTAACCTTCCATCTTCCATTCTAAGGCGGCGCCAGGTTTTACTGGCAAGATTTTCGTCATGGGTGACAACAGCCACTGTTTTTCCCTGGTCTCGGGCTAATCCTGCAAGCAAATCAAAAACGGCATTAGCATTTTTGGTATCGAGTGCCCCGGTCGGTTCGTCGGCAAAAATAAATTGTGGGTCATTAGCAAGTGCGCGTGCAATGGCGACACGTTGGCGTTGTCCACCCGATAATTGCGCTGGTCTTTTATAAGATTGGTCGGCAATACCAACCGCTGCAAGTAATTCTAGGGCACGTTTACCCATGACCTGTCTTGTTAACTTGCCCAATTGCCGCATTGGTACCATAACATTTTCAAGCACCGTAAGTTCTGCCAATAAAAAATGAAATTGAAACACAAAACCAAAACTATTCAAACGAATCCAGGCGCGTTCTTCTTCAGAAAGCTGGGTTGTTGATTGACCATTAATTAATAGGTCACCTTGGGTTGGGCTATCGAGCAGCCCTAGTAAATAAAGCAACGATGATTTACCCGAACCAGATGGCCCGGTGATGGCTGTAAACTCACCTGATGCAAGCTGTAGGTTAATGTTATCAACCAAGGTAACTTTTAGGTCACCTTCTTGTAGTATCCGACTAAGATTAATTGTTTCTAGAACAATGCTCATGTCGCCCCCCGCACAATAAGTAACGGGTTTAAACGAGCAGCCTTGCGTGCAGGAAGCCAGCCAGCCAGAATCGAAGTAATTACAGCCAATGCACCGGCCAATAAATATCGATCAAGACTGCCATCAACAATAAGGGTTTGTGTTGGATCTGATGCGCCAGGAGCTGGAATTTGTTCAATTCCCCAAGATAAACCATAACCAATAATCCAACCCATTAAACTACCCAAAAAACCAACAACCGTCCCTTCAATGACAAAAATATTCGAAATATTTGAACTGTTTAAACCGATTGACCGCAAGATGGCAATATCACGCGATTTTTCCAATACAACCGTTGAAATAATGTTAAAAATCCCAAATCCGGCAACAATTAAAATGGCACTTACGGTCGAATAAATAATTAAATTCTGAATTTGAAACACTGCCAATACCCGGCTATTGGTTTCTTCCCATGGTGCTGCTTTGTACCCCCAACGTGTTTCAAGACTTGATGCAACCGGTATTGATTGAGCAACATCGGGCAAACGGATGCGAATTTCATTAATAACCCGTGGCCGATTTTGTAATGATTGCTGTTTTACCAAATGCACATAGGTTTGTCCTTCATCAAGCTGGTTAAGGCCGGTACGAAAAACACCAACAATCTTTAGGTTTGTGATAATCCCAGCCGGTGTAGCTGCAATTAAACTATCACCTAAGCTTGCACCTAGTTTTTCGGCAAGCAAATTACCAATAATTATCCCATCTGGTACAGAATTTAGCGCATTTAATGAGCCAGCAATTAAATCTT
Organism: Alphaproteobacteria bacterium; assembly: GCA_016794225.1. Lineage (GTDB taxonomy): Bacteria > Pseudomonadota > Alphaproteobacteria > JAEUKQ01 > JAEUKQ01 > JAEUKQ01. The sequence goes on along the minus strand of JAEUKQ010000034.1, from coordinate 2,241 downwards.
CGGGCAGGGTGGTAACCGTTCCCTCGATATCTGGGTCAATCCCCAGCATGGATACAGCCGCATCACGTCCACTGCGCCTAAGCAATACCTGACCACGTAACACCGGTGCGGCTGCAATGCCTTGTTGATGTAGGGAGTCAATAATAGTTGATGCACCCAATATGCCCCGCACAGGCTCCTGGGGGAATGCCCTTTTTACCTGGATCGCTGCGTTTTGATAGGTAAGTTCCGCGGGTTGCCTAGGTGGATGGCGTACTTCGTCACTAATGACAATATGGGCATTTGATTCAATAATTTGTGTCCTAAAAAAGTCATGAAAACCCTTCATCATCCCAGAGACGGAAATAAAAAATCCAACACCCATAGCAACACCCAACACCGAGGCAAGTGTCTGGCGTTTGCGAACAATCAGATGTGACCAAGAAATTAACAGACTAAGAGGGATCATGGAATAATATAAACCGAACGATTGGGGCGTAGTTCATCAATAGGCGATATAATAATTTGTGCTTGAGGATCAAGTGCTGTTATAACCTCGGTTTTTTCTAAACCTTGTACCCCAATTTCAATAGGCATCCGCACAGCTTGGCCATTGCTTACATGCCAGACATAAATATTTGGAGCTTGATTAATCGCTGTTTGTTCAAAGTGAATAGCCTGGCTTGGTAACAAAATGGCATTTGAACGTTCGGCCAAAATTACGTTAATGTCCAGGGTCATTCCAATTAACAGAGGGGTGTTTTCTGGCAGATTCGCCTCAATTCTGTATGTTCTGTTGGTTGTATTTGCTGTTTGGTATATTTTACTAATGTTAGCTTCAAAAACCTGTTTTGGAAAACCCTCGGCCTTGGCTAATAAGCGCGAATTTAAAGCCAATTTGTTGACATCGCGCTCGTCAATATCGGCAATAATTCTTTTCATATCGCCCGACACAACGGTAAATAAAACACTATTAGAAGTAACATTTTGTCCAAGAAAAATATCGCGGCTACTAATAAGCCCGTTCATGGGGGCTGTTATATTTAAATCCGCCAGAATAGTGCGTTGTAGCTGAAGGTTAGCTTGCGCTTGTTGTAAATCGGCCCGGGCGCGATCAGCCATTTGCGGAGTTGCTATTCCTTTTGCCAGTAACGATTGAACCCGCTGATTTTCCTGTAGAGCTAAATTATATACGGCCTCAACTTCTTGCAAGCGTTGCCGCGCTTGCCGATCATTCATGACAGCCAAAATTTGTCCTTTTTGTACAGTATCACCAGTTTCGGCAAGAATTTCAACGATCTGACCACCAGTAACAGGACCAACTTTGGCGGTTTTCTGTGCTTCAACTAGACCGGTTGCATACACTGCCTCAACCGCAAGTCCCCGTTCTGGTTGCACAATACGAACATGAACAGGGCGGTACTGATTCCATAACCACCATGCGCCCGTTCCTATAACGACAAGCAAAATAAAAATTTGAAACAAACGTTTTTTTAGGCTGAAGGCCTTTTTAATCATTGGATTACCTGCTTTAAGAATGCCACGCATATGGGCACAAAACCTTTTCTATAAAATGATCTTCTTTTATAAGAAGTAAAGGGTTAAGTTGCCTCAGCCTATTAACGGTCTATTTCAACCCGGCTATCTGGGTTAAAAAATATATGATGTCCAAGCCAATGTTGGACCCAAGAGCAACGTAATAAGGGTAGGAAAGGGTGGGCAATACCTTTTTGCCAAATAAGGCGTGCAATATTTTTAGCAGCAAAATTAGGGTAATATTGCTGAAGGGCTTTGCCGGGGTGCGTTGCTGTCGGTTGTTGCAGATAAGCGGCAATCAATTCACCACTTTTATACCCCAGCTCGAAGCTAAGACGAATTCCCCCAGCTGTTAATGGTGAAACCCAGCCAGCGGCATCACCAATCAACATAATACGTTGCTGATAAAAGGGAAATATCAATCCACCGACCGGAATAAGACCACCATGTGCTTTTGTCAATTGATGCGGCAAGTCGGGAAAAAAAGGTTGGATATATTGCCTAAATTTCGTTCCATCTGGGCGATAGAGGGGATGGTGAACAGCCAGCCCAATTTGCAGGCGATTAACCCCGCCAACCACCCATCCCAAATAACCAGGTGCCAATTGATGATTTAAAAAACAATGCATGGAATCTTGTGAAAAATTTTTGGGTAATGGTTCATCATATTCAATCCCCAATAAGAATCTCTGATTCTTAGCCAATCTTGCTACCCCAGCCACCCTA
>JAEUKQ010000033.1 GCA_016794225.1 Alphaproteobacteria bacterium | reverse complement strand
GTTGGCTGGGTGCTGTACGTGGTCAGCGTGTCCACCCACTTGGTGTTAGTCATTTTGGTCAATCCGCTTCTCCAAGCGATTTGTACCGGATTCATGGAATTAACCACGAAGCAATAGTATCCGCCTGCGCACAAGCTCTGGTCGATTCGGTAAAGTAGTTTGATAGAAATTTATGAGGAATCTAAGCAGCCGGTTGCTTGGCTTTCTCAATTTCTTGGGCTTTTTTCTCGATAAGTTCAACAAGATGGTCAACAATTGACGCATCTTTCAATCGGTGATGTGGTACACCCGCAATATAAACCTGATGTGTATTATTGCCACCGCCGGTTAAGCCAATATCTGTTTCCCGAGCTTCACCAGGACCATTTACAACGCAACCAATAACAGATACGGTCATAGGAGTTGTAATATGTGCTATCTTTTCTTCAAGTTTTTCAACCGTTTTAATTACTTCAAATTGCTGACGTGCACATGAAGGGCAAGAAACAAGGGTGACCCCACGTCTTCTCAGCCCAAGGGCTTTTAACATGTCAAAACCAACTTTTACTTCCTCGACCGGATCAGCTGACAACGAAACACGCAAAGTATCACCAATACCAGCCCATAATAAACTACCCATACCAATTGATGATTTTACAGTTCCTGCTCGCAATCCACCTGCTTCAGTAATGCCTAAATGAAGTGGATAGTCGCATACTTCGGCCAATTGTTGATATGCAGCGACCGCTAAAAAAACATCCGAAGCTTTACAGCTAATCTTTGTTTCAAAAAAATCATTATCTTCTAACAAACGTAAATGGTTTAATGCGCTTTCAACCATAGCTTCTGGGCATGGCTCGCCATATTTTTCAAGCAAATCACGCTCCAGCGAACCGGCGTTCACGCCAATTCTAATTGCACAACCATGATCTTTAGCTGCTTTCACCACTTCTTTAACGCGATCAGATGACCCAATATTACCGGGGTTAATCCGTAAACATGCAGCCCCTGCATCCGCAGCCTCTAGGGCACGCTTATAATGAAAATGTATATCTGCTACAATTGGTATTTGTACCTGCTTAACAATCTGCTTCAAAGCTGCTGTTGATTCCTCATCAGGGCACGATACACGAACGATATCAGCACCTGCGTCTTGAATCTTTTTTATCTGATCGACCGTTGCCTTAACATCGCTTGTAAGCGTGTTAGTCATAGACTGTACTGATATTGGTGCGTCACCACCAACAGCAACCTTTCCAACCATAATTTTTCTTGATCTACGTCGATGAATATCACGATACGGACGAACACTATTGGACATCAGACACCTTTGCGCCATAATTTATTTAAAGTTAAAATCAATATACCAGGCCAAGCATACAGTTGAATATAATCATTACATAACTGACAGTTTGTTAATTTTTTAACGATAATCTATTTTTATCTTATTTCAATAGACTTTAAAAATTTTCAACTACCCATGGTATAAATAACATAACTAAAATATTATCATCAAATATCGTGTGACAGTTAGAAAAAAGTATGTTAGTCAGTTTTCTTTAAATTATTTTGTTTTCTATCTTTAAGCTTGAAGGAGTTCGTTGTGCCGATCCCATTAATTCAGCAGATACGTGTCGGAACATACATTATGAAACAGCGTATTAAAGGCGTTAAGCGCTATCCGCTTGTTTTAATGTTAGAACCCCTATTCCGGTGCAACCTGGCATGTTCTGGCTGTGGTAAGATTGATTATCCAGACGAGATATTAAACAAGCGTCTTTCTGTTAAGGAATGTTTAGACGCGGTTGATGAATGTGGTGCGCCTATTGTATCAATTCCTGGCGGAGAACCACTGTTACATAAAGAAATTGGCCAAATTGTTGAAGGTATTGTTGCACGTAAAAAGTTTGTTTATCTGTGTACCAATGCCTTGCTTCTTGAAAAGAAAATTGACCTTTTTAAACCAAGCCCATATTTAACATTCTCTATTCACCTTGATGGTTTAAAAGAAGAACACGATAAATCCGTATGTCAAGATGGTGTTTTTGACCGTTGCGTTTCAGCCATTCATGAAGCGAAAAAACGTGGGTTTAGAGTAAACGTTAACTGTACCCTATTTAATAATGCTAATCCGGAACGGGTTATCGCCTTCTTTGATTGGTGCAATAAAGAAAAAATTGATGGCATTACTGTATCTCCTGGTTATGCATACGAAAGAGCGCCAGATCAAGCCCATTTCTTAAACAGACGCCAAACTAAGGAATTATTTCGTACAGTCCTTAAGGATGCAAAAAGAAAGAAATGGCAATTTAGCCAATCGATCATGTTTTTAGATTTTCTAGCTGGTAATCAGTCGTACCATTGTACACCTTGGAGTAATCCAACACGAAATGTTTTTGGTTGGCAACGTCCATGTTATTTGCTTGGTGAAGGATACGCAAATTCTTTTAAAGAGCTTATGGAAACAACTAATTGGGATTCTTATGGTACAGGTAACTATGAAAAATGTGCTGATTGTATGGTGCATTGCGGATATGAAGGTTCTGCAATCAACGATACATTAGATAATCCTTTAAAAGCTATGCGCGTAAAGCTATTTGGTATAAAAACCAGCGGCTTGATGGCCAAAGAAATCGATCTAAGCCATCAACGCAAAGCAGATTGGGTATTTGATAAAAACGTTGCGAATTTCATTTCTGATATACACATGGACAGTACAAATAAAAACCTAAAAACCGAATCCAAAGTTAGGAAAACCGAGCCTAGCAACGTTGTTTAGTTGCCGATATGCATGATGGTATTGTTTCCCCAGAATCATTAGTTCCTTTAAAGCTCTGGGATAGTTTAGAATAGTTTTTATCGCTCTGCTTACACTGATGCTACCGTCTTTTTGCATAATATCGGCTGTTTGTTTGGATAAGGATGTGTTTGCTGTATCGATAACAACACGAATAGCACAAAATGGAACGTCATTTTTGTTACAAATGCTTGCAACAACATGACTTTCCATATCAACGGCTATTGTACCAAATTTATGGTATATATCAGCTTTAATTTTTTTTTCGATAATTGGATTATCTGAACCAAGCATAGTACCAGAATATATTCTTATACCTGCCATTAAATGAATAATTTTTTTGCGCCAATTCCGATGTACTTCAAATAATAAATTATCAATGGTTCTAATTGCTGTTGGAATAATTATTCCGCCAACTGGTATGGATGGATCCAATCCACCAGCAAAACCAAAACTTATAATGCCTTTAGCTTGTTTTTGAATAAAAAATTCGGTTGTTTTTTGTGCTATTAAAAGATCCCCACCGCTAATTCCAATTTGATGGTATCCGTATTGGCGTAAAATCTTAGCTTCACTTTGTAACCCAACGATGAATACAGGATTTTCCATACATTATCCAAACATTATAAATTTGGATTTGGAAAAATAAGCCGAACGGTTGTTCCCTTACCTGGAATACTATCAATTTCCAACCTACCTTTGTGAAGCTCGATTAATTGTTTAACCATTGGTAAACCCAAACCTGTTCCCTGTTGCGTTCTGGTAAGCTGATTCTCAACCTGACCAAATGGTTCCAGCGCGGTTACAATATCTTCTTTTGTCATACCAATACCAGTATCAATAACACTGACAACAACAGCATCCTGACCAGTTGCCTGAGCAAATTCTAACTTAACCGCACCATTCTTATTTGTAAATTTGCAAGCATTAGATAGTAAGTTAACAATCATTTGTTTTGTAGCACGTGGATCTGCATAAATTTTATTAACGCCATCATCAATAAAATTTGACAATGACAATGACTTTTTTGCTGCCATTGCTTCAACAAGAGCCAAACAGGATTTACTAATGCTACTAACATCTAACCACTCACAGTAAATATCCATTTTACCAGCTTCAATCTTTGCCAAATCAAGAATATCATTAATCAGCGCTAAAAGGTGCGTTCCACTAGTGTAAATATCTTGGGCATATGTTACGTAGCGGTTTTGTGAAATCTCGCCGAACATTTGTTTATGTATAATTTCAGAAAAACCAATAATAGCATTTAAGGGTGTCCGCAATTCATGACTCATCAAAGCTAAAAACTCTGACTTGGATCGATTGGCCATTTGCGCTTTTTCACGTTCGCGAATTGCATCATCACGTGCCATTGCTATTGTTTTTTCAGAAGCTTTGCGCGCGGTTATGTCTCTAAAAAACCATATCCATCCGAAATTTTTTTGGTCTTTATCCAACAGTTGTGCTGTATGAATCTCAAGGGTGCGCCCGTCCTTAAGCTCAATTTCGCCATCAAAACTACTCTGATCATTCTGTATTAAGAATGTGTTCTCTGCCATCCGGGTTATAACTGGGGTTGATTGAACCTGAACTAAGTTGATAATGGCATTTTTAATGTCGTTAACATGTTGACCATCTAAAATACCATCTGTGAATCCCCAGATTTCTTTAATTTTTTTATTGTGCGAGATAACGAACCCTTTTGGATCAATAACAACAATCCCATCAATCGAAACATCTTGCTGAACCTGAAGTAATAAATTGCGTTGCGCCAAATACTGATCCCGCTGTCGCAGTTCCACCGTTGTTAAAGAAAGTGCTTCAACATATTGTCGCAATGACTGGTTTTTAAAGACAAGAAAAAAGCTTAAAAAACCAACCACTATCGATGTAACTACACCAATCCCTACAAGAGTAGCCCGATTCGGCGATTGAAATGACCACCCATCCTTGGGTATAGCTGCCATTTGCCATGAACCGCTTGGCAAAGATATGTCAACTGTAACGGGATTTTCAAGGAAAACATTTGCATCGCCTGCAAATACTCCACCGGTTGCCCCTTTACCGTCAATACCTCTAATACCTATATTCAGCTCGTTGGTAGTATCAGAAAAACGCAATTCTGTTAACATTGTTGAATGTTTAATGACAATTGCTATTTGTCCCCAATATGTAAGAGCCTGTAAATCGTTTTCTTCTGCAGCTAAAAATACAGGAAGCCAGGCAACAAAAGATTTTTCACCATCAATCATTTCAACTGGCCCAGCAAGAACAGAGTTGCCAGATGCTTTTGCCAACGAAAAAGTCGGCAATAAATTTTTATAGTTATTTATATCTTTTTCAAGCAAGTTGCTGTTCCCTGTTCGCGGATAGGTATCAACAATTGATGAATTACGGATGAGCAATATTCTTAATGAAATGGGGCTTTTTGCATACATATCTTTGGCAAAAAGCTGAAATTCTTCTGCAGTTATATCACCATATATTGAGATAAAGGTATTCAAGCTTTGCGATAACAATAATGTACTATTAATTGTACTTTCAAGACGCGATCTAATAACACTAGCTCTATCCAATACCGCGTTTCTTTGTGATTGCACATGCCGTTCTTTATCAAGCTGGTCTATATAATAAAGACCCGACAAAACACCTGTCATGGGTAAAATAATTGCTATTAATGGTAATAGACGGCGAAAAAATTTAGACAATTTAATAACTATCCTCAAAGTGATAAACGATTTCTTCACATACCATATAATGGGTGCAAATTATTACCATTTTTTAGGTTTCGATAACGTGCAAGTGCCCAAAGAGGGAAATATCTAGCATAACCATGGTATTTTAAATAAAAAACCCTTGGAAATCCAACTGCAGTATATAATTCTTCATGCCAACGACCGTCAGACCTTGGACAATCAACCAAATATCCAATTCCTTTTTCTACAGCCGGATGGTCAATCTTTCCAGCCGCCATCAACGCCAGTAAAGCCCAGGAAGTTTGTGAAGGGGTACTTTCTTGACACTCATTTTTACGGTTTTGCCAATAAGTTGCTCCATCCTCGCCCCAGCCACCATCAGAATTTTGCCTAGATATAAGCCAATCAACAGCCCGCTGAATGTATGCTTGATTCATATCTTCTTGAACAGCGTTTAGTGAGCATAACACAGACCATGTTCCATAAATATAATTCGTTCCCCAACGTCCAAACCAAGAGCCATCTTTCTCTTGCTCATGTCTTAAAAAATTAATTGTTCTTGCAACAATACGGTCATGACGTGACATTCCTAACTGGGCTAAGAAACTAAGGCAACGGGCACTTACATCTGCCGTTGGCGGGTCAAGTAAAGCTCCATGATCTGAAAATGGAATGTAATTTAAATAATGGTATACGTTATCAATATCAAAAGCCCCCCACCCGCCATTTGACGATTGCATTCCTTTAATCCATTCCGCAGCAGCATTTATTTGAGAAAGATATTGATGACGATCAGCGCGCTCCATAATCATTCCAACAACAGCTGTATCATCTACATCTGGATAATGTGGATTATCGTACTGAAATGCCCAACCTGCCGGTTTGAGTTTAGGCGACTTTACTGACCAGTCACCTTTTATATCTGTTATCTGTTTTCTTTTTAACCAATCTAATCCTTTTGTAATTGTTGAGCTATGTGATTGTTCACCGGCCTCAACAAGAGCATGCAGGGTTAATGCCGTGTCCCAAACGGGTGAAACACATGGTTGACAGTAAGCCATATTTTTTTGATCATCAATTATCAACAGCTTATCAATAGATTTTTTTGCGGTCACCAGTAACGGATTATCTTTGCTGTAACCCATAATTTCCATTGCCATAACAGCATTAGCCATGGCCGGGAAAATTGCCCCAAGTCCACTTTCTCCATTTAACCTCTCGGTAAACCATTGAATTGCCTTATTTAAAGCTTTCTGTCGATATTTTTTTGGAAATAATGGTTCAGCTACCTTTAAGATTCTGTCCACACCAAGAAAAAATCTTCCCCATAACCAATGTCCCGTATTAACAAGGTACTTACGATGTTTTTCAGGGGGGGTTATAAATAATTCGTCTATACGTACTCGATTGGGGTTTTTTGCGCGTGGTTTTAAGGCCATCAAAATCAACAATGGCACTATAACGGTACGTGACCAGTACGAAACCTTATCAAGATGAAAAGGAAACCACTTCGGTAAAAGCATGACTTCTATAGGCATAGTTGGCACCGCACGCCATGGAACTAATCCAAACAATGCCAAAGCTATCCTGGTAAACACATTTGATACAGCTGCACCACCCTTTGCAAGTATTGCGCTACGCGCCTTGCGCATATGAGATTCATTCGGATCATCTCCAGCAAGTTTTAAAGCAAAATAAGCTTTTACACTGGCGCTAATATCCATATCTCCCTTATGAAACAAAGGCCAACCACCATGTTCACCCTGCGTATAACGTAAATAATTGGCAATTTTTGTTTGTAATGGTTGATTAATCTCACCTAGAAAATGCTGTAGCATAATATATTCTGCCGGTATGGTCGCATCAGCCTCTAATTCAAAAACCCAATGACCATCAGAAGATTGTTTTTTCTTAAAATTGAGACGCATCTCATTAATCAAATTATCGAGCTGCACGTCAAAACTGACCTTACGAACCATTTTCACCAACTTTTATATATTTTTATTGGCCAATACACTCTTGAGCGATTAATTTTGCTACACTTTTACCCGAAAGAATAGCACCTTCTATCGTCACAGGTAAACCAGTGTTTGTCCAATCACCAGCCAGATAAAAATTAGGCACATGAGTTTTTGCTTCTGGCCGATTATTAAAACAATTATGTGGATTTTGCAAAAAAGTTGCTCTTTTTTCAACAATTATCCTTGATTTTAAAAACTCTGGCAGCGTGATACCATATAATAATTGTACAGTCTGCTGTACATTTACCCAATTTTTATTGGCATAATCAGTAACGTCAACGTTATTTGCAGCACTTTTAGTTGTTGAAATCATCCCCTGCTTAATAAATAACCAATCGCTTAATCCACCAATCACACCTATCATTTTTGGAATATCGGCATTGATTTTTGGAAACAAATTTAAATCAACCTTATAATGCCCATTTAAAATTGATTCGTATTCATTTGGATAAATTGTTGGAAAATTGAGCTTTTGAATAATATTAGGTGGAACGGCTAAAACAACCCTATCTCTGGGATCAAGATCAATAACCCTGTTAGCAAAAATCAATTTTGGTTTTTCCTGGTCTATTATCAATTCTTTAAGCATATGATTAAAAAAAATCGATACTTTATTAGACCTTAAAAGCTGAAGTGCAGGTTGAACAAAAATTTTTGATAGTCCTTGCTGGCTAACAAAGGGCAAGAAACCATTTTTATATCCAAATATTCGACCCAAGGCTGTTGCCAAAACTTTTGCTGATGCCTGATTCGCTGGCGTATTCATAATTGCTAGGGTTAAAGGTTCGATAAGTTTTTTAAATACCGGTTTTCTTGTATTGATAACATCGGTAACCGCACTTGTTTTTCTTGCAAAAAACAATTTTAGTAAATCAAGATAATCAACCCAACTGGTGTTTCTTAGTCTTTGATTTTTATTGAATATCCACCAAGGAATCCTTGCATTACCAGTGTTTATACCATCAACAAACTGATTTTGAAGATCAACAATATGAAATTCTGGCGGTAATATCCTAAATGCATGGTCAATATCAACACCAAGCAGCGAAAGATAACTAAAAATATCCTTATTTGCCCCCAGAATTAAATGATTACCGTTATCAATCTCAAGTTCAAGATGTTGATCTTCAAATGATCTACACCGCCCACCTGCATGCCCAGCCGACTCAAATAAAATCACCTCGAATCCTGCCTGTGTAAGATAAACCGAAGCAGATAGTCCAGCTAGACCAGCACCAATAACATAAACTTTCATTTCCTATACTAATTGTCCTAACATCACAGATATTTTTTCGAATTTTCCAAGTCTGATCTTATGATGCATATTTTGCCAGTTTTTATTTTTCATCCGAAGTAAAAGTTTTTTATACATAACGGCCATTAATTTCATTGGTTTTTGCTGCTGTTTACTACATTTTTGCATTAATTGTTGGGTACAATCAAAATGAAAAGCTGCCAATTCATATATTTCATTACATATTTTGGGAAAATTTGGATGTTGTAGTATGGGCGAATGACTATTACGCGGATTAATTTGATATTTTATAAGTAATTCTTGTGGCAGATAAAGTCTTGATATAAGCCAATCTTCAGCGATATCGCGTAAAATATTTGTAAACTGCAAAGCACGCCCTAAATGGTAAGCAAGATGGCGCCCAACTATATCTTCAATTCCAAATATTTTAACTGATACCTGGCCTACGGCCCCAGCAACCCGGGCGCAATATAAATCTAACTGTGCCCATGTTGGGGCATAAATTGGCCCATCAATATCCATTTCCATGCCACGAATTAAGTCAAGCAAATCATCCTGGTAAATATTATATTGTTTTATAGCAATTAATAACTGCCGACCTATTGATGTCTTCGCTTCGCCAGCAATGAACAGGTTATTAATTTCCTGTTTCCAAAAGTCTAATGATCGATAACTAATGCTTGTATCGCTGCTAAATTCGGAAAGAATAATTTTATCAGCATCACCGTCGGCAATATCATCTAAAATACGGCAGAAAGCATAAACCGCATACATGGCATTGCGCTGCATAGATGGCAAAACCCGCATGCCCCAATAAAAAGAAGAACCACTTTTTTGAACTATCTTCTGGATTTCTTTTTGATCAGCTTGAATCTGGTTTGTTTTCAAAAATGTCATAATCAATAATTAAAATAAGTAGTTATACATCAGCCTGTAAACGACCTTTCCAGTTTCCACCACGCCCACGCCGGTGAAGATACGCTGAGTTTATCGTCATCAACATATAAAGAAACGCCGAGAACGATAATAATAAAAACCATAAAGGCGTTAAATGATATAACCGAGCTGTGGGAATAAAAGTGATCGTCATAATAGCAATTGTTAGCAGGCTGAGACCGAAAACAACCCAACTAGAAAAGAAAATAGCTATAAGCAATAAACACCAAGGAAAGATATAGGTAACTATCAGTCCAAATGTTGTTAGCATCAAAAATATCCAGGAATAATTTAGTTGGCGGTAGGCCGACCTAACAACCATGTTCCAGATTGACGATAGATTCTTATAGGGTCTTACGGCCATGCTGTCATTAGTTAATCCAAGCCATAATTGACCATTTATTTTTTTCACCTGCTTAGCCAAAGCGCAATCATCAATAAGTTGGTTGCGAATAGAAGAAATTCCACCAATATCTTCAAGAATTTTTCTTCGGATAAGAATACACCCCCCTGCAGCAGCAGCAGCAGCGGAGGTTTTCGAATTAACAGCACGGAATGGATAAAGTTTTTGAAAAAAATACACAAAAGGTGGAATTAACAACTTTTCCCAGAATGTTTTACAAGACAGCTTAACCATTAGGGAAACCATGTCTTTATTTTGTTGAGTTGCGATTTGCATTAAACGGCTTAAACAAACTGGCTGATGGACAATATCTGCGTCAGTTAACCAAACAAAAAAATTTGCATCGTAATTTGGGTAAATTTGTCGAAGTTTTTCAAAACCCTGCTGTATAGCCCATAGTTTACCAGTCCAACCCTTGATCAAAGGCTTACCTTGAATAAGAAGAATTTTTTGTTGATTATCTTGAAGCTTTAGACGATCAATTTCTGCGGCCGTATTATCGTCACTATTATCATTAATAACAATAATTTTTTCCAACAGATGCCCCTGCTGTTGAAGTAAGCTATGCAATGTTTGGAAAATGACATCACCCTCATTACGCGCAGGAACAATTGCAACAACCTTTTTGTTAGCAAAAATTATACTAGAATCTATAGCAGGAATAGTAAGTTTAAGCCAAAAAAAATGGTGAAACAAAAATAAATAAATCCAAACACCCAAAGACAGTGCACAACTTGAAAGCAAAATAATGTCAAAAACGTTTGACGGCATCAGATATTATCATACCATTATTTTTTGTTGAACTCCAAGACATATAGCCGCTGTTTGGACAATATGACGTGCCTGTAACCCTGATTTATCATATTGTTTTTCTTGTGTGTCGTGATCAAGAAAAACATCGGGTAAAACCATTGAACGTACCATCACCCCTTTATCAAGAAGACCACTATTAGCAAGATAGTGTAAAACAAAACTTCCAAAACCACCAATAGACCCTTCTTCAATTGTAATTAACAATTGATGTTCTTTTGCCAATCTTTTAATTAAATCATGGTCGAGTGGTTTAGCAAATCGGGCATCAGCAACTGTGGTTGAAATACCCATTAGCTTTAATTGCTCATGGGCCTTCATGCATTCACCTAATCTAGCTCCATACGACAAAATAGCTACTTTTGATCCTTCTGTAATAATACGTCCCTTGCCTATAGGCAAAACCTGGCCACGTTCGGGCCTTGGTTGACCGCCAGCATCACCTCGAGGATAGCGGAAAGCTGATGGACGGTCATTAATTTCTACTGACGTCCGTACCATATGCATCAATTCAACCTCATCTGCGGCAGCCATTAAAACCATATTGGGCAGACAACCCAGATAAGCCGTATCAAAGGAACCAGCATGGGTTTGCCCGTCAGCACCAACCAAACCAGCGCGATCAATTGCAAAACGTACAGGCAACGATTGAAGAGCAACATCATGAACAACCTGGTCGTATCCACGTTGTAAGAAGGTTGAATAAATTGCAGCAAATGGCTTGAGACCTTCTGCTGCCAATCCGGCCGCAAATGTTACGGCATGTTGTTCTGCAATACCCACGTCAAAGGTACGGTCTGAAAACTTTTTAGCAAACATGTTAAGACCAGTTCCACTAGGCATTGCCGCCGTAATAGCCATAATTCTTGGGTCTATTTCCGCTTCCTTGATCAGGGCTTCAGCAAATACCTGAGTATAACTTACTGGTGCCACGGCAGGTTTATGTTGTTTTCCTGTTGCAACATCAAACTTCACAACACCATGATATTTATCTGGTGATGCCTCGGCAGGTGCATAACCTTTACCTTTTTGTGTCTTCACATGAATCAAAATTGGCCCAGCTTCCCAGGATTTTGCATTCTTTAGAACCGGCAGCAAGTGATCAAAATTATGCCCGTCAATTGGTCCAATGTAGTGGAAACCCATTTCTTCAAATAAAGTACCCCCGGAAATCATGCCACGTGCATATTCGCTGGTCTTGGCAACAACATTAGCAATTCTACTTGGCAGATGACTAAAAGCTTCTTCACCAAGCTTTTTTAGTGATTGATAGGGTTTCGAGGAAATAAGTCTTGAAAAATATGCACTCATAGCACCGACAGGTGGCGCAATTGACATATCATTGTCGTTAAGAATAACAATTAATTTTTCTTTGCGTGTGCCAGCATTGTTCATAGCCTCATAGACCATTCCAGCACTCATTGAACCATCACCAATTACCGCGATAACATGGTTATTAGATTTTTTGTAATCGCGTGCAACTGCAAATCCTAAACCAGCGGATATTGAAGTTGAACTATGTGCTGCCCCAAACGGGTCATATTCGCTTTCGCTGCGTTTTGTAAAACCACTTAATCCACCACCCTGTCTTAATGTTCGAATACGATCCCGCCGTCCAGTTAATATTTTATGCGGGTAAGCTTGGTGGCCTACGTCCCAAACTAAGATATCTTCTGGGGTATTAAAGATATAATGAATAGCTACTGTTAACTCAACAACTCCTAACCCAGCCCCTAAATGACCACCTGTTACAGAAACTGCTTCGATAGTTTCACCACGAAGTTCATTGGCAAGCTGTGGCAAGTCTTCAGGTGGCAACTGACGTAAGTCGGCTGGAAAACGCACACGGTCTAATAAAGGGGTTGGAAAAGGCATATAATAAATCTCCACCATTAGCTGATGTCTGTTTTTATTTATGCTATATTGATCAGAAAATTAGTTATTTCGCAACGTTATATTTTACTATTTTGATAATTAGTTTGATACCAAAGCTGGTTATCGCTTCTAAACTACCAATAATAGCCTTAATTTTACTAAGCTTAACAGGCGTTATGCGTGAGTCTTGATATTGCAAGCGTAACACTAAAAGTTTAGCTAATTTGACGATAACTGCACTTTCAAGAGCCAGTCGTTTGCTTTTAAGCGATAATGGAAGTTCAGAAGCAATATCCATTAAAGGATTTAATTTGACCAAACATTCATCTAAAAGAAGTCGAAAAGCCTTACCATCTTGGTCGTTTAATAAATTTTTGATCGAAAAACCATTTTTGATACGCATATCGATTGGTAAATAAACACGATTGAGTTTTTCATAATCATCACGACAATCTTGCAGGTGGTTAATAATCTGCAGGGCATTGCACAATGCATCAGAAAATTGGTAGTTTTCTTGTTGCTCGCCGTGTATATCCAACAAAAAACGTCCAACTGGCGCTGCCGAAAGATTGCAATAAGCAATCAAATCGCCCCAATCGCTATAGCGTGTTTTTGTTGCGTCTTGTTTAAAGGCTGCTAATAAATCAAGGGCATGTTGTTCATTAAAATTATATCCAGCCCCCATCCAAACAAGCTTTAAAGCAGCCTCACAACCTCCTTGGTCAATTTTTGTTAAAATAGTTTTTTCAAGTAAGTTCAGACGCCTTACTTTTTCTTCTGATGTTATCGTTGGGTGATCAGCTATATCGTCTGCCATTCTGGCAAAAGCATAAAAAGCAGCAATCATTGGTCGATTCTTAGCCGAGATTAATATTGAAGCCACCGGAAAATTTTCGGTGCTAGCATTTTTACCCGATGGTGCCGCAATATTTGGCGATTTTTGTTCAAGATGGCTTAGATAATCTGACATCAGTGGTGCTTACGTGTTAAAAGAAAAGCAGGTAAAAATAAAATAGTAACAATTAAAGTATAAAATAATGACAATCCCAAAAGAAGACCAATATAGGCTGTGCCTGGATGCGTTGATATCGCTAAACTACCAAAAGCAACGGCCGTTGTTAAAGCGCTAAAAATTATTGCCCATGTTATGCTTGAAGATACTAAATTTTTTATACCTTTTCGCCATTCAACAACATAATAAATTGTAAAAGCGATACCAATTCCCAATTGTAATGGTAACGCTATAATGTTGGCTAAATTTATTTCAATATTCGTTATCACACATGTGGCAACAGTTAGCACTGCAGCAATAATTGGTGGTAGTATGACATAAATCATATGCCAAAAATTGCGTAAAATTGCCCATAAAACAATAATAGCCAATGCCAAAGCAATAAAAGCAGCTTTAAAGAACGCGTGTAATATCGTAATGCCTGATTCAACAATATTGACAGGCAGCCCGGTGAGATGAGGTGTTATTTTTTGAATATCTGTTACCAATTGATGGACAATTTGGGCGTTTTCCATGTCACCATTTGGATAAACAAGCAATCGGTTAGAGCCATCAGAAGCAATCCAGTCAGATTTTACTGACTGGGGTATATTATCCATGCTAATTAAAGAAGCTGATAACCCATCGCGAATAATACCTAATAACGTTACAATTAACTTTTGCATATCCGATTGCAAGGTTAACAGATTTTTATCTGTCGTATTCATAATTCTTTTAATGGTCATCGCTAGATTATTAAAATCTGCGTTTTCTTTGATATATGGTTGAATTTCATCAAATACCCTTTGTAATGCTTGACGAGTATCAGCTATAGAAGGGGTTTCTAATTGCTCGGGTGGGTTAATAATATTCTTAAGAAAAAAACGTAAATCTTCAATAATTAATAATTTTTCAGATTGTTGGGGTGGCATAAAGTTTCTAAAGGAAATAACTCTTTTAACTGAAGGCAATTGTTCAAGTTGCAGAACAATTTCTTGCACGTTTTGGTTTGAATCAACCAAAGCTTCAGTTACAAAAGGTGAATAGACTGGATCGTTATATAAATCAATAAGTGTAGCCATTGATTCAGTTTTTAGGTCTTTTAATGCTAATGGATTACTATTAAAGATAATATTAGGCACTAGCCATAATGCACCAAATGTTACAAGTACAAAAAAAGTTACCAAAAACAACTTGTACCTGATAATAAATCTGTCGATATTATTTGAAAAACCTAGGCTTATACGAATATGTTCGCGTGATGGTTTAAGAAGCATTAAAATAGCGGGCAATAAGCTTAAGTTTAAAAGCACCGCAATCAACATACCAGCACCTGCAATCAAGCCCAATTCAGCAACACCTTTATAATCTGTTGGAACAAAAGAAAGAAAACCTATAGAGGTTAAAATAGCTGCCAATATTAATGAAGGGCCTATATTTTTTGCTGTTTCTTCAAGTGATTGAATAATATTGTGATGATGGTAACGTTCTTCCCGAAAACGAACGGAGTATTGAATTCCAAAATCAACGGCAATCCCAACAAACAGAACAAGAAAAGCGATCGAAATAACATTAAAAGATCCGATAGCAATAATTGCAAATGCCGTTGTTGCCAATAGCCCGACAACCAATGTTGATATGACGGCAACAATCAATCGCCATGAACGTAACGCAATTAAAAGAACTGCCAAAACCAGTATAAAAGAAATAACGCCGGCTTTACCATTACTGTCAGCCACTGTAGCAAATTCATCATCAGCTAATGCAACGCTACCCGTTAATCGAAAGATGACTTCTGGAAATTTACCACTAAGGGCTGAAAAAATTTCTCGAATTTCTGCGGCTGCTCTTTCGCCAGGAATTAAACTGTTAAAATCAAGTGATGGCTTAATTTGTACAACCTGACGATATGGATTAAATCCGCTTGGTAATGTAATTATGTTGTTTAAGTTCAGCGGTTTTTTATCAAGATAACTTTTAAATAATTGATCAACAAACCCCGCCATCTTTCCTGCATCACTAACTGATATCCGTTGATTTTGAATAGCTAAGGTTAAGAAAGAAATAATATCAGTTATGCCACGCAGACTATTATCACGTGCTAAGGTAGCCAGAAAAGGCTGAGCTTGAATTAACTGATCACTTAATAATTCAAGTTGTTCAACTGTCAAAAACAACCAAGCATTATGTTTAAAAAAATCCTCTGCACCAGCAACCTTCACTGAAAGTATGTTTTTAGCCGAAGTTAATAAAAGTTCCCTTAGATCAATTGCTGCCTGATTTGATTGAAAAGGGATTGGACTATCTATGACGACAACAAAATTATTGGCAAATTGGGGAAAAAGATTTTCATAGTGAATTTTATCCTGGCGCCAGGGAAGATTGACATTAATAATCTCGGTAGTATCAGTATTAACCCTAAAATTTCCAAGCGTAAAAAAAAGAACTATTATCAAAAAAGACACATAACCCAAAACAACACGCATGGGATATTTTCTTGATATATTAGTTATATTGGCAAGTATATTTGCAAGCTTCACTACTGTTATCTCATATATGTGATGAATTTTATATGATGGAGGGCGTTTATTGTTTTAGCAAATTTTCTGTCTGCTGGCGTACAGCCTGAAACAGAGAGTCAATTGACGTATTTCTAATAATTGATGTATATTCAGACCTTCTGGTTGCAATTTCACTAATTGAACCACTTAACAAAACATCTGTTACTTGGCCATTTTCAATATAGTAATTAATAGAAACAGCCGGATTAGCTTTATCCCCAGGCAC
>JAEUKQ010000032.1 GCA_016794225.1 Alphaproteobacteria bacterium | reverse complement strand
ACGGTGTTGGGTTGATAGGGGAGAAGCATCGTGACTTGGTGGTGCAAGGGGAAGCGGGGTTACGTGTGGGAGCGAACTGGAATATGGGAGGGTTGGTGACGATATCGCCGTATGTGAGTGGGCAATATAGCCACCGGGTGGTTGGGGAAGGATACCGTGATCGTGACTTAGCGTTCCAGGGGAGCCCGAACGGATCAGGGTTTAATGTGCGGTCAGCGAAGCGGGATCGTGGTCAGTTTGAGGTTGGAGGGGGGTTGGCATTAGGGATAGGGATGGTGAAGGTAGAGTTGGGATATAGCCAGAATGTGGAAATGAAGGGGGGAAACGAGACGAACCGGCAATTTAGTGCTGGGGTCAGTTTCGCCTGGTAGTTCCATAAACCAAAACACCGTAAGGGGGGGAAGCCACAGCTTCCCCCCCTTTGTTATTGGTCAAAGATTAAGTTTTCAGGTAGCTCGAAAATAATTCTTTACTACCTCGACATATTCAATTCTATGTTCCCAGACATATTCCAAGTTCTTTTGCGGTCGTTAATAAATTTGCATTTAAGGAGGGTTGTTTCGGGTCGCGATATAAATCGCCAAAGCTAATTTGGCCGGCGCGGTTATTTTTCCAAACAACTAAATGTCCCCACTGTCCACGCCGTGCTAGGGTAACCGCGTGGCTGCCAAGCACCGCAGCAAGCAAGCGATCCCGAGCGTTTGGCGGTGCCCCGCGCTGAATATGCCCTAAAATAGTGGCACGACTTTCTATACCCAAGGCTTGCTGAACAATTTTGGCTAAACGATGTCCGACATTAATGTCGGACGCGGTTGAAATAGCTGGGTAATCAAGATTTATCCCTTCGGCTATGACTAAAAGGAAGGATTTTTGTCCGTTATCGCGCAAGTTTTTTAGATAGCTAATTACTTTAGACATGTTTGGCTGAATCTCGGGCATCAAAATAACCTGTGCACCACCGGCGATGCCACAGCTTAAGGCAATATGTCCGGTTCCACGCCCCATAACTTCAAGAATCATTGCACGTTGATGGCTTGCTGCAGTAGGACGTAGATAGTCAAGCGCGGTAGTTGCCACTGTAATTGCTGTATCGTGGCCTATAGCAATATCTGTTCCCATCACATCATTATCAATGGTTTTTGGGATGCCAATCAATGGAAAATCGCCGCGCTGAGACAAACGATAAAGAATATCCATGCTACCATCACCGCCGATTGCTATTAGCCCTGTTAAGTCAAGTTTGCGGATTGCATCAATAACTTCATGACTGCGATCTATAACTTTACCCTCCGGGCTTGTAAAAGCAAAAGGGTTCCCTTTGTTACTGCTTCCCAAAATGGTACCGCCTTGATGGGACCAATCTGGGCCAAAATTTTTGACAATCTCGTGCAATGGGTGGGCTTGAATTGGGCGATGGAGTAACCCCATGGTTCCTTGCAATATCCCAACGGGAAAAAGATTGTTTAATTGGCTTTGACGCAGAATTGCATCAAGTGCCATATTAAGTCCCGGGCAATCACCCCCACTTGTTAAAACACCAATTTTGTCCATTTCTATGCTCGTGCTTTCGATTATGTTGTGGCTATTTTACTGATAAATCCCATAACAGCGATAAAATTATTGCGTCAATTGTTAAACAGAACTAAAATTATCTCCCTGGTTGGTACATAAGGTTTTGTTCAAGACCTGATGATAGCTTTAAAATAATAATCATAAAACATAATACAGGCGAGCCAATAAAACCATGCGGGGACTAGAGGATCTGCGGCGGCAACTGGAAGAACTAAGAATAGAACACCGCGAATTAGATTTTGAAATTCAGCGCCTAACAATGCTTGGCTCTTTCGATCAAATTCATCTTCAACGATTAAAGAAACGCAAGTTATTATTGAAAGATCAAATAGCTATTCTTGAAAGTAAGCTGTTGCCTGACTTAACGGCGTAATTAGCCATGTTGCTTTAATTTTTGCCATAAACGGATGGGGGAAGGGATATACTGCCTTGCCATCATAAGTTTTTGCCGTAATATCGATATTTTTCCTAAATCCTGCAATCGCCTTGTCAAAAAGTTCCAGGTTTCCTGGTAATTTTCTGATTTGTCGCGCAGCCAATATAATAATGTGCTGCTGTAAATTCCTGCTAATGTTAGTCGTTTGGTATAAAAGCTGAAATCAGTTGGGTGATGGTTGATGCCTAGCCAAATACAGTCTACAGTTTTGTAAAGTCCAGTGAACAAAAATTTTTGATTCCATGGCAATAATAAATACCCAACGGCTTTTTTGATAACATCGCGGTAAGCAATATTTTGTTGTAATCTGATCTGTATTGCCCGAAATACCTTGGCCTTTAAACCGTTAAGCTGGCCATTTTCAAGAGCCAGAGCTTTTTGCATATTTTGGTCTGCGTAATCGTTAAACCATAAAATCATCTCAATCGGGTCAGATGGAAATAGCAAATCAGCCTGCGCCTTTGGAATGTTCAGGTCTGTACAAGCTTTTTGAATGGCCGCTTCTGACCATCCATCACGGCTAACGTGTGGTAACGTTGCGTGTAGCAAACTTGTTTTTAACTGGTAAATATCCTGCATATGATCACGATTCCGATAATTCAATAATACTATTCATCAATCTTTGTATCAATATCAACCGTACTTGGGGGTGTCGACCAAAAGCGCATTTCATCTCGGAAGATAAGCTTTGAGATATCAGTCATGCGCATCGGATACAAAAAACCATCAAGATGATCGCATTCGTGTAATACAACCCGTGCATGGTATCCCTTGGCTTCACGTGAAATAGGCAGACCATGTTGGTCAAGCGCTGCATAGCGGATGTGATTTGGTCGTAAAACACGCCCTACAAGCCCAGGCACAGATAGACAACCTTCCCAGTCTTCGCTTGTTGATGTTGGTGATATAACTTCAATCACGGGATTAATCAGGCAAGTCATAGGTTGGGCATCTCCACCTGCTCTTTGGGCGGGAACCTCAAATATAACAACACGTAACGGTACGTGTACCTGTGGGGCCGCCAGACCAATGCCACCTATATCAGACAATGTTTCAAGCATATCGCCAATAAGTCTCTGAATTTCTGGTGCTTTTGGGTCACGAACCAATTGTGCGGGTTGGCGTAAAACCGGATGACCCATTTTTGCAATTTTTAAAATCGCCACAACTAACCTTTCATAATTTTTTTACTATGTATCATGTTAATTTTTATATAGGATAATTGAATCTTGGTACATAGTTTTGTTACCGGTTGATCATCCAAGATATATTTCACACAAATTTATTCAACAGAATTACATAAAAGTACTTCACAAATATAAATTGATGTGATATCTGTCGTCAGCTTTAAGAGAATTTATTGAATTTTAACGTTTTTAAGGAAGGTTAAACGTGCAGGTTATTGTTCGCGATAATAATGTTGATCAAGCCTTACGCGTCTTGAAAAAGAAATTACAGCGCGAGGGGGTTTTTCGGGAAATAAAGTTACGTCGGAATTTTGAAAAACCGTCAGAGCGTCGGACACGTGAAAAATCGGAAGCAGTTCGTCGTTACCGCAAATTGTTGCGTAAGAGAATGGAACGCGAAGGGTATTAAGGTACCCTTTGAATCATATAAAGCCCATCATTTGATGGGCTTTTTTGTTTTAGAGCACCTAAATAGGCTGGAGGAAGATAATGTGGAAATATATGCCTAAGGTTGAGTTGCATCTTCATTTGGACTGTTCATTAAGTTATGAGGTTGTTCGGCGTTTTGTGCCTACAATTACCAACCACGATTATCAAACCAATTTTGTGGCACCGGCAAAATGCCGCGACCTGGCCGAATTTCTGACCTATACAAAAGCACCCTTGCAGTTGATGCAAACAGAATATGGATTACGCCAGTCGGTTAGTGATTTGGCGCGACAATTACAGTCTGATCATGTAATTTATGCCGAGATTCGTTTTGCACCTTTATTACATATTTTAATGGGATTATCTGCAGATGATGTGGTAGGGATTGTCGCAGATGAAATTAGGCGACAAACACAACATACGCATCTTCAGATGCGCTTAATATTGTGTACTTTGTTACATTTTAATGAGCGACAGGCCATGATCACCGCTGATTTAGTGCAGCGTTTTATTAAGGATGGCGTGGTTGTTGGCTTTGATGTTGCCGGTGATGAAGCTAATTTTGCGTTGGATAATCAGCAAAAAAGTTTTCAAGCCCTTGGTCGTGTTGGTGTTGCATTAACGGCGCATGCCGGTGAATATAAGGGTGCCAAAAATGTCTGGAACACACTTACAACATTATATCCCAAGCGTTTGGGACATGGGGTGCGTTCGATTGAGGATCCAGCCTTAATTTCTTATTTGCGCAAGCATCAAATCCATCTTGAGGTTTGCCCAACAAGCAACATTCAAACTGGTGTCTATTCGGAGTATAGACAACATCCTGTCCATAAGCTGTTGCAGGCAGGGGTTTCATTGGGAATTAATACTGATGGTCGCGCTCTTAATAACACCAGTCTGTGCAACGAATATCAACGTCTACACGAAACATTTGGGTGGTCAGGTCGCGAATTTTATCAATGTAATCATAACGCTTTACAGGCGGCTTTTATTGATTCTGATATGAAGGCGTATTTATCAAAAAAACTTGTTAACACCTAGTCATTAGGCTTCAAACCTTCATAACCAGGTTCTTCTTGCTTGGCTGATTGGTCGGGTTGGGTGGGAATGCGATAATCTTCATTTAACCAACGATATAAATCAATATTAGCACAGTGCTTTGAACAAAAGGGTTGATATCTTGTTATTGCTGGTTTCTGGCAAATAGGGCAGTTCATAATTCACAAATTGGTATGTTAATAATAAAGTCTTTATTCATTAGGGGGTAGCTGCTTTATTTTTAACCAAGATAAGCCACGCCCTTGCCTGCTTAATTCAAGAAGTCCAAGGCGGCTATACCCTGCAACTTGGCAATAGCTTGGGTCAAGCACAGCTTGCTCTTGGGCAATTTTTAGTAATTCTTGGCGTTCGTTAGAGGCGCGCATTGGTATTATATCAACTAAAATATGACCACTAATGTTTCGTAAACGCAATTGCCGAAATGTTTCCAGCAATGCTTGCTGATTCATGTAAAAAGCAGATGACTTTTTGCGCTGATTGTAGGTTATAAAATTGCTGCCGGTGTTGACATCAACAGCCGTCAATGTCTGCCCTTCTTCAATCAACAAAAATCCCCCAGAAACAAGCTCAACGCGCTGGTTTTCTAGATCATCAAGCTGACTATCTATTTCAGTTTGATCCATTGCCCAGTCGTGTATTGGTTTTTCTTGGATTTTATTCACGAGTGCTGGGTAATATTGCCCAAGATAATCACGTATCAAAGTTGCTTTTAGGGGTGATGTAACAAAAATGTTATCAATTCTTGTGGCTTCGTCACGTAAAAGACGCCAGAAAGGGTGCTCATCACCCCATAATCGTTGTGGAGTTTTTAGCGAATGACTTCGGTTTTTAATTATAGCCCATTTTTGTGCCAAAAAATTACCTTCGGCTAACGCGAAGTCTATGAATTCTGGCCGCAAATGATGCCGAACAATAAATCCACCGCTGATATGGTCAGCCAGCTTCTTAAATTGATGGGTAATTTTTTGTTGTTCTTCAAGACTAAGCAAGGTTTTTGATGAAAAAACCAAGCCGGCCTGATTTGGGGTGTAGATTAAAAAAATTCCGGGCAGTTTAATTTTATTGGTAAGTTTGGCTTGTTTGCCTGTACCTGTTGCACAACGTTCGACTTGCAAAATATGCCAGTTTTCAGTGCTATTCGATAGGTTATTAATTTGAACAAGACCTTGTTGGGATCCTCCTAAATCGGCAAATTGTGGCACATTTTTTTGATTAAGCCAGGTTATCTTTGCCCAAAAAATATCACCATATTGCGCACGTGAAAACTCTTTAGCAGATTGTTGGTAATATTCGAGCAGTCGGCCCTGTGCAATAATTGCTGCCGACGAATAAATACCATGTTGCCAAACTAATAAATCCATTTTCTGCATTAATTGTTAGAATACACAGTCGATTCCGCCCTGTATTAACAGATTGCGGGTTTCATAAAGCGGAAGTCCAATAATGTTGGCGTGCGAACCCTGAATTTTTATAACCAAACATTCTGCACTATCTTGAATTGCGTATCCGCCCGCTTTTCCTGTCCATTGATTAGTTGCTAGATATCCTTCAATTTCAGGTTGGCTTAAACGCTTAAAGTAGACGAAGGTTTTAACCGTGCGTTGAATAACCTGGCCATTGGGTTTAAACAGACAAATACTTGTCATGACTAGATGGCGCCGACCGGATAACAGCCGCAAACATTTTTTAGCGATATCATAATCATCTGCTTTTGGTAATATGCGCCGGCCACACGCAACCACAGTATCAGCACTAAGTACAACTGCTTCCGGGTATTGCTGATGAACGAATAAAGCCTTATTACGTGCCAACCGCTCAACATACGGCCGGGGCAATTCGCCTTTTAATGGCGATTCATCAACATTTGGCGGAACAATCTGGTCGGGAACAACCCCTAACCGTGCCAACAATGTCTGACGGCGTGGTGAAGCAGATGCTAAAATAAACAATAAAAAAACCTACCTTGGTTATTTTTGCCGGAAAGTAATTCGGCCCTTAGTCAAATCATATGGGGTCATTTCAACGTTAACCCGGTCACCGGCAAGAACGCGAATACGATTTTTGCGCATTTTCCCTGAAGTATGTGCCAGTATAATATGATCGTTGTCTAGCTTAACCCTAAACATCGCATTGGGCAATAATTCTATAACGGTGCCTGGAAACTCGATAACATCCTCTTTTACCATTGCTGTCCTTTAAATCACTAACTTTTTATGTGATCACACCATGCACGTTTTTTTATGTATTGGCAATACCCTGCTTGGTCTATTTATTCTTATTATGTTGTGGCTGCCAGCAGGTTGGCCATGGATCACCAAAATCTTTAACATAACAATTAATTTTGTCGGTTATAAGACGAACGCTTATATTACCTGAAAAGGACAAAATAATGGCCTGCTCTGTTGCATGCCACTCAATAGCCAGAAGATTAAGAATTTGTTGACTTCTTGCGTCATCAAGCCCTTTTTGTTGGACTTGGTTAATATTATTAAAAATACATCCAGTATGAATTCGGTATCCACGTTTTTCTTCGTTGTCGATCGCTGGTCTTTTTTCCCAGCAAAAACGATTAAGTAAAATGGCAAAACGCTTTTCTGTTGCAAAATAAGTTATATCTTGGGGGATAATCAAACTGTCTTGCAGTATGCTGGAAATAATTTGTAAATCCTCGGCATCAGCAGCGTGGAGTTTCAACGGCGTGGGTTCATGCCCCTTAATTTTTGATTCGGTCAATCACAGCTCCACATCTGTTAAGTTTTTCAACAAGGTTTTCATAACCGCGATCTAAATGGTATATCCGGTTAACAATTGTCTCGCCTTTTGCAACCAACCCTGCAAGCACCAGCGATACCGAGGCACGCAAATCAGTTGCCATTACGGGTGCTCCCGAAAGCTTGTTAACGCCGCGTACTAGAGCCGATGAACCGTGGATTGTAATGTTAGCACCCATACGCGCTAATTCTGGAACATGCATAAAGCGATTCTCAAAAATAGTTTCGGTAATCATGCTAGCACCGTTCGCAACTGTCATCAATGCCATAAATTGAGCCTGCAAGTCTGTAGGAAAGCCTGGATATGGTTCTGTCATAACGTCAACGCCGGTTAATGTCTTTGATGGTTTTATTGTCAGGTTATGTTGGTGAATGCTAATATCTGCTCCAGCCTGCCTTAGCGTTGTCATTAAGGCCTCTAATGTTTGAGCTGGTGCATTGGTTAATGTAAGTGTACCCCCTGTTATTAAAGCAGCAATCATATAGGTACCTGCTTCAATCCTGTCAGTCATGACTTGATACTGGCAAGGTTTTAGCGATGGGACACCTTTAATTGTTAATGTTGATGTACCTGCACCACTAATTTCTGCTCCCATTTTCTGCAAAAAACAGGCTAAATCAACAATTTCTGGTTCACGTGCGGCGTTCTCAATAACGGTTGTTCCTTCAGCCAGGCAAGCAGCCATCATAATGTTTTCTGTTGCCCCCACCGATACCAGAGGTAACGCAACCTTGGTCCCAATTAACCTTTTGGGTGTTGTGGCATAAATATAGCCGTCCTTAATCTCAATATTGGCGCCTAAAGCTTGTAACCCTTTAATATGTAAATCGACAGGGCGGGCACCAATGGCGCAACCACCTGGCAAAGAAACGCAAGCCTGTCCAAAACGTGCAACCAGTGGCCCTAATACCAGAATTGAAGCGCGCATTTTACGAACCAAATCATAATCGGCCTTGTAGGAACGAATATGCCCACAATCAATGACAAGTCGTTGATCATTAAGACGTTCAACATCCACGCCCAAATCTTTAAAAAGCAGTATCATTGAATCAATATCAGCCAGATGCGGTATCAAATTTAAAACCGTTTTACCCTGCGCTAACAGGCTCGCAGCCATTAGCGGTAAGGCCGCGTTTTTTGCCCCACTAATAGCAATAGTTCCTGATATAGGATGTCCGCCTTTTATTCTAATTTTATCCATAATTAGCCTGGTCTTCGGTTAGAAAATTAAACGATGTTAAATGATAAAATTATATTAATTCTATATTTTAGGTAGGGTTACACCCTTTTGTTTCATATATTTGCCACTGCGGTCGGCGTATGAAACCTCGCAAGCACTATCACCGCGCAAAAATAAAAACTGACACGCCCCCTCATGTGCATAGATTTTTGCGGGCAGGGGTGTTGTATTTGAAAATTCAAGTGTTACATGTCCCTCCCATTCCGGCTCTAAAGGCGTAACATTTACAATAATTCCACAACGCGCATAGGTAGATTTTCCAAGACAAATAACCAATACATCGCGTGGGATACGAAAATATTCAACAGTACGCGCTAAGACAAAGCTATTGGGTGGAATAATGCACACGGAATTTGTGCGCTCGACAAAGCTTGTTGCTGAAAAATTTTTAGGGTCAACAAGGGCGTTATCAACATTAGTGAAAATTTTGAATTCTTCAGCTACGCGCGCATCATACCCATAGGATGATAAACCATAAGAAATCACCCCCTGTCGTTGTTGGCGATGAACAAACGGCTCGATCATCGCTTTCTCTTCAGCCATTTTTCTAATCCAGTGGTCGGGCATAATAGCCATGATGTTTCCTATACACTCTAAAATTAGCAAGCTTAATTTAAGAAAGATAACAGCAAAATTCTGGCTGATTATTTGATAAAAATAAAGGTTTATTTTTAAGAAATATCATGTGCAATTATAGTGTTACGCTGTATCTTTAACCACTGGCTGATTTGAATTATTCTTCGTGCGCGCATGTAGTTGTGTGCGGCGCCGTTGCAAATTAGACCGCAAAGCCTTTTCAAGACGAAGCTTTTTTTGCTTTTGCTTGTTTTCGGGCTTCTCAGAATTGATTTTGTTGGTCATTTTGTACCTCGCCTAGGGAAATAAAGCAATATGCTCAAGCCCAAGGTTTTCCTGATAACCCATCATAATATTCATGTTTTGAATGGCTTGACCTGAGGCACCTTTCACCAGATTGTCAATTGTGACCAGAATAGTTGCGTACCCAGGAATTGGGTTATTTAAAACCGACATAGCGCATCGATTTGTGCCGCGAACATGGCGGGTTTCAGGGGAAGAACCTACCAGCAATATATCGATAAAATGACTGTTTTTATAGATTTTAAGCCAACATTCGCGGATATCTGTCGTAGTCACATCTAGAGCTAATCGTACGTAAATCGTTTCTAAAATTCCTCGGCTCATGGGAACAAGGTGGGGTATAAAGCTAATACTTACCGGTTTCCCCGCGGCATCACTTAACCCTTGTTCGATTTCTGGGATATGTCGGTGT
The DNA here is from genome assembly GCA_016794225.1 of Alphaproteobacteria bacterium. Taxonomy (GTDB): domain Bacteria; phylum Pseudomonadota; class Alphaproteobacteria; order JAEUKQ01; family JAEUKQ01; genus JAEUKQ01. The sequence goes on along the minus strand of JAEUKQ010000032.1, from coordinate 6,676 downwards.
CCGTTAACACCATAAGCATGGATTCCTTCGATTGTTTCGCAAAACAAGCTGTTTTGTTTTAACTCGCGCCCTGCGCCGCTTATACCAGATTTAGCATCGATCATTATCGGTGTTGTCTCAATTAAGCCGTCTTTTAATAATGGGATTAGTGCCAACTGGGCTGCGGTTGGGTAACAGCCTGGACAAGCCACGAGTGTCGCGCGTGCAATTTCACGACGGTAAACTTCGCTTAATCCATAAATGGCTTGGGCTTGAAGGTCTATGGCACGATGGGGGTGGCCATACCAATGCTGATATAAAGACGGTTGCCGTAATCTAAAGTCTGCGGATAAATCGATAATTTTTATGTGTTTAGGAAGGCGCGTCACTAACTCTTGGGTCATGCCGTGCGGTAGGGCGCAGAAAACTAGATCAAGCGAATCCCATTGGAAATCATCAATTTTTTGTAATATTGGCAGGTTCAGGTGACGAAATTGTGGAAATATCTCGGCAACAGACTTTCCAGCATGTTTTTCAGCACTAACTGCGCCGATATATGTTTTGGGATGGCGGCTAAGAAGACGAATCAGCTCACCACCAGTGTAACCACTTGCCCCTAAAATTCCTATTCTAAGATTATCATGATTGCTCATGGTTGTTCCTAATTATTGAAAACAATACACACGAAAACACTATGTGTTATCTTTATAAGAATCACAAGAGTTAAGGTTAAATAAAAACGCCCGGAAAATCCGGGCGTTTTGCAAAAACAACACCAAAGAACCTAGCGTTTTGAGAACTGAAAGCTTCTTCTGGCTTTTGCCTTACCATATTTTTTACGTTCAACAACACGACTATCACGTGTCAAGAAACCACCAGCCTTAAGAACTGAACGTAAATCTGGTTCATAATAAGTTAAGGCCCTGCTAATTCCGTGGCGTACAGCGCCGGCCTGTCCCGATAAACCGCCACCAAGAACAGTGCACATAACATCGTATTGGCCACTACGATTAGAAGTAACAAATGGTTGATTAATAATCATTTGTAAAACAGGACGAGCAAAATATGTACCGATATCGCGACCATTAACAACAATTTTACCTGATCCACGTTTTAACCAAACACGGGCAACGGCATTTTTACGTTTGCCTGTTGCATAAGAACGACCCAAATCATCAATTTTTGGTTGGGCTGTCGTATCTAAAACGGTGTTAGCCTGTTTCAGATTTTTTAAGCTTGATAAAGTCTGTGATTGCGGGCTCATACGTTACCATCCCCTTTGTTTTTTGGATTCATTGCTGCAACATTTAAAACTTCGGGATTGCTTCCGCCATGTGGGTGCTCAGCCCCGGCATAAACCCGTAAGTTACGCATTTGTTGCCGACCAAGTGGTTCGCGGGGCAGCATGCGTCGCACAGCATTAACAATTACGCGCTCTGGAAATTTACCTTCAATAATCTCACGTATGGTTTTTACCTTTATGCCACCAGGGTAGCCCGTGTGCCAATAAAACTTTTTGTCTTCGTATTTGTTTCCGGTAACTTTAACTTTGGCCGCGTTGATAACAATTACGTTATCCCCACAGTCCATATGAGGTGTATATGTTGTTTTGTGTTTACCACGTAGGCGGGCAGCAACAATGCTGGCCAATCTGCCTAAGACAACACCCTCAGCGTCAACCACAATCCATTTCTTTTGGATATCAGCTGGGGTAGCAGAAAAAGTTTTTAACATAATATTTTGATCCTATAAAATGATCACTACGATCCGTGAACTTCTAGCAAATATTTTTGCAAAGTCAAGTGCTCTGTGGGATTATAGCTTGTGGTATTATAGTACCACAAAAAATATAGGTCGTTAAGCTGAAGTTAATTGAAAAAAAATTTTAACCTTATAATCGGGGCACTTGTGTTTTATACCAACCCTACCCATTTCATAGTTATGTTTAGTAAGTCCAATAAACAGTTGTAATTGCTGGCTTCTAAACCGTAGGCATCAATAACAATGTGCTACCAAGTAGGCATTGTAAAAAGAGGGCAATATAAATGAACGCAGACAAATACACACAAAAATCGCAAATAATGTTACAAGCAGCGCAACAGCTGGCTCAACGAAGTGGTCATCAACGATTAACTGCTGATCACTTGTTACAAAGTTTGCTTGAAGACAAAGATGAGCAAACCAACAACTTGTTACAAACAATTGGTGCTGAACCCGAACAAATTCTACAGCAGGTTCAATCGGCCGTTGGAAAATTACCGAAAGTTGAGGGAAGTGGGGCTGGTTCACTGCATCTTGACCCTGAATTGGCGCGCATTCTCGATGCAGCAGAAAAACTTGCCGATAAAGCAGGTGATAGTTTTGTAACGGTGGAAAGGTTGTTACTTGCTATTTCTATGGCTAGTACCACAGGGGCAGCTGGTATCTTGGCTAAAAGCGGTGTCACACCTCAAAAACTTAATATGGCTATTAATAACCTGCGCAAAGGACGTCCAGCCCACTCGGCAAACGCTGAAGAAAACTATGAGGCGCTAAAAAAATATGGCCGTGATCTAACCCAAGCGGCGCGTGAAAGTAAATTGGATCCAGTGATTGGACGAGATGAAGAGATTAGACGTACAATTCAGGTTCTTTCGCGTCGGACAAAAAACAACCCAGTTCTTATTGGAGAGCCTGGTGTTGGGAAGACAGCAATTGTTGAAGGATTAGCGTTACGTATCGTCAATGGCGATGTCCCCGAAAGTCTAAAAGATAAAAAATTAGTTTCTTTAGACTTGGGTGCTTTGATCGCTGGAGCGAAATTTCGCGGTGAATTTGAAGAACGTTTAAAGGCGGTTTTACACGAGGTATCAGCGGCCGATGGCCAGGTTATCCTTTTTATTGATGAATTGCATACGCTTGTTGGTGCTGGTAAAGCCGAAGGATCTATGGATGCATCGAACATGCTTAAACCGGCACTAGCCCGCGGAGAGCTTCATTGTGTTGGTGCCACAACCCTGGATGAATATCGCAAACATATCGAAAAAGATGCGGCTTTAGCGCGCCGGTTTCAGCCCGTTTTTGTCAGTGAACCAACCGTTGCTGATACTATTTCTATTTTGCGCGGTTTAAAAGAAAAATACGAGTTACATCACGGAATTCGTATTACGGATGCAGCATTAGTTGCGGCGGCCACTCTATCCAATAGATATATTACCGATCGTTTCTTGCCAGATAAAGCTATAGATTTGGTGGATGAAGCAAGTAGCCGTTTGCGCATGGCGGTTGATTCTAAGCCTGAGCAAATTGATGAAATCGATCGACGCTTAATGCAGCTTAAGATAGAGCGAGAGGCACTTAAAAAAGAAACTGATGCTGTCTCGCGCGAGCGGTTGCAAAAATTGATGGATGAACTGTCTAAGCTTGAGTCCCAATTAGCCGAATTAACTACAAAATGGCAAAAAGAAAAATCAAAACTTGCATCCGTTAATAAATTAAAAGAGCAGCTAGAGCAGGGACGTGCCGAACTTGAGCAAGCCCAACGGCGGGGCGATTTAGCTCGGGCAGGCGAGTTAACTTATGGTATTATTCCGGATCTGGTTAATAAGCTTGAGAAGTCACAAGAAATTAGCCAGCATCAGATGCTTAACGAGGTTGTTACTGATAAAGAGATTGCATCGGTTGTGTCACGTTGGACAGGCATTCCAGTTGAAAAAATGTTGGAAAGCGAACGTAGCCGGTTGATTCAAATGGAAGAAAAACTGCGGCAAAGGGTGGTGGGTCAGGAAGAGGCAATTATTGCCCTAGCCAATGCTGTTCGGCGGTCGCGGGCTGGATTACAAGATAGCAACCGCCCAATTGGGTCTTTCATGTTTTTAGGACCAACCGGTGTTGGAAAAACCGAATTATCAAAAGCCGTGGCCTCATTTCTGTTTGATGATGAAAGTGCTATGTTACGCATTGACATGTCAGAATATATGGAAAAACATTCAGTTTCACGCTTAATCGGTGCTCCTCCAGGTTATATTGGGTATGATGAAGGTGGTGCGCTTACCGAAGCGGTAAGGCGCCGACCTTATAGGGTTATTTTATTTGATGAAATTGAAAAAGCTCATCCAGATGTTTTCAACATTCTATTGCAAGTTTTAGATGACGGAAGGCTAACAGATGGGCAAGGCCGCACAGTTGATTTTCGTAATACACTAATTATTCTTACCTCAAATCTTGGTAGCGAAATGCTTGCTAATCATGCACGTTCTGACGATAACCCTCAACTTCGTGACCAGGTAATGGCTATTGTACGGCGTGCTTTTCGACCGGAATTCTTAAACCGCCTTGATGATATCATTCTGTTTCATCGGTTAGGACGTGAAAACATGGCAACAATTGTTGATATACAGCTGAATAGGCTGCGTCAATTGCTGGCTGAAAAGCAAATCAACCTTACCCTAGATGAAAAAGCGAAAAATTGGCTTGCTGATTCTGGTTATGACCCAACCTATGGTGCAAGACCCTTAAAAAGGGTTATACAACGCCACCTGCAGGACAAATTAGCGGATCTAATTATTAGGGGTGAGATTCGCGATGGGCAAACTATTGATGTTTCTGCCAATGATCAGGGATTAGCATTTAGCGTTAAGTCTGAGCGGAAAAAAGCAAAATAACCAGATCACCAAAGTATGATTTGGGTCAATAATCTAATCATCAGACTTGACTTTGTTTGTTTCAACAATACTAGAAGGTAACCTAGGCTGTTGACTGCGTTTTTGGTCAATAGCCTTGACCCTCTTTAAAAAATTTTTTAACGCATCATTACTAAGTTTTTCTGGTGTTCCAAATTTCAGTTGGGTTGGATTGATGTGTTGTCCGTTTTTTATGACCTCAAAATGTAGGTGTGGTCCTGTTGCAAGGCCTGTTTTTCCAACGTAGCCAATTATTTGCCCTTGTTTAACAGATTGTCCGGTCTTTAAATTTTTGGCAAAAGCATTTAGGTGGGCATAAGCCGTTGTATATTGGTTATTATGCTGAATACGAATAAGATTACCATAGCCCTTGTGGTATTCCATGACAGTGATTGTACCATTACCAGCGGCATAAATTACGGTTCCAATAGGTGCTGCAAAATCAATGCCCTTGTGCATGCGAGAATAGCCTAATACGGGGTGGTTGCGCATGCCATAGCCTGAACTAATGCGCCCACCGTCTAACGGTGTTTTAAGCAGAAAGCGACGTGCACTTGTTCCATCACGGTGAAAAAATGTCATTTCCGAGTCTTTAACATAAGCAAAGATTTCCAGATTTTTATTGTCTGGAACTATTTCTAGATTCGCATAAGACATTATACCAGGCTTAATTAAACGGTTATCTGCGTCTATGTGTAAGGTATAAATTATTTCAAAAGTGGCGTTTGGGTAAATATCCCGCTGGAAATCAACTTCGTGGCTGAAAGCTTTAATTAATTGGTCAACAATTGGATAGGGAATTTTATTGTTTTGGGCAGTTTCTGCTATGCTTCCGTTAATCTGACCTTTGAAATGGTATTCAACCTCATAGCTAGGTTGGGTTAATTTTTCTGAAAAAAGCTGTTCTTGGTTATCACGCCAAACGATAACAGTTTCTAGGGATTTCGTAGGTATAAAAAGCGATTGGAGGCGGTAGGAAATTTTTTCCTTATTGTAAAAAGGTTCCAAGATTAAGGACAGTTTTTGACCAATATGCAAATCAGTAGGCCTAAAGTATTTTTTTATTTCTGTAATAAAAGACTGCGCAGTTTCAGCATCAAGGCCATAGTTACGTAGTATTTTGTCTAAGGTTTCCCCTTTTTTAACAATATGCTCTTGCGGGCTTTTTACAGTAAAAAGTAATATTATGTCATAACTGACCAGTGTAATCGGCTTAAAGAGCAACCAAGACGGTAGGTCAAACAAATGATTGTTTGCCAAAACTAGGGCTTTATTGGCCAAAACAGTGTTTATGGTCGTTTCTTGATATAGAGGGGTAATACTCTGATTCGGGATATCTATATTTACAAGTGGATCAGAAATTATACGATTATTGGTATCACCATTGTCAATCAATACTATACCCGTTAGAATCATTATCATAGCCAAGAAAATATATAGATATAGTCTGCGTGACGTTAGAATTTTAGCTGTCAAAGCTACTCCCGCTTATCAATGCGTACATGGAAATATTGTCCAACAAATAATACACAGATATGTAAGATATAAGAAAAATCGTTTTTTGCCAATCGATTAAATTACTCCAACCAATATCATAGTTGGGCATTATCTTTAATATTTATCATCTACACGGTGCTATCTAAGTTCATATGCATAATATTTTCTCAATAAGGTTGCAGGCTTTATTTACGGCATAATAGAATTATTTTTTTTAAAGATATAGAAAGTAGTTGACAAGTATTAAACTGATCATTAGAACAAGTCGGGCTTTTACATGAAGAGATAAAAAATCTTTATGATGTTGTATGACAAGTGAGGAGAGAGGGAAGGGATAGGAGGGGTGGTTAGGGGGACTATCTTGGAACTTGAAGAAGCAAGCGAGTAATTGGGCGTGGTGCTGATGTATGGGAGACTGTATGGAAGTGACACGCGTGATGAAAGTTTTGAGAGAGGTAAGAAAGCAGTGAGGGCTTTGGCGCGTGGCAGGTAAAAGTGCTATGAGCTGGAGTTAATTAAACTGAGAGTTTGATCCTGGC
>JAEUKQ010000031.1 GCA_016794225.1 Alphaproteobacteria bacterium | reverse complement strand
CGGTTTATCAAACACCCGGTGGGCGTGGCGAAATTATCCAAACAGATTCTGTTCTTGATACAATTATACTGAATAAAGCCGAACATGTTTTGATGCAGGGTTTTGATATCCGCGGTGGTGCAACGGGGTTAAGAATAACCGAAAACCAGAATATTATTGCCCGTGACATTTACTTTGCTCAAAATGCCACGGCGATTGATGTACAGCAGGGGGCAGGGGTTGTTATGCAAGCTATCAACATCGACCAGCCAACGCGCACCGCATTGCGCATTAATGGGTTGCGTGGCGGTGTTTGGGATGGGGTTGATATTTTTACCACTGCTACCGACGCTGAAGGCATTGTGGTAACCGGCGGGGCTCTAGAAATAACCTTGCGCAATATTCGGTTGCAATCATTTACTGGGGTAGATTTAAACCCAGCCATTCAGGTAATCCGTAATGGGGGGGCGGCGATTATTCTTGAAAACATCAATGTGGTTGATTGGAACGTTACCAGCAGGATTAGGCTTGGTGCTTTTGTTTTTGACCGTCAGGCCAATATTGCGGATGGCGGCGGCAACACATCACGCGGTATTACTAAAATATGTGACCGTGATGGATTGAATGCGGTGAATGGGTTGCAAGTTACCAATCTTGACACAGGTGCTTTGCTTACCTGTCGATAAACACCATAAAGGGAGATAATTTAAAAAACCCGCCATATCCAGTAATCGGGTGATGGCGGGTTATGAACTAAGCATGTCGTATCTTGCCTTAAATGATGCGATATGTGATGCTATAATTGCTGTGGATAAAAGCGTATATATTAAAATGGACCAACAGAAATGCTGCCATTAATGTTATAACCAACGATAATCCACTTGTTTTCTGGTCGGTGGAAGGTAATTTCGACAAGCACCGGACCCAGCTGATAGTGAACAAGGGTACGGTAGCGCATAAGATTTTCGCCCAGTTTTTTGGTTTCAATTACTTCGGTTTTAGTAATTTTACCAAGTAATGTTTCGGCGTTGGTTAAGGAAGCAACCAGCTGTTTTTCAATTTCTGCGCGGTTCGAGCGGGTTTTATAAAGGCTTTCGTCAATCAACAGTGTTACCGCGGCCTGTACACCCCGTTGTTGTAAGGTTTGCAAAAACTTGCCTACCCATGCTTTGGGGTCGGCAACCGATGGCGGTTGCTGTATTGTTTGTGCCGTACCGGTGGTGGGTTGTTGCTGGGCAAATACAGGGGTTGTGCCACCAATTGCCAAGCCAAAAAGGCACACGGTTAAGCCAAGTGTTTTAAGGGTAAATAGATTCATTACCAAATCCTTTCTTTAGATGTATTTAAGATACAATTCGCTACATAGTGCCATATTATCTGTGGTGTAGCAAGTTGGACACAAATTTTGCTTTAAAAACATGCGTGTATTCGTGCTTGTGCCCGGTATAGCGTGGCATGGTTGCTTATATACAAAATTGGTTTCAGGTACAAGTGTAAAGCAGATTCTATAATATTGATATTACAAAAACAGCATTTTATTTCTTAGTTCTTGAAATAACCATGGAGGTGGATATGCCTATTGCGTCAAAGTTGATGTCACGAAAATTGGCAACAAAAAAAATATCCAAGCTATCAAGCCGTTATCATCAAGAAAAAGCCAGGGAAATTTGCAACCGTCTGATTAATGGTGAAAGCCTGCGTCAGATATGTGGTGGCCCCAATGCCCCAGCCAGCAGAAGTACTGTTTTTCGCTGGTTAGTTGTTTCGGAAGAATTTCGCAATTTATATCGGGCTGCGCGAGCGATACAAGCCGATTTACTGCTTGAAGAAATTTTGGAAATCGCCGACCAAACTAATCAAGATTGGATTTTAAAGGCAAAAGATCGAAATGGTGGGGAAAGCGTGACATTTAATGCCGAACATGTGCAACGGGCTAAATTGCGGATTGATGCCCGTAAATGGCTTATTATAAGGTTGGCATCCACAAAATATGCATCCGACACTGTGCCTGCCAATACGCAATCATCGCCCCCAGAAGACTACCGGCCAGAATCCTACCGGGTTGAGTGGTTGGATGAAACAAGCGATTTTTAAGGGTTGTTTAATAAAATATCTAAAAATTTAAGCCGTTCCGACAGATTGGTATCAACTATGTACGTAGTTGCTTGTATCGGCCGTATATGATATTATGCAGCGATAAGTAAATGGATACATACTTATGACCCAACGATTTTTAGATTAGGAGATATGATGCGTCATTTAGTCTTTTCAGCTATTTTAGCTTCTGGGTTGATGTTACCTGCTTTAGCCCAGCAACCCAACCAAAACTTCACAACCAAACCTGAATTTATGTTTTGTGTTATGGGTGGGTCTTGTTTGACCGAAACTTTTAACTTTTTAAATTGGGAGCGGGTACAAGCAGGGCTTAACAAAATTTTCCCTCTTGGAAATTCACCCAAAGCTAACATGAAGTTGGATCAAATCCGTACCCAAAGCTGGGCTCAGGAACAGCGTTTAGATATAGCCATTGGTTTTTGCCCGCCCGAACCTAGAAACCCAAAAGCGGCTTTATGGGATTGTAACGATGTCTTGGTTGTATCATATATTTGGGATATGCCTTTAACACAAATTCTATCTGAACAACGAACAATACCGGCTTCTACCTCGGTTTCGCAGGTGTTTAGCCAAGCTTTACTGGGGCCGGATCAACGGGGTGGGCAGGTGCAGATGCTTTATGTTTCAAGTTCCCAGAAGAAAGGTGAAGCCCTGTATTGGCACGAGGGGCAGGCAGATCGTTTTATCATTAACCTTGAACTCCTTAAAAAGGATTTAGAGCCTTGCGGTGCTGCCCCAGTTAATGGCCCAGCCGCTTGTATGGGTGCTATAAAAAAGTTGTTTTAGATGGCAAGGCAAAAAACGGCTTTGCGTGCATAATAAATTTGGGCGCAGGACTAACGCGACAGTGTACGGTACTTGGGCGCTACTCGGCGCATATGTATTGTCCCCGGCATGGTGTGGTCTATTGGGTAAGTCATTCTCCCAGTCCCATGTGCAGCAGGAATAGATGTTGCTGAAGCTAAAGCTTCCAAGGCGCAAATATTATAAGCCCATTTATAAAGCCATTAATTAACAATGAAGCAGGTGTTTTTAATTAAAAACAGCGCATAATTTATATGCGTGGCACAATGATATATTTATTTTTTTAGCAGTATGATGATGAATTTCATGCTGCGCTTTTTTAAAAATTTTTCTGCAATATTACCCCTGATCTTGTCAGGGGTTTTTTATTTAAGATTTAACCGTGTTTTTTATTGTACCAGGCAGGAACTTGATGTATTCGATTGTTATTCCTTACCGACCAAGACAGGCTTTTTTACCATTGCATCGGCGGCAACAGCGCTTTGCCGTTGGCGTTGCCCACCGCCGCGCGGGTAAAACAGTTGCCTGCATTAACGAACTTATTCGCGGCGCCCTAACATCAACCAGGCCACAGCCACGCTTTGCCTATATTGCCCCACTTTTTGTTCAGGCCAAGGATATTGCCTGGGAATATCTAAAACAATATAGCCGGGCAATTGATGGGGTGAAATTCCATGAAAGCGAATTACGGGTTGATTACCCAAATGGTGGGCGGGTGCGTCTTTATGGTGCCGATAATCCCGAACGATTACGTGGGTTATATTTAGATGGGGTGATATTGGATGAATATGCGCAAATGTCACCACGCTTGTGGGCCGAGGTGGTGCGCCCCATACTGGCTGATCGGCAGGGATGGGCAATTTTCATCGGTACACCCATGGGACGCAATGCTTTTTGCCAGCTTTATGAACAGGCACAAACAGACCCATCATGGTTTACATTTTGTTTAAAAGCCAGCGCAACCGGAATATTGCCGTTAGATGAGCTGGCAGCCGCCCGCCGCAGCATGACAGATGACCAATATGACCAGGAGTTTGAATGTAGCTTCCAGGCCGCAGTGCAAGGGGCTTATTATGGGGATATAATCAATCGCTTGGAACAGCAAGGTGCCTTGTGCGGCCTTTCTTATCATCCCGATCAACCCGTGCATACCGCCTGGGATTTGGGTCTTAACGACAGTACTGCCATTTGGCTGTACCAGCAATATGGCGGTGGCTTGGCAATGATTGATTATCTTGAAGCCAGCGGGGCGGGATTGGATTATTATGTTAGTCAATTAGCGGCCAAGCCATATCATTACGGCGAACATCTATTACCCCATGATGCAGCCGTGCGTGAATTGGGTACCGGCCGCAGCCGTATTGAAACCCTGCAACATATGGGTGTTAAGGGGCGTATTGTAGCGAAATTATCGCTTCAAGATGGTATTAATGCGGTGCGCTTGCTATTACCGCAATGCCGGTTTGATCGCACTCGCTGTGCCCGTGGGATTGAAGCTTTACGCCAGTATCGCCGGGACTGGGATGATAAGGGACAAACTTTTCGGGTAAATCCGCTACATGATTGGGCAAGCCATGCGGCCGATGCGTTTCGGTATTTGGCGGTGGGCTGGCGTGATCGTACCCGCCCGCAACCACCCATGGGTAAAACCCAAGGCGAATACAACCCATTCGGGTGGTAGAAAAATTCTAGCCACAAAAAAGCCGTAATTAAAGATTAACTTTTTCGTGGATAAATTGATTTAAAAGGGGGAATTATTTTATTATTTGATATTACGGTTCATGAACCTGTGTTCAGATATGAATATAAAGAGGCAGCAAACGATACGAAAGATTATGAAGTGAAAAGGGGTTGTGCAGATGGGTCTGGAAAATTGGCGGTTGAACGTTGGTTAGAAACGCAGCCTCAAGAAACTAGCCATCCTTAAAAATTGCCTGACCTATGATAAAATAAGCATGTAAAATCACAAAGGATTAAGATAAATGTCCAGAAATATTTTTAAAAGAGCATTTATTTTTAGTTGGTTGTTGGCGATGGTGACATATACCAATGCCATCTATGCGCAAGCGATAAATCCCATTACCGACCGTGTTATTTGGGCTGATTGGGTTAATTTGACCCAAAATTTAAACTATGGTTCTGATGATTTATTTTCTTATGCGCCTTTTCAAGCTGAAATAACAAAAATTTTGCCCAAGGGTCGGTGGCAAGACATATTACGTTCTTATCATTTTAACCACAAGGTGGTAAAAGTTGATCAATGGCTTGTGATAACAGGATATGCACGTTACGATTCCAGAAAAGTTGAAGATATAATTATTATCATCGATTTTGCTAATGGCCGCATCGAAGCTTTATGCCAGGCGCACATAGTAAGTGAATGGTACGTGCCGATGAATTGGGATGGCATTACACCCTATCAGGTGGCCAGTTCGCCTGCTTATGTTAAGCTTACCTATTACCAGCATAATAAACCCCAACAAACCCTTCAACGACCGCTTGGGGAAAATTGTGCTAATGGTAATCCGGAAACAGCAGTTAAACGTTGGCTGGAAATAGCTAAAGAGAAATAGAAAATGTCCTGTTTGTAGGGCATATACCTAAAATTATTTTTTGTGTTGTGAGTAAAAGAAAACTTTGTTTTCTGGGATAGGCGATGTATGCACGAAAACAAAAAAAGTTTTGTCACAAAAAAGCCACAATTATTTTATAAGGTTAAAAAAATATTGTTAACGAGAATAAAGTAAGAGGGTTTTAGATGAGAATTAAAATTATTGGATTTTTAATAACCTATCTTATGGTGAATTCGGCCATAGCCCTGTCTATAAAACCAAACTATTTTGAAAAGTGGCTTGGGCATTTGCCAAGCGATGAAATCGAGGGTACTGCGTTGCTTAATCATCCACGATTTCTAGAAAGCCTTGAAAATATTTTCGGTTCGTCCGAGTGGAAGCAGGATTTATTACAGGTTTATTTTACTAAACCCATGCAAAAATTAGGCTTTTGGTATGTTGTTACTGGTCACCTTCTTACAGGTGATGTTGCTATTTTCATTGACGTGAGAACTCAAGAAATTCAAGCAGTTTGCCTTAGCAAAACGTTGTACATTGTTTCCAGTCACCCGGTTAATATCCCCCCGCGACAACAACAGCAGGTCAATTATTATTTTATGACTTCGCAATATCCCATTAATGAATCCATTTTAAATCTTACTTTCATTTCGCCGGGGCGCAATTGTGCCGGTGATGATGGTAAAATAGCTATCAAGCGCTGGCAGGATATATTGCAGGTAGTTCAATAGATAATAGAAATTCGGTCTTTATTTTAAGGAGATTTACAACCAATCACCGTAATGGCGGGGATTGGTTGTAACGCTAATTCAAGCTGCGTGATAGAGGCAAAACCAATATTTTCCATCACTGATGCTATTTTCTGGCCAGTATCTATGGCATTTTGCCGTTTGGCATGTTGATGGCGTGGCTGATAAGTAGTTACAACTATACCATCCTTTCGCAGCAATTGAGCTATTTGTCGATAAAACAAAGAAAAATCTGGGACAAATTGAATGACATTAATTGAAAAAATCTTGTCAAACAATTGTCCCTTTATGCTGGCTAAATCACCTTTAATGATAGTGGTACCCGGATTGCGCCGCTGGGCTTGCTTAACCATAATATCAGAATGATCAAGCCCGGTCACTTGGCCTTTGGGTGTTTGTAACCCGGCTTGATAAAGGGCAACCCCAGGGCCACAACCAATTTCTAAAACATGGTCGGTGGGTTTTAACTGTAACAAATTAATGGTCCATCGATTGCGCGCTCGGTTCGATGGGCGGTTGGCCATAATCCACCCGGCTATAGACCCTAAAAAACCCTGGGGTTTGCGGAATTGATCGCGCCAATTCATCGCCGCAATCCTATATTCAAGCTTAGCAACATCATAGCCATTACTAACCCCTGTGACCAACTGGACATCGGCATATGAAACAACGGTACTGCCACTTTGTTCCAACCCCAATGCCAAATGGTTGCGGTTAGCAATATCCAAAAAACCCATAAAAGTATTCTACCCGAATGGTGAGGCAAATGACGGCGCAGTGGTGGTTGATGCTGGTGTGTATATTTCATGATTAACTCCTGCTTATTATGAACCCACGAAACAAGGTTTATATTTTGGAATGGTGGGTTAGCTTTTCCAAATTCTGTTTTAGATGGCTTAAAGCCGTAATGGCCTGGGTCACTTCTGAATCGTCCATGGCACCTTGTAATTTCTGAAGAATTTTTTCTTCTTGATTCTGCATGCCCCGAAACATATTTCTGCCGGCTGATGTAAAGTCAATGATAGGTGAACGGCGATGATGTTGGTTGTGGTTGGTTGCGGTCAATCCCCGAGATATTAGTATATCAACAATTTGTTGGATATGTTGGCGGGTAACCAATTTTGACCGCGCTATTTGTGGAACAGTTTGTGGGCCATTCTGACTAATATGTTCCATTACTGCACGCATTGCGGCGGTGATAGAAATTGGTTGATGCAGCATATCAGTTACATTTTTAAGCAGTTGGAAATTCTGCCGAACAAGCTGAATAAGTATTTGAATGGGTATGGTTGGGTGCATTAATTAACCTTTATCACTGCAATTATTGACAAGTATATTGTCAATATAATAATGACAATTTACTTGTCAACACAAATTGTAAAAGCAAGGTATAAAAAGGATATAAATGGGTTATAATGACATGCCACAAAAAAGCCATAATGTTGATATATAAAAACAAATAAACACTTAACAATATGTACGGCAAAACAGCATGTCTATAACCAGGTATATTCTTGCCATAACCCTGTGCCTGTCAATGAAACAGGCCTTAGCATTTGATTTTTGCGTTCAATGTTTGCTGTATGAATTACAGCCGGTATGCACCGAATTGGCACAAGCTAATCTATTATTGCCTGGGGTTCAATATTTGGGGCTAAGAAACACAACAGAAAAAACAGGCGGGATGCCAACAAAATTTTGTGAACAAGCGCTGGCAAAGCGTTATGTTACAAGACAAATAGAGACCCACAGCAACCAAATGATAGTTGAAACACCCGAAACATTTTGCCGTTTTCTTGTTGGTAATGAAATTGTGGCAGAAAAAAAACAAAAAAAATGTCAGGATTTTTACCAACAAAACAAGATGCCGTGGAATTAAATAAAAGTAATATCAGAGTATAATAGACGTATTGATATCATTACTTTTTTATGATCATAACAAATAGGAAGAGAGGCAAAGACACATGCGTATTATTCAAATATTGATTCTCGTAATCATTCCATATTCGGCGTCACAGGCTTTATCAATTTGTTTGGAATGTGTTTTGCGCAATATGCAACCCATGTGCAACGCATTGGATGAATCGGGGCTTTTAAAAAACGATGTGCACCACCTTGTGATTGACAAGCACGGGAATGTTGCCCAGCCCGAAGGTAAAATATGTGCAGCTATATTAGCCGAACGCAATATCGACCAACGAGTTGCCCAATATGGGGGCCAAAACGTACCTGACGATACACCCGAAACATTTTGCCAGTTTTTAATTGAATCCCAGCTGGTTGATACACAGCAGCGCGAAAATTGCATCACATTTTACCGCATCAAATCTTCGTTTAGACAATAAATTATAGAAATTATTTTGTAAGAAAAAATATAAAAATGAGAAAAATTACCGCCTAGTCTATTGGCTTTGTTTGCATAGCTTTGTCAGGAACTTTGGCACGTGAAATCAGCTTACCTACATTTGAAGAGTGGGTTGGTTATGATCCGCATCAAGAGATTTTAGGAATGAATATGTTCACAAATCCGAATTTCCGAATAGAAATTAAAAGGGGTTGGTAAAGATTAGGAAATATTAGACCAACGTTTTAAAATTTTCAATTGGTTTGCAACGGAGCCATGATAAAATCGACGACTCATTACATTCTAGCTTTTCAAAAAACCTTTGAGCTAAAGGAGTAATCAAATGCCAAGACCAAGCAGAGTATTCAGCAAAACAATTAGGTTTCAGAGAGATGATCATGTTGATTTTAAAACATGGATTGCGCCTATAGTGAATATTGGCAGCAAGAAATTCGCGATGATATTAAGCTTAAGTGGCAAGTTTATCAGCAAATCAATGATCTTTAATTGGGGATAATAACTAATCAGGATAATGAAAATTTTTGTTTACTTTGGTAAGACTGGTATTCCGAGTTTGCTTGCAACCTGATATAACTTTTTATCCTTAGTAGCTAAGGATAGTCCTAACCTCATACTTAACTCTAGGTAACTAGCATCATAGGTTGTAATCTGATGCTCTAGGGCAAGTGCAATAATTCTATCCATATATTTATCTGAATGATCGTTATCTGTTGTTATTGGTAGCTCTTTAATTAATTCTAAACAGTTGATAACTTGGGCTCTAGAAATCCTTCTCTTTTTTTCTGCTTGGATGAGTACATTCCCAAATTCTAAATGCCAAATTGCTGGAACAAAAGCTCCTTCTTCTTGGATAATGGCAAGAATATCATCAGTTTTTTCTGAAGCTTCATCTTCAAAAAACCAAGATACAGCAATGGAACAATCCAATACTACCTTAATCATCTACGCCCCTGATCGCGTAATTCTTTCCATGAAAAATTCCTCAGCTGCAGATTTTTTCTGAGGTTCTTCAATCTTAGAATAGTATTTTCTTTGGTAAGATTTTGGCTTTTATTGAATGGGATAATCTTAGCTATAGGAATCCCTCTTCTTGTAACAAGAGTTTCTTCTCCTTGAGCGGCCCGCTCTAAAATTTCAGATAAATGGGTTTTTGCCTCAAAAGCACCAATAGTACGCATCTTTTAACCTATTTAGAAAACTAGTTTGACTATAAGACTAGTTTATCAGTATAAATAAAAATGTAAAGAGAAAGAAGTTACTTAAATGAGGGGAAGTTTTATGGATAAAGTGGAAGAGAATTCTGTTGATGATATTTGTTTAATGAAAACTGTGAGTTTAACTCAGCTCGAAGTTAAGCTTGCGGAATTTCTTAAAAATTTCTTCATGGAAGAAATAAAGAAAACACATCCTGATTTAGATTCAAAGAAAATAAAAGATTTTAAATTAACGATTAATTCCATCGAACATGACAGAGGTACTAATTTAGGCATCATGATCGTTGATAAAAATGGGTTACTGGATGGTATAAAACTATTATCACTTTAAAGATCGAGGAATTTAGCCATAATGATAATCTTAATCGCAGATAATCAATAGATGAAATACCATTTTAAAAATAAAACATATAATTAGAATATAATTCTACAATTTTAATAAAGGATTATTTTTTATAATCAATTATAAACTTTGATTATCTGTTTTTATCAAAAACGAGGGTTATTGGGTTATGCGTTACAAAAACCCTTCCTTACCCATTACCGGGTGATTCAAGCCAAAAAATTGGGTTTATGCGTCATGTCGTTTATTATGGTCTGCTACCAAGCCATGTAATACATACTGTGAATATCGAGGTGGTTGATCAGCAAGCAAGTTGTGGCAATCAGCAGGTTGAAGAAGCGGCCAAACGTTGGCAAGCGGTAATCCAATTATTGCTGCCGGAATAAAATTTGTGATACAAAATACCCAACTAATATATATTCAATCATAATGTTCTTTATTTATTCCTAAAGCCGGGTTATAAACAGCAGAAGGGTTGAAAAACCGTATCTGACAACAGGCAACGGTTTCTCCGGTCGTATACAATAAAAAGAAAGAAAAACAATGCAAAAGACTGGATTACCCCAATCATTCGTTGCCATTTTATGGATGATTGGTGGTATATTAATGATTTCAATGGGCAGCGCCTTGGTTCGGTTCGCAAGCGGGTCTTTTGCCGTAAGCCAAATGGTGCTGCTGCGCATGCTGATGATTATGATTTTGGTTATTGTTTTTTGTACCTTTATACAAAAACAAAGCTTTTGGCGAACAGGCAGGTTGGGTTTGCATATAGTAAGGGGGGTGGTTGGTGTTATGGCTATAAGTGGCTATTTCCTAAGCCTTTATTTACTACCTCTGGCGGATGTCTCGGCCTTAACCCTTACCGATACCCTTTTTGTGGCGGTACTTTCAGCCCTGTTTTTACGGGAAAGAAACGATTACCGCTATTGGATGATGGTGATTTTAGGCTTTATCGGGGTTATTCTTGTGACGCGGCCTGGGGCAAGCATTTTTAATGTGGCCTCGTTGGGCGCGGTATTGGTTGGTTTTTTGTTTGCGGTTATTTTGTTGCTGATTGGTTATATGGCCAAAACCGAAACGTTCGGCAGCACCAGTTTTTATTTTGCCCTTATCAGCGTTTTGGTAACCTTGGCGCTTGTTCCATGGCAATGGTGGACGCCTGACAGCTATGTTGTACGCAACGGTTTAATTGGTTGGAAGAATCCAAGCCTAACACAATGGCTTTTGGTATTTGGCATGGCTATATGCGGTGCTGTCGGCAATTTATGTGTTACGCACGCCTTTCGATTAGGTAGGGCATCGTTGGTTGCGCCTTTTGGTTATTTGGATTTACCGTTTTCGGCATTTTTGGGGTTTTTGCTGTTGCATGAAAATATTGATGTTTTTCTTATTCTTGGTGGGGGTGCTATTATTTTCAGTGGCATTGGCCTGATATATTTGGAACATAGGCAACAGGTGAAAAAAAACAAGGAATAAACAAGGGATAAAGACCAGCGCAGCCGTTAATCGCGCTGCGGCAGGCTAGAAAAAACAGGCAACCTTGGTTGCTTTGGTGCCCTAAGTTACCTTGGCCTGGGTCATCATTTGTCTTGATCATTACCATTTGTTCTATAAGAATGCCCGTGTTTAAATATGCTATCATCCAATAAATAACCAATCAGTGGTTAAACACCATTGTCTATAAAGCGGTACGCACATATTAAAGCAAGG
The DNA here is from genome assembly GCA_016794225.1 of Alphaproteobacteria bacterium. Taxonomy (GTDB): domain Bacteria; phylum Pseudomonadota; class Alphaproteobacteria; order JAEUKQ01; family JAEUKQ01; genus JAEUKQ01. The sequence goes on along the minus strand of JAEUKQ010000031.1, from coordinate 5,211 downwards.
AAAATAACATGACCACGTCCTTCAAACGCGCTTTAGCCGCAATTATATTTATGATTGCAGGCACTTTATTTATGTCTTTAAGCAGCGTTTTGACCCGCTTGTTAAGTTCTTCCTACACCATGAGTCAAATTCTTATTTTTCGCATGATATTTTGTTTAGTGGTTATCATGTTATTTGCCCATTTCATCTTAAAGCAAAAATTTTGGTTCACCAAGAAGCCGGCTTTACATATACTGCGTTGCATGGTGGGTATTTTGATTTTTCTTACCTATATCACGAGCCTTTATTTTTTACCGGTGGCACAGGTATCGGCCTTAACACTGACCGAGGCAATTTTTGTGGCCATCTTGTCCACAATTTTGTTGAAGGAAAAGCATGGCCGAGAGTACTGGATGGTGATTATTTTAGGTTTTTTGGGGGCGGTTATTGCCCTAAAGCCAGATCCCAGTATTTTCAATCCCCTGGCATTAATACCATTGTTGGGTGGGTTCTTATTTGCGGTTAATGGAATTGTGATTGGTATGATGGCGAAAAGCGAAAACTTTGGTAACATCAATTTTTACTTTACCATCACCAGCCTAACTATCGGCCTGATTTTGTCCTCGTTTCAATGGCTGGTGCCGCAAAGTTGGCCTGTGGAAAACCGCCTTATAGGGTGGCAGCCAGTCTTGTTACAAGATTTGCTGGTGCTTATGGTAATGGGTCTATGTGCCGCGATTAGCCAGTTGCTGATGACCCAATCATATAGGTTGGGACGTGCTTCCCTTGTTACCCCATTTTTCTATCTTGATTTACCAATTTCGGCGGCCTTGGGTTTTTTTATCTTGCACGAAAGAATTGATCTTTTTCTGATCACTGGCGGTGTCATCATTATTGTAAGCGGCCTTGCCATTCTTTATTTAGAAAAACAGCAGAAGAAGCAACCATGAGCTTCAGGATTGTGTAAAAATAATCATCAGAGCAAAATTTTTGGCTAAAAAGTAACTGAAAATTCCTTGTTTATGTGCTATAACGCGCTTTGGTTGATAATAAAAAATAAATCATTTTATGACCGAAACCGAGTACCATAATTAATGTTAAATAATCAGAAGCAATTTAGACATTCTATTCTTTTTCTAATAGTTGGAATGTTATTGATCTTAACGGCTATTGGTCTGGTACCGAGGATAGCAGGGTCTTATTCGGTTGCGCAGTTTTTGATGTTCTGGGTAATATTTGTGCCAATTATGATGATGATCGGTTCGTTCTTCATCTCTGGACAAAATTTTTGGCGTATGAAACGCCCCATGCTCCACTTGATAAGAATATGTGCTGGAATATTGGGATTGATATCACATTTCATCAGTTTATTTCTATCGCCATTAACATATATACTGGTATTTACGTTAACTTATCCAATCTTTATTGGAGTTTTATCGTCAGTTATTTTGAAAGAAAAACAAGGATATTTATATTGGTTCTTTGTTATATTAGGTTTTTTGGGTTTATTCGTAATGATAGATCCTGAAATGCCAATTTATCATGATGTTGCCTGGATTCTTCCATCTGTATCGGGTTTTTTCTTTGCGTTATTTATGTTCGCTACGAACCACATGCGTAAAACAGAAAACTTTGCTAGTACTAATTTCTATTATGGTATCAGTTGTTTTTTATTTGCCTGCTTGCTGATCTCTTTTCAATGGCTGGCCCCGGAAAGTCTTGTGGTTGACATAAATATTGGTGGTTGGCGTCCAATTTTTTGGGATGATTTACCTAGTATAATGATGATTGGGATTTTAGCAGGAACTGGTCATTTGTCGATTGTTCAATCTTTCCGTATGGCTAAGGGGTCTTTACTGGCGGCGTTAGGGTACTTGCAATTTCCCCTTTATGTATTAATCGGTTATCTTGCCTTGCATGGATGGTTAGGATGGCTGATTTCACCTACTTTTTCTATTGGTAGTATCGATAGCGTTATAAATGGGTTAGTTGGCTATTTAGGATTATCAAACTCTTATATTGTGGATAGAATACTAAAAAATGGAGAAATAACCCTGGGACAAATCGTTGGGGTAATAGCAATTATTCTTAGTACTTGTGGTGTTCTTTATTTAGAGCAACAACATGAAAAACGAAAAAAGCAGGCAAACGCTTCAACCACATAATCCAAAAAATTAGGCTAAGACATCGTTATTCTGCTGTGCACAACAAAGCCGGGTTGTTGATGCCCGGCGATGTGCTGATCTTAGATTTTCTAGTTATTTGGGTGGTTTTTGCGTTTTAGTTCGTTTTTTTGCAAGATACCATCGTTATTCCGGTCTAAATGTTCAAACATGCGTTCTGCGCCAAGCAGAAATTCGCCCTTGCTTACAACACCATCATCATTGCGGTCTGCACGGTTAAACATAATATTCATCCGTTTCTCGCGGCGTTCTTTAAGGTGCTGGCGCATATGAGCTGGTTTATTTTCAGCTTGATGATTTTGACCGGCGGCTTGTTGGTTCTGCCGGTGTTGCTGGCGTTGCGTCCGCGCCTGATCAAATTCTTCGCGGCTGATTTGGCCATCTTTGTTTTTGTCTAAATATTCAAAAAACTTTCCCCCCATTTGGTTATGTGAATGTTCTGTTTGTTGGGCTATTGCTGGCGCGGCAATAAAAATACCGAATATAGCCAGCGTTAATGCAAAATGGTTAGTTCTGTTCATAAATACTCTCCGTTCTTGAAAAGGTGATATAACATCGTTGCTTATAAGACGGTGGGTTTTTAAAAAACCTGCGCAAAAAAATTAAGCGCTGCAAAAACAGCTGAAAATGTCTAAGAAAAAAAGCTAGATCATAGGTAAAAAGTGGTTACTTTTGGTTTTACGGAAAACAATGATGTTTTATTGATTCCAGCGTAACTGGTCAACACGGTCAACCACCAAGCGGGCATCATGTTCCTTATTGCCACATACATAGCCGGGTTGATGTTGAACCTGATCCATCCGAATTGATGTACTTTTTTGAAGTTTTTTGTTGCTAAATACAAATAGTAAAACCTGCAAGCTTTGCATTATTTGTGGCGTAATTGTTACCTGGTGTAACAAACTAATCGGTACAACAACCATACAGATGCTTAAACGGTCTTTAAACCTATCATAAACTAGGGTTGTCCACTCATGACAGCCATTTTGATAGCAGCGGTAACTTTGAACCACCACAACACCGTCAACCGACTGAATTGTTGGATACATATTACTTGGACGGTTTTGGGCCAATAAATCATCAGCTTGATATTGCCATTGTTGTTGAAAGGTAGCGCGGTTTAACCCATACATTTCCTTGAATAATTCTTCCCTACTTAGCAGAAATTGAAAAAAATTCATTGGGGTCCATAAACCACTAACCACTACTTTATCTTGCGGGCTTCGGTTAACCCAATCACCAATTTCTGTAACAATATTGACCAATTCCGGCTGACAGCTATATTGCTTTTTACCATCAGCCATTTCAACGAAATTGCATTCTGTTACCACACTTTGTGCCTGAAGTTCTTGATAGGCGCTGGCACCAATAAAACATAAAATAGCTAATATTAAGAATTTAGGCATTATCACTTTTTCAACCGATTGAAAGGTTGCATCATGGCATAGAAAATTTGCCAGCGTTCCAGGATATTGTTGGGGTCATGGTTTGGTGAACCGCATCCATAAACATATCCGGCAAGTTGCGCTGTATTACCGAGGTTAAGCGATATTGCAAAAGAACCCTGGTTTTTTTGGGGGTCAATTCCAAAAATATACAGGGTTTCACCAGGAATATTGGTGGGTTCTTGATCGTTGGCTTTGTTATACCCCGACACCATACAACCACCCCGCACCCCGGTTACGGTGTTATAAAGAAAAATCATATTATCATAACAGCCATCCCCATCACAGCCATAGCTTTGTCCGATAATCCAATCGCCAATTTGTGCAACGGGTGGAAATAAATCGGCCTGTTTAAAAGTGTTTTCGAATACATACGCAAGATCACAGCCTACCTCATAAGTGGCTGCTTGAAAAAAATTCATGGAAACTTGGCCCTTTTGTAAAGGTTGATTTGCCATTAACCCAACAAATTCAGGCATTTGGGGCATGCCTATTGGTGGTGGTTCGCAAGCCAGCGTGGTTTTAAACAGCCCAATTAATGACAGCAAAACCAATAAAACATAACGCATCATAACACTCGTACAACAAACGTAATTACCTTGTTGTTTAAGAGCATAGAAGCAATTGATAATTAAAAAAAATTAAATTAAATTAATAATTGACAAGGGTTTATCAAAGATTGTTCGTCAATAATTTCAACCGCCATAGGGCATTTAAATCATCCCATATCTTTTGGGTTGAATCATTCTTGCTGCTGCATAAGAAAGGGTTTAGTGGTTCATCCAGTATCATGGTGTGTACTTTTCTTGGATGATCAGCTGGTACTAGAAAATAAAATTGCTTCATTGGGTGATGTTTATAATTTTCTGGCTGTCTTAGTGGGGGTTCAGATATAATGACACATCCAAACATTTCAGCATTGGTCGTGTCATAGGCTAAAACAGCTGTTCCAAGACAATCTTCAGAACTATGCTGTGGGTTGCAATCATAGATGCGAGCGATGATGATACTGTCAATTTGTTCAATAACCGGGAAATCATTACTGATCGACGATATCGATTGTAACGCCAACGCAAGGGCTACTACGAATCCATATTCTTGGGACTCATGGGATTCATTTGAAAAATAATTAATTGCGGTGATGCTATAAGTATCGGTAAAGCTTAGGCCAGCGATAAGCTTGTTGCTTGTTGTACCAACATAATCGCTCAGGCTGGGAAATATACGCACAATGGTTTCGGCCAGGGAATGAGGTAGATGTGCGCTTACCAGAAAGAACAAAGACAAGAACAAAAGAAAAATCTTACGCATGTACATGAAACCGGTCTGAATAATTGATCCTTGAATGGTAAAAAGATTTAAGATAATCAACAACCTGGGTCACTAACATATGTTCTGCGTGCGCCGGCCTGGATAGCCTTAGCTTCACCTTCTGGGGTTATGGAAAATTCGACAACATAGGCTTTTGCAAGTACAAGGCCACCGCTACATTTCATTATCCCCCAATCTACCAACACAGCCCCTGCCATTCGGTGTGTTTTGGTGTCATAAGTTAGATAGGCCAGTTCGGTACATTCATTTGTATTCTGGTCGCAATAAAGGGC
>JAEUKQ010000030.1 GCA_016794225.1 Alphaproteobacteria bacterium | reverse complement strand
TTATCTTATTTAAGAAAGCCTATGATGGATAAAAATCCGATTGATACCTATATGAATTTGTTGGTACCCATGGTAATTGAACAAACCAGTAGGGGTGAGCGGGCTTATGATATATATTCTAGGCTTTTAAAGGAACGAATCATTTTTTTGGTTGGTCCGGTAAATGATGCAACAGCAAGCTTGATTTGTGCGCAGTTATTGTTTCTTGAATCAGAGAATCCAAATCGTGATATTTTTGTTTATATTAATTCGCCTGGTGGTGTTGTAACCTCGGGGTTGGCCATATATGATACTATGCAATATATTAGACCAGAAATTAACACTGTTTGTATTGGTTTAGCAGCTTCGATGGGGTCTTTGTTATTAACGGCTGGTGCTAAAGGTAAGAGGTTTTCAACACCAAACGCAAAAATTATGATCCATCAACCATCTGGCGGTGTTCAAGGGCAGGCTACTGATATTGAGATTCACGCTAAAGAGATATTACTAACGCGCAGACGGTTAAACGAGCTGTATGTTAAACATACAGGACAGGCCTTATCTAATGTTGAATCAGCAATGGAACGCGATCGTTTCTTAACACCTCTTGAAGCCAAATCATTTGGTTTAATAGACGGCGTTTTTGACAAACGTCCGATAGCACCAGCCAATGATATAAAAAAATAGCCATTTACACTTAAATGGGTGCAATATAATTTTTACATGCACTGGATTACTTTACAATAAAGCGACAAAATATCGCATGCTTGATTTTAACAAAGAATAGTATTGATTATTTCATAATTTATGATTTTTGGCATGCAACAATTTTGTTGCCACTTTAGGCGATTTTGTTAGTTCTGTAAGCAGTTTTGTTAACTCTACTTTCATTCCCCATCAACCCAAGGAGAGAACATGCTGCCATCAAATACAAATCATATTACCGAGCAAGATTCTGTTGAAAATACACAGAAGCAATCTTCCAATTCAAATATATATCAAATTATTAATAACAGCCTAAGTCGAAGAACATTATTGAAAGGATTAACTGCTGGTGGGTTATTAGGTGCTTTTTCATCAACTTCAGCAAACAAGCTTGCGTTTGCAGTAACCCCAACAGCGGCATCAACTTTAACTTTTACGCCTGTCATGCATGGTACCGATGAAACCCATCATGTAGCTGATGGCTATAATGTAAGTACTTTAATACGCTGGGGTGATGCTTTAAATGATAAAACTTCGGATTTAGTTCTTCAAAAGCAAACTGTTGATACACAGCAAAATCAATTTGGATATAATTGTGACTTTATTGGCTATTTGCCGCTGCCATTAAATTCACAAAACTCAGATCATGGTATATTATTTGTGAATCATGAATATACCAATAGTGAATTAATGTTTCCTGGGTTAACCCCAAAAAATAAATTGAAAAAATCAGTAAAGAACAATCTGATATTGAGATGGAGGGCCATGGAGCTTCAATTGTTGAAGTTAAAAAAATAAACGGGGAATGGCAGTATATTAAAAATTCAAAATATAACCGCCGTATAACTATTACTAATACGGCAATGCGTATTGCCGGCCCTGCTGCTGGACATGATCGTATGAAAACGGCCAGTGATCCAAAAGGATTAGAAGTTTATGGAACTTTGGCAAATTGTGCTGGTGGCGTAACACCTTGGGGCACCGTGTTAACAGGTGAAGAAAATTTTCATGGTTACTTTGGCGGTCAAAATAAAAATGAAGCAGAGAAGAATGCTTTTAAGAGGTACGGCCTTGGTGAATTTACCTATAATGCTTTCTTTCGCTTTTCTGATCGGTTTAATTTGGAAAAAACTCCGAATGAACCGAACCGATTTGGTTGGATTGTTGAGGTTGATCCCTACAATCCAAATTCGAAGCCAGTTAAGCACACCGCTCTTGGAAGATTTAAGCATGAAGGTGCAAACATTATTATTAATTACGACGGGCGCGTTGTTGCTTACATGGGTGATGACGAGCGATTTGAGTATATTTACAAATTTGTTTCAGAAAATAAGTTTCAAGCCAGTAATCGTGAAGCAAACATGAAGTTACTGGAATCTGGTACATTATATGTAGCCCAGTTCCAAGAGAATGGAAAACTAAATTGGCTACCTTTAGTTTATGGTACAGGTAAACTTACTAAAGAAAATGGTTTTTATAGTCAGGCAGACGTTGTTATTGAAGTAAGAAGGGCTGCTGATCTAGTAGGTGCAACACCAATGGATCGACCAGAAGATATCGAACCCAATCCAGTTAATGGGCGTGTTTATGTTATGTTAACTAATAATTCAAGACGTAAGCCCGACAATGTGAACATTGCAAATCCGAATGCCGAGAATCTTGCTGGTCATATTATTGAAATGACTCCGCCAATGGTACCTAGCACAAGTAGCGTTTTTGATCATGCCAAAGAAAGTTTTAACTGGGATTTCTTTTTGATTGCCGGAAAACCATCTGATGGAAAATCAAAATACGGTGCAAATGCGGTGGAAGATAATTGGCTGACATGTCCAGATAATGTCGCCTTTGATAATAGGGGGCGTATGTGGATTGCTACTGATACCGGAAGTGATTCACAAAAATTTGGTACTGCAGATGGTTTATATGCCACCGAAGTTGATGGTGAAGGCAGAGCTGTGCCTAAAATGTTTTTCCGTTGCCCTGTTGGTGCTGAGGTATGTGGTCCTTTCTTAACACCTGATAACAAAACTTTGTTTTTAGCAGTGCAGCATCCAGGTGAAGATAGTACCTTTGACAGCCCATCAACCCGCTGGCCCGATTTCAAAGCTGATATGCCCCCAAGACCAAGTGTTGTAGTTATTACAAAGAAAGATGGAGACATTATTGGTAGTTAGTTAAAAGTATTGCTTAGTTATTTTTGTTGAAGGGGAGGGAAATGCCTCCCCTGATCCGGTTATTTGTTAAAATAGTAATTATAATTTATAAAAGTAATAGAAGTAGCTTGACTAATTTGTTTATACTTATATTTTCCTTAGTCTTGAGGAAATGATTTTCTAACTATCGGGCGCGTAGCTCAGCGGGAGAGCACTACGTTGACATCGTAGGGGTCACTGGTTCGATCCCAGTCGCGCCCACCATATATAAGGCCAATATTACCGTTTTGCTGTTTTAGCCACTGGCGCACTTTTGGCGCACATTATCTCTTTCTCCTCAAAATACTGCGTACCGCATTCCTTAGAAAATCTGGTTGATGCTGCTCAGCCATTTTATTTTTGCTTAGCTTAAGTGGTGGTTACATCTGTATCAACGCATGATTGTAAGTAAATTGAACAAATAAATCATAGATTGTTTACAATTTATTAAGCTTTTTGCTGCACGATTAAGAAACGAGAAAATATTTGTGGCGGAGGGCTATTATGACCATACATCGTAATATATTCGAACTAATGATTGGTGGGATACTATTAACAACCATGTTAAGTATATCACCACATGCTTTGGCACAGTGCAATCCTTCAAATTATGAAAATAAGGTTTCTAATTATAGCTGTGACGATCAAGCTAAATTTTTATCAGCATTACGTGGTAATCATTTAATGGCTGGTGATAATGCTTCTACCTTAATAATTGAAAGGGTAAGCGTCAAACAACGTATAGCTTTGGAACCTGGCAGTACTATGCTTATTACCGGTCCTTCAGGAACGCGTGAAATTATTATTCCTGAATTAGCCAACATATATCTGAAATTACCTAAAGATCCAGCTAATTTATACAAGATTGTTATTGTCAATCCAAAGGGAATTAAAGCAGAAACCGATGCCACAACATATGTATTCCGTATTAATAATGGCTTAGAACAGAAACCTATTGCGGTAAGTACATCGAGTATTTCAGATTCTGATCAATTGTTGCTTAGGATGACCAAGAATACTAATGAAACAATTACTCATACCTATAGTAGCTTACCAACTAATGGTGCTTATTTTGACCAAAAAAATTTGGTATTAGGGGCTGATAATCAGAACAGTAAAGATCATAACAATGGTGTACAGCAACCTTCAAGCGCAAAGCCCGAACCAGCACCTGATGTTGTTCAAGGACTTGTCGGGCAATAGATTTGCAAAGGTATATTATAGAGGTTTCTGCCGCGTTTTCCAAACCGAGTAAATAACCCCGCTGGCTAATAGACCTATCGTAATTATTAATGAAAGATCAGCGGGGAATTTGCCACCGAAAAAATCAGCAATAAAAATCTTTCCGCCAATAAATATCAGGATTATTGCCAGGGCATATTTTAGATAATGAAATTTATGAATTATAGCAGCCAGGGCGAAATATAGGGCACGTAATCCCAAAATTGCAAAAATATTACTTGTGTAAACAATATAAGTATCTTGGGTTATTGCAAAAATTGCGGGGACACTATCAACAGCAAAAATTAAATCAGTAAATTCAACCATGATTAAAGCAAGAAATAGTGGAGTAACATAAATGCGCTTTTTATTACTATTTTGGGCTATTTCACGAACAAAAAAATGGTTACCTCTTAGGCTATTTGTTACTGGCAAAATTCGCCTAAGCCAGTTAATCATAACATTTCTTTCTAAATTTGTTTCTTGTTGACTAAAAACAAGCATTTTAATACCTGTAAGTATTAAAAATACTGCAAAAATATAAAGGACCCAATGATATTCCTGAACAAGGGTAGAACCTAGGCCAATCATAATGCCGCGCAGTATGATAACACCAATAATGCCCCAGAAAAGAACCCTATGTTGATAAAGTCTGGGTATAGCAAAATATGTAAATAATAGCGAGATAACAAAAATATTATCGATGGCCAGAGTTTTTTCTACCAAAAAACCTGTTAAATAGTCTTTACCAGCTGTTGATCCCAGGGAATACCAAATCCAACCACCAAAAGCTAAGGCTATTAATATGTAGCCTAAACTCATATAAAGACTTTCTTTAACCGATATCTCGTGATCATGACGATGAAAAACGCCCAAATCTAGGAATAAAAGAAAAATAACAATCGAAATAAATACTAGCCAAAACCAACCCTGCTTACCAAGAAAATAGCCCCACAATATTTGATCCAAAAATTCCATAAATTTGTCTTTCAAAAAATTTTATTCATTTTATTTATTAGGGTTACTCGTTACTTTTTCAACTGGTACTAAAAAATTTAATGGATAAAAACCAATACACGCCCCAACTCTGACTCAACAAAGAACTGTTCTTTGGTATTTAAAAATTCTAACCTTAATAAAGCTAATCCAATATTTTGATGTGTTGAAAATAATTCACCTGCTTCATGATGCGCACTTGTTAATATTTTATATGCCCCGTTGGTTAATCTAGTTTCCAAGCGAACAGTATATAATTTTTTCCTTGCTGCATTTTTATATTTCATACGAGCAGTTACTTCTTGACCTATATAACAACCTTTTTTCCAATTTATAGCCCCTAATTCATCAAAATTATTTTCAAGCGGTAGAGATTTATCAGGAATTAAGTCGCGATCACTACTTGGTATTGCTAGAGATATTCGCTTCATTTCGTATTGGTCTTGGTTTAAAAAAAATGGGCTGAATTTATCAACTAACATGGATGCAGGATAAATCCACCTGATACCTAAATCGATATGACGTGGGTCGGTAACAAAAAAACCATAATGGTGATGGTACAAAGTTTGTCCCACTTTTATACCTATATTCAGGGGAAATTCTAAAAGCTTGCTTAAATAAGAAGCTTGCAGAGGATCAATATAAGCTAGTGACCAGGTATTTTCAGTATCAATAATATCAACCTTCGATCTTAATTTATATAAATTAAGACGTTTTAAAAAAATATCCTTCTGCTTTGTTGTAATATCAATTAATAAACCAGTTGGTGTCTTAATAAGAATAAAGTCATGCAAATATTTTCCCTGTGGCGAAAGTAAACAAGTATAAATACTTGTTGTTTCATTTAAAATATGGCAATCATTTGTAATGAGACTATTAAGAAATTCAACGGAATCGATGCCTTTAATTTCAATAAAACTATTTTGTCGGAACTGGTCCAAATTTTTCATATTTTGCCAAGCTTTTATTGCTAAAAGCAATTTACTATTTGATTAAACAAGTTACTACTAATATTAGTCCTATAACTAATATATCTTACTTCAGGTTGTCTATATGAAAACAAATTCATTCGACTTAATCGTTCAAGATGCAACAATCTGCAATAGCAACAAAACGTTTAAGGGTGATATTGCTATATATCAAGGAAAAATTGTAGAAGTAGGCCACTTGTCACATAAGAAAAGTGACAATTTGATTAAAGCTTCGGGTTTACATGTTATTCCAGGTGTTATAGACACGCAGGTTCATTTTAGAGAACCTGGTTTTGAACATAAAGAAAACATTGAGTCTGGAAGTGCCGCTGCTGTTCTTGGGGGGGTTAGCAGTTATTTTGAAATGCCAAATACCAACCCACCAACCATATCGGCTGAACGTTTGAAAGAGAAATTACTGAAGGCTTCAAAAACAAGTTGGGCAAATTATGCTTTTTATGCGGGCGCAACAACAGATAATATTGATTTACTTGCATCCCTTGAGCAAATATCTGGATGTTGTGGTGTAAAGGTATTTATTGGCAGTTCCACAGGAAGTCTTTTGGTATCTGATGATATTCTGATAAAGGAGATTTTACTAAAAACTAAAAGGCGTGTTGCATTTCATTCAGAGGATGAGGCAAGATTAAAACAAAGAAAAAATCTTATTACAGAACAATCTACAGCACACATGCACCCTGTGTGGCGTGATGTAGAAACGGCAACCCTTGCCACCAACAAAATTTTGGATATGGCGCGTGTTTTAGACCGTAAAGTTCACATACTTCATGTAACCACCAAAGATGAGATTCATTTGTTATCAAGAAACCGCAATGTGGCAAGTGTTGAAGTTACCCCACAACACCTAACTTTATATGCGCCAAAATGCTATGATCTTTTAGGCAATTACGCACGGATGAATCCACCTATAAGAGATATAGAACATCTTAAAGGATTATGGGAAGGTGTAGATAATGGTTTTGTTGATGTTATTGGGTCTGATCATGCGCCACACACGCGTGCAGAAAAGGAATGCGCCTATATTAATAGCCATTCTGGTATGCCTGGTGTTCAGACGCTTCTTCCCTTAATGCTTAATCATTATCATCATGGGCGTTTATCATTAGAAAGGCTAGTTCAATTAACAAGCTATAATCCAGCAAATATTTTTGGTATTCGGAATAAAGGCCAAATATCTGTAGGCTATGATGCCGATATTGTTTTGGTAGACTTAAATAAAAAATGGGTTATTGATAAAAACTGGTTGGCAAGCAAATGCGGGTGGTCTCCTTTTGAGGGAATGGAAATTAAAGGTTATCCAAAAACAACGATTATAGCCGGTCGTGTCGTTGCCAGTGACGGTCAGTTATTAGGAACGCCATCTGGTCGTGCGTTAGAGTTTAATTTGCCTGGTTAAAGAATATAAAAAGAGATTATCAATCATGCTTAATGGTAGTATTATAGGTTGGAGTCATATAGCTTTTGGTAAATATCCTAGCGATACTTTGGAAACCCTAATGGCCAAAGTTATTCCATTAGCAATTGCTGACGCTGGAATCGATCCCAAAGATATAGATGAAGGGTTCATTGGACTTTTTAATCCTGGTTTTTCACGACAAGATTTTGTCTCGTCATTGGTGATGCAAAGTTGTCCAGAACTACGCTATAAACCTTTTACGCGTACAGAAAACGCATGTGCTTCTGGTAGTGCGGCTATATTCAGTGGATTAAAATCTATAACAGCAAAAACTGCACGATTTGTTTTGGTTGTTGGTGTCGAAAAAATGACAGACTTGCCAAACGAACAAATTGGTGAGGGGTTACTAAAAGCAAGTTATGTCAAGGATGAAGCAAATATAAACGGTGGTTTTGCAGGTATTTTTGCACAAATTGCACAAAAGTATTTTGCTAAATACGGTAATCAATCGGCAACCCTTGCGAAAATAGCAGCTAAGAACCATGCAAATGGCGTAAAAAATCCTTATGCGCAAATTCGGAAAGATCTAGGTTATGATTTTTGCTCTACAATATCTGATAAAAATCCAATCGTTGCCGCTCCCTTAAGAAGAACTGACTGCAGCTTGGTTTCCGATGGAGCTGTTGCTGTCATTATCGCAGAACCAACTATTGCCCGCAAAATGGATAAATGTATTGATTTTCGGGCAGCAACACAAACAAACGATCTGCTCCCAATGTCTATGCGCGATATTATTCGTTTTGAGGGGGCAAGATATGCTTGGAAAGCTTCGCTTGAGAAAGCAAAAATTTCATTAAAAGATATTCAACTTGTTGAAACACACGATTGTTTTACTATTGCAGAACTTATTGAGTATGAAGCGATGGGACTAACAGAAGAAGGAAAAGGTCACCAAGCAATTGATCAAGGATGGGTTTACCGGGGTGGTAAATTGCCAGTTAATATTTCAGGTGGATTAAAAGCTAAAGGCCATCCTATCGGTGCTACGGGTGTTTCAATGCATGCTTTGGTTGCAATGCAATTACAAGGAAAAGCTGGAGAAATGCAGTTATCAACAAATCCAGCCCTTGGTGCGGTTTTTAATATGGGTGGGGCAGGTGTTGCTAACTATGTGAGCATACTAGAAAGACATAAATAAAATAAAGAACACGCAGGTATACACTTTTAACGGAATTTACTATGACACAATCTAGGGGTATTTTTATTACCTTTGAAGGTGGGGAAGGGGCCGGAAAATCAACCCAGGTCGGCCTTCTTGCAACTGCTCTTGAACAAAAGGGATATGCTGTTATTAAAACGCGTGAGCCTGGTGGTGTATTAATTGCCGAAAGAATTAGGGATATTCTTGTCAATCAGCCTAATCCGCTTAATCCTATTAGTCAGCTGCTGTTGTTAAATGTCGCTAGATTGGAACATTTAAATAATCTAATAATACCATCTATTAAACAAGGTAAAATAGTTATTTGTGATCGTTTTTGTGACTCAACGATGGCATATCAGGGATATGGTCAAGGTATATCTATTGAACAAGTAAAACTAATTCATCAATTTATATCAGGTAGTTTTATGCCGGATATCACCTTTGTTCTTGATATTGGTATTGAAGAGTCAGTTAAACGTGTTATTAATCGATCGAAAATTAGCCAAAAAACTATCTCTAAAGACTATTTTGAATCACTTGGTACAGATTTTCATCAACGTGTTAGAAATGGTTTTCATCAAATTACTCAAGACAACCCACATCGCTGTTTATTACTTAAAGCAGACGTTGAAGCTACCAAATTACACTTAACTATTCTAAGCTTATTAAAGAAAAAACTTGGTCTTAAGGTTGATGATAAAAAGATTACCGCATGATTGTACCTTTGCCACATCAGCAAAAATTACCTCTGAAAGGCCAAGAAGTTGCAAAGAAAAACTTTGAACAGGCACTCAGAGCAAAAAAATTAAGTCAAGCAATAATTTTATATGGCCCCAAGGGTATTGGAAAAGCAACAGCTGCATTTAGCTTTGCTAAGCAATTACTTATGCAACAAAATGCAACCAGCCTTGACAGCCATTATTTACAGCAGCTTGACGCGCTGATATATAATCTTGCCCATCCAGATCTTCTTTATATCGCACCACAACGAGATGAAGAAAAAAAAACAAAAAAAATGGAAATTACTGTTGAAGAAGTTCGACAAATTAAACAGTTTCTTTCACTGACCCCTTCAATTTCTCTATGGAAAGTTGTTATTATTGATTCAACAAACGACTTAAATCGTTCAGCCTCAAATGCCTTGTTAAAAGTGCTTGAAGAACCACCACCTTTTTCTATTTTTTTTCTAATTACGCATAATTTAGGGCAAGTTTTACCTACAATAAGATCACGGTGCCATAAAATGGCTTTTGCTAAGCTTGATCCAGTATTAATACGCGAACTATTATCTTCTATTAACCCAGAATCTTCAGAAAAAATACAAGAAAAAATTATCACATTAGCCGATGGCAGTATTGGCAAAGCACTTGCGATTTTAAACGAAAATATATTGGAAACCCAACAATATATTACTAACTTTTTAGAAAGATCAGGCAGTAAAGATTACATTTCAATTCAAAAATTTTTAGAAAATCATCCATCAAGCTTTATAACAATAACAGACATGCTACTAGCTTGGATGCATCAACAAGCACTTATGATCATCAAAGAAAATAAATATAAACAAAACAACACTTCAGACTCTCATAACATATTAGGCCTTATACGTCTTTCTAATGCTTATCAAGAATGTGTACAATTTATTACATCAAGTTTGTTGCTTAATTTAGATCAAAAACAGTCTTTAATTAGTTTATTTACTTTGGTAGAAAACGCCCTATCATTAACCAAAACACAAGAGAAACTTATAATAAATGAAAAAAGCTAATTATTATATCACAACACCTATTTACTACGTTAATGACCAGCCGCATATTGGGCATGCTTATACAACGCTGGCTTGCGATGTTTTGGCGAGATTTAAAAGATTAGATGGTTACAACGTACTTTTTGCAACGGGTACAGACGAACATGGACAAAAGATTCAAAAATCTGCACAACTTTCTGGATTAGCTCCACAAGACTTTACAGACAAAGTGTCAGAGACTTTTCGTGAATTAGCATCGGTTATGAACTTTTCATATGATGATTTTATTCGTACAACTGAAAACCGCCATGTTGAGGCTTGCCAGTTTTTATGGAAAAAACTTGAAAAAAATAATCAGATATATCTGGGAAGTTATTCAGGGTGGTATGCTATCCGTGACGAGGCTTTTTATAATGATAATGAAATAAAAACACTAAGTAACGGCCAAAAAATTGCTCCAACAGGAGCTGAAGTGCATTGGGTCGAAGAACCGAGTTATTTTTTTCGTCTATCCGAATGGAAAGATCGATTGCTAAAGTTCTATGATGAAAACCCAAATTTCTTGGCACCCGAAAGTCGGCGTAATGAAGTAATCAGTTTTGTGAAGAATGGTTTACAGGATCTTTCAGTATCAAGAACAAGTTTTACTTGGGGCATACAAATACCGCAAGATTCCAAGCACGTTATGTATGTCTGGCTTGATGCATTAACAAATTATCTTACAGTAGCAGGGTATCCAAATTTAAGTTCACCAAAATTTCAACAATTTTGGCCAGCTGACCTACACATGGTAGGAAAAGATATTATTCGCTTTCACGCAGTTTTTTGGCCAGCTTTCCTAATGGCTGCTGATTTATTACCCCCAAAGCGCGTTTTTGCACATGGTTGGTGGACAAATGAGGGTCAAAAAATATCTAAATCTCTTGGCAATACTATTAACCCATTAGATTTAGTACAAAAGTTTGGTGTTGATCAGGTACGTTACTTTTTATTACGCGAAGTACCGTTTGGTCAGGATGGTGATTTTGCAGTAAAATCCTTGATACAACGAAATAATAGTGATTTAGCTAACGATTTTGGAAATTTAGTGCAACGTGTTTCTACAATGATCTACCGGGAGTGTAGCAAACAAATCCCACAGCCTGAAACCCTACAAGATCAAGATTTACTTATTATTAAGTCAGCTACACAATTATACAGTTTATTGAAAAAAGAATACGATCAACAAGCCTTTCACAAGGGTTTGGAACAAACATGGAATGTAGTTAGCCAGGTTAATAGATATATTGATGAGCAGGCACCTTGGAACTTAAAGAAGGTTAATAAAAAGCGCATGGAAACGGTTTTATATACCGCAGCTGAAGCCATTCGACAAATAGCCATTTTAACCCAACCAATTATGCCAAAATCCTGCAATCTGATCCTGGATCAGATTGGTTGTAAACAAAATGAGCGTACTTTTAAAGATCTAGAAATTTCTTTAAAAATAGGACAAAACATTAATAGCCCAATTGGAATATTTCCGCGGATTGATACAGAAGACAAGAAAAATGATGCTCGTAGATAGTCATTGTCATTTAAACTATCCGCCCTATAATCAAGGACTTAATCAATATATTTTGCGTGCTAAGCAAGCTGGTATTGGTTATTTTTTAACGATTGGTACTGAATTATCCAAGTGTTCCGAAATCATGAGCATTGCAGAACAGTATCAGGAAGTCTTTTGTTCTGTTGGAACCCACCCTCACGAAGCAGGCCAAATTTCTAATAAGATAAGTCAAACTGAGGAGATTGTACTACTAAGTAATCACCCAAAAGTTATTGGAATAGGGGAGTGTGGATTAGATTTTTTTTATATGAATAGCAACCCAGTTGAACAAATTAGTATCTTTCAAGATCACATTAATGCTGCGCAGAAAACACAACTACCATTAATCATTCATACACGTGATGCCGAAAAACAAACAATTGATATGCTATCTAATACCCAAATTAGTAGTATTCCAGTTTCAGGCGTGCTGCACTGCTTTACAGGGACAGAAACGCTTGCACGTGCTGCGCTCGATTTGGGTTTCTACCTATCAATTTCTGGGATTGTTACCTTTAAGAATGCCCAAGAACTTCGTGATATTGTTCGCTGGATTCCTGATGATAGGTTGTTACTGGAAACAGATGCACCATTTCTTGCGCCTGTGCCACACCGTGGCAAACAAAATGAACCTGCTTTTTTACTAAATACTGCCGAATTAGTAGCAAATATACGCAATACAACCCTTGATAAGCTGTCACAATCAACGACTGAAAATTTTTTTAGGCTGTTTAAAAAAGCCAACAGAGTCGATAGATGAAAATTACTATTCTTGGATCTGGTGGATCTGGTGGTGTTCCTTTAATAAACGGCTTTTGGGGACGTTGTAATTCAAACAATCCCAAAAACAGACGCCGCCGCGTTTCTGTTCTAATACAAATAAAAGATGATAATATTTTGATTGATACATCGCCAGACCTGCGTCAACAATTGCTTGACGCGCGTATCTCAAAAATAGATTACATTTTATATACACATGATCATGCTGATCATACGCATGGTATTGATGATTTAAGGTTTCTTGAGCGTCCAATTGGTAAAAAAGCTTTTCCGTGTTATGGTTCTTCCCAAACGATTTCTTCATTAAAACAACGTTTTCCATATGCTTTTAAACAAAAAGAAGCAAGTGCTGTAACTCAGGAAGCTTTATATGAACCATTACTTGATCCGGTGTCCATAAAAGATGATTTTATTATCAGTAATAATATATTTATTCAGTCTTTTCAGCAGGGACATGGGCCAAACTTTGAAAGTACTGGGTATAGAATTGGCGGTTTTGCTTATTCTACTGACACGAATTTTTTGTCTACCGCGGCTTTGGACAAATTAAAAAACCTTGATATTTGGATTGTAGATTGTCTAAGTTGGAAGCAACATATTACACATGCACATGTTGACCAAGTTTTGTCATGGGTCCAACAAATCCGGCCAAAACGAATATTATTAACGCATTTGAGTACACAACTTGATTATGATGAACTTAAAGCTTATTGCCCTGCTGAAGTTGAGCCGGCTTATGATGGTTTAGAAATTGTCCTTTAAGTTGTATTGGATAAAATATATTTATTTTATAATGAGCTTATTTGTTTGCTGTGAGGGTTTTACACTAAATGAAAAAATTAATTGATGGCATTGTAGAATTTCGAAACAAGTCGCTTGAACAATATCGTGAAAAATATGCAAGGCTTGCTGCTGGTCAATCACCCGATACGTTGTTTATTGCTTGTTGTGATAGTCGTGTTGTGCCAAATACATTTGCGTCCACAAACCCTGGCGATTTATTTGTTGTTAGAAATGTTGGTAATTTGGTTTGCCCATGTCATAACCACCACGAGAACGAAGTTGATCAATCAATTGGTGCCGCAATTGAATTTGCCGTGTGTCAGCTAAAAGTTAAAGATATTATTGTCTGCGGTCATTCCGAGTGTGGGGCTATGAATGCTTTAATTAGCAATAGTCAATTAGATGTTCAATTACCGAATTTATTCTTTCAACGTTGGCTTAAACATGCGCAGCCAGCATTAAAAAAATATCAACAAGGGTTTCGTATAAAGTCAGTTCAGAAACAGGAAATACACAACGAAATATCGCAAATAAATGTTGTCCAACAACTTGAGCATTTAAAAACTTATTCTGCTGTATCTAAGGCTATCTTAGAAAAGAAATTACGCATCCATGGCTGGTGGTTTGAATTATCAACTGCAAATGTCTTTTACTACGATCAAACCAACCATCATTTTGTTCTTATAGATGAGATTGGTGCTCATAAAATTCTTCAAAAAAATGGACATTAATTTTGCGTATGTTGTGGATTGGTATTAATGTTAAGTTTACGAAAATTATAGAGACTTTACTGCTTATATATCGTTTTAGATAATTTTTTGATGAAGCAATACATCTTAACTTGAATTATCAAAAATAATTCATTATTTTTCATTAACTTAATCTTTTTAATTAGTTAAATACTATAATTTTAACGTCAGAAAATTTATGTTAACATCTAAATTAAAAAGATAAATTTTATTTGTTAACTTTTCTTGTAATTGGATATTTCATATTTCTTAGTCAAGACATTATCGTACTGTTTTTTTGACATTTAAATTCAGCTATTTATTTTCCATAATATATATTATGCGAAATAAGGAATGTGATGAAAATAAAAAGTTAGGCTTTAAAAAATAAGTATTTTATCTATAAATTTGAAGTGTTTTTTCCTATGTCAAATTAAACAATTGAAATTAAATGAATAAAAGACCCGGCAACATTTTTTCTTTGTAATCCCATTTTTCCTAATTCATCACCTTTGCTATTTTTAACATCAAACAAATTTGTATCGCTACTTGTATTAACAATTGGCTGTGCATAATGAAATTCATGACCACGAAAATTTGTGCCAAATGTTCCAAGAATACTAGAGTGTAAACTTGTTACCTGCCGATAACCTAGGGTTAATTTTTTATTGGACATGGTTGTATGAACATCTAGTAAACCAGCCATAGGCCATGTTTGGGATTTTTCATCGGTAATTGCATTTCCCAAAACCATGTATCCACCACATTCTCCGTAAATTGGCTTCTCTAAGTTGGCGAAGGCTTTTAATGAAATTATAAAAACCTGATTATGCGCTAATAATGGTAAATAAAGTTCTGGATATCCCCCAGGCAAATAAACAGCGTCGGCATTACTTGGAATTTTTTCGTTGGCTAGCGGTGAAAAAAAGATAATCTCAACCCCCATTTTATACCAGTACAACAAAATAGAATCATAAATAAAGCTAAAAGCTTGATCCCGAGCAATTGCAATGCGTTGTCCCAAGATCGGTAATTTGGTAATAATTATTTGTTCTGTTGAGTGCTTAAGTTTTTCTTGGGTGTTATTAGGTTGAAAGTTAATTAAGCGTAAAAGCAATTCAATATCGATATGTTTTTCGATGAACGTGGTTAATAAATCAAGCTGTTGATAAAAATCATCATAATGATCTGGCTGAATAAGGCCAAGATGCCTACTTTTAAGTGTTATAATATCGTGTTTAGGTACCCAACCAATAATTGGAACTTTTAATGATTGGCATGATTTTTGAATAATTTCTAAATGTTGGTTACTTGAGTATTTGTTCATAATTATTCCGACAACACGGTGTTTTGTATTGTTTAGAACACCTGAAATAATTTCTGCAATTGTTTCTCCTTGTCCAGCGCAATTAATTACAAGAACGATCGGAAAGTTTGTTGCATCAGCAACATCAGCGGTTGATGAACCAGTACTATAGCGGCCGTCAAAAAGTCCCATAACCCCCTCTCCGACTAACAAATCATGTGTTTCTTGTAATTGGTTCATAAACGCTAGACAATTTTGGTTACCCATAGCCCAAAAATCTATGTTGTAACTGGGTTTATTGTTAGCAAATCGATGAAACATCGGATCAATATAATCCGGTCCAAGTTTGAAGCTTGCTGTGTTAATACCCCTCTTTTCTAGTGATTGGATAATAGCCGTTGCTAAAGTTGTTTTACCAGAATTTGTGGCTAAAGCACTAATTATGAAGCCATGAGACATAAGATATACTTTTATAAATAATCCGTTGATTTTTTTATTGTCGAGGATAATCGCTCGTAATATTGAACAATACTGCCTAAAATAATGATGGCAGGAGGTTGGATTTCAATTCTTTGAACGTAATTAGCATCACAAAAAAAACCAATGCGTTCAATAAAAGCCTTTTGATTGGAATTTGAAACATCGCTTACCAAGACCAAGCGATTTTCGCTGTTGTACCCCTGATCTACAAGATAGGATGCTATCTTTTGTAGATTCAATAATCCCATATAAACAACCATAGCTTTGGAGTAACTACCCCGTGCAAAACTGCTTAATATTTGTGTTAATTCATCCGAGAATTGATGACCAGTAATAAAAACGACAGATGAATTATATTCCCGCAATGTCAATGGTAATGGGATTGCCGCCGCCGCTGCGTTTGCAGCTGTAACGCCAGGAACTACGTGAAAAGGTATACGGGCTTCAGCTAACTGCAATAATTCTTCTCCCCCGCGTGCAAAAATTAATGGATCCCCACCCTTAAGCCTTAAGACTTTTAACCCAGCATGTGCAAAATTAATGAGTTTGTGGGTGATATCGTTCTGATCAATTGATGGTTTTCCCCCTCTTTTACCTGCAAAGACAAGTTTTGTTGCTGGTGATGCCATATCTAGGATAGCCTCGGAAACTAGTGCATCATATACAATAACATCAGCTAATTTAATGGCTTGATAAGCTGCAATGGTTAATAAATCAGGGCTACCAGGGCCAGCCCCAACTAACCATACACTGCCCGGCGTAAAATCGGGGGTAGAAAGTGAAATAGACGTTGTTGGTATACTGTCCATATTTTTTATCGCCACATATAATAACCAATATTTGCCACAATTTATAGGATATAACTTGAAATATTAAAATATATTTTAAAAATTATTTTTTTGTGCTAATAAGTAGTTCGTTGGTACAAATGCAATATTTATCACAATTCAATGGAGAGGTTAATGAAT
>JAEUKQ010000002.1:87472-97492 GCA_016794225.1 Alphaproteobacteria bacterium | reverse complement strand
CAAATGCGATGACCATAAAAATTGATCAATTGGGTAGATTGCCTTAAGCTGGTATCCCGCCTTTAACAGGGGGATTAGATCACGCGCCAAGGTCGGCGGGTAACAGGAAATAGCAATAATATAGGGAACTTTGCTATCGGCCAGTGCCTGCATTTGCGGCCATGCCCCTTGCCGGGGTGGATCGATAATGACGGCTTCGAATTTTTTTAGCTCGACTGATGATAGCGGATATTTGTTGAGGTTACGCTCTGCCACTTGCAACAAATCTGGCCTGCGCAGCTGTCTGGCAGCTTGCTGCATGGATTGTACTGCTGGACGGTGTCCTTCAACCGCTAATACCGCCTGCCCACGTTGCAGCAGTGGAAAAGAAAAAGTGCCAATGCCCGAGAACAAATCAACTACACTTATTTCGGTTGGTATATAGTTTGTCACAAGTTCCTGCATATAAGCTTGGCTTGCTGCGGTTGGCTGAACAAAACCGCCTGGTGCTATATGAACATGAACACCTGCAATATTGATAACCGGTAATTGGCGCTGATATACAGGCTCTACCTGCTTTCCGGTTGTTTGCCAGCTTAGCCGTACCAGGTTTTGCCGAACGGCAAATTCGGCTAATATTTGTCGTTGGTGCACATTTAAATCAGTCCTTGTCTGTAATAAGACATCAAGGCCATTATCTGCCTGAAGCAGAAAAACTTCAATCGATTGTCTTTTAAGCATGTCTGGCAACATTTCCCGCAATGGCCCCACCAACAATTGCAAGGATGGCAGCATAATCGGACATTCATGAATGTCGACAATATGATGTTCTTTAAATTCCTGAAATCCTAGAACAATGTGCTTCAATCGCTGTGCAATTAAATTAACCCGACGTCGGCTATGGGGTGGTACAGAAAAAATGGGCTTAAGGGGCTGCGGTATGTTAGTGGCCGCAAAAACATTTCTTAAAGATTGCAATTTCCAATCATGATAAGCTTTTTCTTGAAGATGCTGGGCCTGGCATCCACCACACATACCGAAATGTTTACATACTGGCTTTTGGTAAAAGGGTCCTGGGTGCAAAAACTGGGTTGCGCGGGGTGTTAATGGGTCTTGATCTTGTGGGTCAATCAAAACGCGTAGTCGATCACCTATTGCCTGAAAAGGCAGTTCAACCGAACGTTTTTGCCGATGCATGTCCCCACGCATATCCCCGTGCACGTTATGAAGCCAAGCAATCCCAACACCCTGTTCATTAAGGTGACTTACCTCGACTTCAACCCAATATGCTTGCGATAATTTTGCGGTCATCCCTGATTCTGTACTATTATTTTTTGGGCGGCTAATAAAAATTCGCGGTTACCATCGGTGCCAGTGATCGGACTATCGGTAATACCCAAAAATTGCCAGCCTTGCTGCTGTAAAATCCAATCTTGAATATCCTGGCATACTTGCTGGTGCAATAACGGTTCCCGAACAATCCCCCCCTTACCTACCAGGTTTTTACCAACTTCAAACTGTGGTTTGATTAAAGCAACCAACCAGGCGTTAACGGAAGATAACGATAAAGCCGCGGGCAGAACTTGTTTTAAACTAATGAAGCTAGCATCACACGTAACAACTTGCGGCGGTTCTGGAACGTGCTGTTGTGTCAGATGTCGGGCGTTGGTTTTATCTAAAACAATTACCCGCGGATTACTGGCAATTTTCCAGGCTAACTGGCCATGGCCAACATCAACCGCATAAATTTTGGCAGCGCCTTTATGCAATAACACGTCGCAAAAACCACCGGTTGATGCCCCAATATCTAAGCAAATACGCCCATCAACAGGCAATTGGAAATATGTTAAAGCATGCGCCAGTTTAATCCCAGCACGCGATACCCAGGGATGTGGCTTTTGTATTACATGTATCTGGCTGTCTTCTGGCAATTGAAGCCCTGGTTTATCAGCCACCCGGTCGCCAACCCGAACAAGACCAGCCATAATCATGGCGGCTGCCTGCGTCCTGGTATCGGCAAGCTGTTTCATAACCATTAATTGATCGATACGTATTTTATGGGACATAATACAACTAGCCCAAAGCCTGTACAACCAAACGACCGGTTTTATGGTAATAACGAGCAACCAGCAAGATTGCGGCGGTGGCAATACCAAGTGCCAACCCCCACCAAATGCCAGCAGGCCCAACGTCAAGAACAAAACATAAAAACCAGCCCAAAGGATACCCCACCACCCAATAACCTATTGTTGCTGCGATGAAGGCCGCGGTTGTATCGCGTATCCCGCGCAGAGCACCACCGGCAATCGCCTGGGTTGCGTCTAAGACCTGAAAAATTGTGCAGATCAGCAAAAATTCGTAGGCCATGTCAAAAACCATGGCTGCGTCTTGCTGATCGGGTTCAAGATAGGCAGCAATAATCTCTTTGGTCCAAATAATAGTGACCAAGGTCATGATTCCCATATATATCCAACCCATCGATAACGAAACTATGCCCGCAAGGCGCGCCATCGACAAATTTTGTTGCCCCATAAAAAAAGCAACGCGGTACGAACTGGTATATAACAGCGCGATTGGAATAATAAACACAACCGTCATATAGTTAATAACTATGTTTGAAGCTGCTAAAACTGCTGCACCAATAACTCCCATTGCAAGATTCACCGCTAAAAACAAGCTGTTTTCAGCTATATTCGCTGCCGACACAGGCCAGCCTTGTTTTAAAACACCACCAATTTCGTGCCAATCAATTTTATTAAAATGTTTAAACAAGTGATAGGGTTTGAAGGCTTTATCTTGTACAATTTGAATAATTAAAGCGGCCAACATCACCCATGAAATAATGCTGGTCGCCAGCCCAGCACCGGCAATACCCAATTCTGGAAATCCCCAATGGCCAAAAATCAGCAGATAGTTAAAAAAAGCATTTAAAAACAACCCCAAAATCATGATGACAGCAATCAATTGCCCACGTGCCAGGGTTGAAACAAAACCACGTAATTGTGAAAAAAATATTTGTGCCGGTGCGCTCCAGATCGCGACATGCATATAATTGTGAACTTCGTCAACAATAGCCGGTTCCTGACCAAGCCAGGTCAGAATATGCCCAAGATTAAAGCCTATCAGAACAACAGGTATCGTCATTAATAAACTAAGCCACAAGCCCTGCTGCACACAGTGGCGAACGCCATCCTTGTTCTGTTTGCCATGTTCATAGGCCGCCCGTATTGTTGCCATGCTTAATAACCCAGTGCATGCCAATAACAAGGTATAAAAAGCACCACTTGCCAAACCAATTGCACCCAATGAAACAACCCCCAACTCGGATACCATAAGGGTGTCGGTTGTTAGCATACCAATCTGGGCAAAAATGGTTAAAGCCATTGGGCTGGCAATTCCCAACTGCGCCCAAAACTCGCGACTCCAGCGACGCAAAAAACCTGGCTGCACGTGACACCAACCTAAAAAATAATAAAATCGACCATTAATTTGTTGCTAATGGCCGCGATTGACAACAAAATCGGCCATTGCCTTTAAAAGATCGGCACGATCCTCAAAAACTGACAAGTGCCCCTTAGCCTGTTCGGCCAATAATTTGGCTTGCGATTTAGCCCTTTCAATACCCAAAATAGATACAAAGGTTGCCTTGCCGGCTTGCTGGTCACGCCCGACCGATTTGCCAACCGCATCTTCCTTGCCAACCACATCCAGTAAATCATCAACAATTTGAAAAGCCAATCCCAAATCGTTGGCATAAGCCCGTAAAGCTTGGCGCGATTGATCGGCCGCCTTGCCCAGAATTGCCCCAGCTTCGCAGGAAAAGTTAATAATTGCGCCGGTTTTCATGCGTTGCAAGCGGGTAATTGCACCGATATCCAAGTTCATATGTTCGGCTTCAATGTCCATCATCTGCCCGCCAACCATACCATCAGCCCCTGCTGCTTTTGCTAACGCTAAGACCAGATCGCTGCGCACAGCAGGATCACTGTGTGTAGCCGGATCAGACAATATTTCAAAAGCAAGTGTCAGCAACCCATCGCCAGCCAAAATAGCCGTTGCTTCATCAAATTTTTTGTGCACGGAGGGTTGTCCGCGGCGCAAATCGCTATCATCCATGGCGGGTAAATCATCGTGAATCAAACTATAAGAATGCAACATCTCAATTGCCGCAGCAACCCGCAAAGCGCTAATTTCAGATACGTTAAATAGCTTGGCACTTGCCAGCACCAAAAACGGACGAACCCTTTTGCCGCCATTCATAACCCCGTACTTCATGGCCTCCATTACTTTTTTTTCAGGGCCAGAGGCAACAGGCAGCACATGATTCATCATCACATTAACGGTTTTTGCAACCTCACCCAACGCATGTTCAAAAGTTAGCAAAAAACCCTCCCTTATCCATATTAGTTTGTAAAACCCGCTTAAAATTCTTCGGCCAAATCTTGTATCTAAATTATCGACACCGTTGGTTAAAACGGCACATCACCGTCATCACTTTGCTTTAACGTTTTACCCACATTTTTGGGTGACCGCTCAGACTCTACTACCTTAGCCATGGCGCCCTTGGTTGATCCAGGCACCATGCCAGATGGTGTCGCGACAGTTACAGTCTGTTTTTGACTTGCCTGCCCCTGATCGTCTACCATAATTTGCTCAATTTTCAACTGGGCCTGGCGTAATTTTGATTCACAGTGCTTTTTAAGCAACACTCCCCGCTCGTACAGGCGAATAGCCTCTTCCAGCTTGACATCGCCCCGCTCCAGACTTTTAACAATGGTTTGTAGTTCGGTTAAAGCCTGCTCAAACTCCATAACAGCAATATCTTGATTACCGTCATTTATGGGCTGGTTCATCTGGCGACTCCTATTGTTAATTACTGTTTAGCCGCGTAACATAACAAACGGCATGTCTTCTTGTATGATTTTTTACTGCCACAGGGCAAGCTTTCTTTTTTTGGGTGCACATTCCCTAATTATTTACCGGTTTGTTGCAATTTATCGCGATAAAAAAGCAATACATAAACACGCAAGGCGCTTGATAAATTTGTTGTTGGTTGGTGCAATCGCTGATGGTCAATTTGTTCAACCAGTTGCCGTACGGGAATATGTTGTTGTTTGGCAATATCATGAATCGCCTGCCAAAAAGCTGGCTCCAGCGAAACAGAAGTTCGATGATTCGCCAGCCTAACCGAATATTTGACAACCGCTTTGGTCATTTCACAGATGGACCGGTCATGTTTTGTGGTTTTACCCAGCGGTCGAATTGTTCAGCCGTTAACAGCTTCAGGGCTATTGCTGCTTCACGCAAGGTGATATTTTCCTTATGGGCTTTTTTTGCCACCTTGGCCGCATTATCATAACCAATATGGGGGTTCAATGCCGTCACCAGCATTAACGATTGTTGCAATAACTGGTCAATACGGCCATGATTAGCCTGTAGCCCAATTAAGCAATTGTTTGTAAAACTACGGCATGCATCCGCCAATAGCCGTCCTGATTGCAAGACATTGTGGATGATAACAGGTTTATAAACATTTAATTCTAAATGCCCTTGGCTACCGCCAACTGTTACAGCAACATGGTTACCCATCACCTGCGCAGTAACCATAGTCATGGCTTCGGCCTGAGTAGGATTGACCTTGCCGGGCATAATTGATGATCCTGGCTCGTTTTCAGGCAACAATAACTCGCCAAGACCCGAACGTGGTCCCGAACCCAACAGCCGAATATCGTTGGCAATTTTCATCAGTGATACTGCTAAAACATTGTAAACACCCGATAATTCAACCAAAGCATCGTGGCAAGCAAGTGCTTCAAACTTGTTTTCAGCACTTATAAACGGCAATTTGGTTAACCGCGCCAGTTGATCGGCAAATTTTTCGGCAAATCCCTGTTTGCAATTTAACCCTGTTCCCACCGCCGTGCCGCCCTGAGCCAAGGCATACAAACGCGGCATAACTGCTTTTACCCGGTCGATGGCTAATTTTAGCTGTGTGGCATAACCAGAAAATTCCTGTCCTAATGTTAAGGGAGTGGCATCTTGCAGGTGTGTTCGGCCAATTTTAATAATATCACGAAAAGCGTTTGCCTTGTTTGTCATTTCATGGTGCATGTGCTGTAATGCTGGTATCACATGTTGATGCACCTGCCAAACGGCGGCAATATGCATGGCTGTTGGAAAGGAATCGTTCGATGATTGACCATAATTAACATGGTCGTTTGGATGTACCGGAGTTTTATCACCCCTTTTTCCACCAAGGATTTCGTTAGAACGGTTGGCGATAACCTCGTTCACATTCATGTTGGTTTGGGTGCCTGAACCTGTTTGCCAGACAACCAATGGAAAATGGTCATCCAGCCTGCCTTCAGCTACTTCTGTGGCGGCTTGTACAATCGCACTACCTACCTTGGCATCCAGTACACCCATGTCCATATTAACCAGAGCAGCCGCTTTTTTCAGCCACCCATAGGCGTGAATAACTTCAATTGGCATTTTTTCGCCACCGATTTTAAAGTTTTCAAGTGACCGCTGGGTTTGAGCACCCCAGTACCGATCGGCAGCAACCGCAACGGAACCCATCGAGTCCGTTTCCTGACGCTGTGCAGATGAAAGCTGGCTGTTCATTGGTATTTTTCCTATCTTTTGTTTTTGCCTATCAATAAGTTTGGATTAAGTTTTAATTTTACGTAATCGTTGCTGTTTGTTTTTTTTAACAGATTGCTCCTTGGATACCAGCCACGATTTGGCAACCCATTGCTGCCACTGTGGTGGATCAGACCATATGGCAGGCGGCAGCAACCAGTACGACATGACAACGGGTTTTGTTTTTCCTTCATACACAAAAGGTTGACTGCCGATTTTCTTAAAGTCAGCTTGGTTTTTATCGCCAACCTTAAGATAAATATCCTGATCAGCAATAATTGCAAAAATCGTACCATCCAAATACAAACCATAACCACCAAACATACTGCGCCGGTGTGGCTGTCCTAATATCGACAGCTGGGCTAAAAGCTGGTCAATTGTTTCAGGAACAAGCCTGATTTGGGGTTGAGATAACGACATAAGACTTCCTTATTTAATGGCCGGGATACATGACCTGGATATATACGCCATGGATAATGGCCTGTAATGTCATATTGGCCACAAAGGCGAATCACCAAAATCGGTGCTGTCTGTATAAATTATCGCAAAACTGCCCATTCTTTCAACAAAAATCATCGTTCAACCCCACAGTTGATGGCTTGATTGTTGTATTTTCATTTTTGTTTGCCGTCTGTTTTAAATCGCCTATAAACACTTTCCAGCAAATCTTCGTCATCGGGCACTTTTTTCGCTTTTTTTCCAACATTCTGAGCATTTCTTGTAACTGCTAAAGCTTTATCAACCCAAACAAGCCACGATCGGCGATCGCGATAAACTGTCCATGGCAAAAACCAATAAGACATAACCGGGCTTTTTCTTTTACCATAATATAGAAGGGGTTTACTGCCAATAAGCTCAAAATCGCGGCGATTGGAAGCATCACATCTCAGATAAATATTTGGCCCAGCATTGAGGCCAAAAATGGTATCATCAACAAATAACCGGTAGCCAACAATGCTTTCCCGGCGACTGGGTTTGCCAAAAGGCTTTAATTGGGCAAGTAACGGGTCAAGTAATTTTAGTATAAAGGGGTTGTATTCTTCTGCGGTTAATTTGTTTAAATAGGCAACAAGATTTTCACGGGTGGTGTACGTCATGATCGGGAATTTGTTTTTCTATAAGTTTAGAGCCATAATGTTTTTATTGTTAATTGATTAAAGGCATCACATCACCTGCTGGTGCGGTTATTCATCTTTTATAAGGTTTTATCCCATGCGATGCAAGCGGTTGTTACACTGGTTTTGGATATTGCTGTTGGTGATAATGCACAATATAGCCGCTGTCGCACAGCAACCACCATTTATTCCTCCCAAAGATCAGGTAAGTTATGTTCTATATGACCTGCAGCAGCAAAAAGTTCTAGATGGCCTTAATATTGATCAGCCTCTTCAGGTAGCTTCGTTGGTTAAAATAATTACTTTAACCATGGCCATGAAGCAGCTTGGCGCAGATTTTCGTTTTAAAACACAGATAACAACTAACGGACATATGGAAGATGGAATCTTAAAGGGGAACCTGATTTTACAGGGTGGTTTTGATCCATTCCTGAGCAGTGATGATCTAGCCAATTTGCTATCAACCCTGAATATCAAAAATGTTTCTGGAAATTTTTATTATCAGTCCTACCAACAGCGAATAGAATCCATCAACCCACAACAACCTGTAGCCGCTTCATACAATCCAGCGCTTGATTCGCTTGGGATTGATTTTAACCGTGTTTGGCTTCAAGCCAATAAACCACAATTTTTACAGCCCGATGCTAGATATGGCGAATCACCCGAATTATTTGTAATAACCGATCATCGCCAAATTCCAACCCCCTGGGTTCGGGTTGCGTGGCGTAATTCAGGCTATCATTTTCACAAATTTGATCCTTCCCAAACCCTTAATCGGGTGCCAGCTGTTGCAGAATCTTGGAATTTGCCTAGGTCAGAGGAAAAGCTGCTGCAATGGCTGCCCATTAAACAACCCGCCTATCACACAGCCATGGTTTTGCAAACCCTGGCTGCACATCAAGGGCTTATATTACCCGAACCCCAACTGATACCAAGCAACCAGCAACCATCTACATCTGACACGAACATCATTGCCACCCATGAAAGCATATCTTTGGCAGAAATCGCCCCACGCATTCTGCGCTATAGCAACAATATAGCTGTTGAAACAATTGGTTTTTTTCTTATGTCTCAATCTGCTAATTTAGCTAAATCAGGTTGCTTGGACCGAAGCTGTATTTCCGGTTTTGTAACACACTGGCTTGCACAAACCTACCCTAAATATAATTGGCAACAAGCGCATATTGCACAATTTTCGGGTCTAGGACACGATAACCGTCTTACCACCAACCAGCTGATAGAATTCCTTGATTCTTTGTGGCAAGAACCCAATGTTTTTTCTATTCTACAAGATGGTTTTATTACTCCGCCCTTTCTGCAATCAAGCTATTTATCAACGCATATTCAGGCCAAAACCGGAACATTGATTGGGGTTAGCGCAATTGCCGGCTATTTATTCTTGCCCAATCGTAACCCACTTGCGTTTGTTATTGTTATCAACAACCCAGACATGGCAGAAGACCTTGTCAACCAAACATCTGATCGATCACCTTTTTCAACACCAGCCCAACGTGAATGGCAACAACAAACTAGACAGTTTCAATACAAACTTTTGGAATTTTGGGCTGAAAAACTGCTTTTAAAAGACTATTAGAATATTCCTTGGTCACAACAACCCAGACACCATACCCAATTGCGGATGATTTTTACTTTACCAATACACGCGCTGAAATAGCCTATATTCCCTGGATTACACGGGTGGTATAAATTGCGGTTGACGGGATCAATTTATTGTGCAAATTGCTACTGACGAACCGGTCTTTTTCGTATTGATCATGTTGAACTGCATTTACTTTTGCTGTCCTTTTTCACTTAAAATACACGGAGATTCCCGATGAAAAAACTTCTAGCTTTCGCTTTCGCTGCGCTGGCTGTTACCAGCCAACCAGTTTTTGCCCAACAATTCCAGCCTGCCGTTGTTTTCGACATGGGGGGAAAATTTGATAAGTCATTTAACGAAGGTGTTTACACCGGTGCCGAACGATTCCGCAAGGAAACGGGTGTAACCTACCGCGAGTTTGAAATTACCAATGAATCACAACGTGTTCAGGCCCTACGCAACATGGCCAACCGTGGTGCAACCATTATTACAATTGCCGGTTTCTCTGCTGCTAATGCTGTTGAAACGGTTGCCAAAGAATATCCAAATGTGAAGTTTACCATTATTGACGCAGTCGTTGATTTACCCAATGTTCAATCGGTAGTGTTCAAAGAACATGAAGGGTCATTTTTGGTTGGCGTTGTTGCCGCAAAAATGTCAAAAACCGGCGTGATTGGCTTTGTT
>JAEUKQ010000002.1:0-87462 GCA_016794225.1 Alphaproteobacteria bacterium | reverse complement strand
AATGGACATTCCTCTGATTCGTCATTTTGCCTGCGGTTATAAACAAGGGGCACGGGCCGTCAATCCTAAAATTACCATTTTACAAAACATGACGGGCACAACCGGTGCAGCTTGGAACGACCCTACCCGTGGCGCTGAACTAGCACGCAGCCAGTTTGACCGTAAAGCCGATGTTATTTTTGCCGCCGCTGGTGCAACCGGCCTTGGTGTGTTACAAGCCGCCAAAGATAATAAAAAGTTTGCTATCGGTGTTGACAGCAACCAAAACTACCTACATCCCGGAACAATGGTAACATCGATGCTGAAAAGGGTTGATGTTGCTGTTTATGATGCCCTACAATCTGCCCGCAACAACACCTGGAAACCTGGTGTTCGAGTTATTGGCCTTGCCGAAGGTGGCGTTGATTGGGCGCTTGATCAATATAATCGTTCGCTGATTACCCCCGAGGTTGAGAAATTGGTCAATCAGTACCGCCAAGACATTATTACTGGTAAAGTTAAAGTTGTCGAGTATTACACCAATAACAGCTGTCCTATTGAATAGCTGGTTCTGAACACAAAAAAGACCCCAAAGTGGTAAATTATATCATTTTGGGGTCTTTTAAATAAGAAATAAATTCTAAGGGTACCACCTTCTAGAATGATCGAAACCCAACAACCTGCAGCTATTGAATTTGTTCATGTATCAAAGCGCTTCGGCATGGTACAGGCCAATAGCGACATTAATCTATTGATCCGGCAAGGCTCAATTCATGGAATCGTTGGGGAAAATGGCGCCGGAAAATCTACCCTAATGAATATTTTATATGGCTACTATCAGGCTGATAGTGGCGATATTAAACTTCTTGGAAAAAACGTTCATATCGAAAACTCCCAACAAGCTATTGCTTTGGGTATAGGGATGGTGCATCAGCATTTTATGCTGGTGGAAAAATTTACGGTTATGGAAAATATTATTTTGGGTTCAGAAAAAACCTGGCGTAATAAGACTGCCATGCAAAACGCTCGGTCTATTTTGGATAATCTATCCCAAAAATATGGCATGAGTATTAACCCCGAAGCGCTTATAGAAAACCTGCCAGTTGGCTTACAGCAACGGGTTGAAATTTTAAAAGCACTGTATCGTGGCGCAGAAATCCTGATTTTGGATGAACCAACCAGTGTATTAACACCCCAGGAAGTGCAGCATTTCTTTTCCATTTTGCGTACCTTGCGTGATGCTGGAAAAACCGTGGTGCTTATTACGCACAAGCTTCATGAAATTATGGCTGTAACCGACCATGTAACTGTCATGCGTCAGGGTAAAATTATTGATACAATACTAACGGCAACAACCAGCAAAGAACAATTAGCTGAAATGATGGTTGGACGCCGACTAACCACCCATTGGCAGCGGCAGAAAACACACCAACCTGCCCCCCTACTGGAAGTTAAAAAATTATCCCTGTTTGGGCCGGATAAACGCCCAATTCTTGATAACATTAATCTTACGGTTAATCGTGGAGAAATTCTTGGCGTTGCTGGAGTTTCCGGCAACGGACAAAGCCAATTGCTAGAGGTTTTGTCAGGCATGCGCTCATATCATGAAGGAGAGATATTATTAGGCGGGCGACAGCTTAAAAAATTATTAAGCCGGCACAGACCCACCCAATCAGCCCGACAATTGTTGGTTTCTCATATTCCCGAAGACCGTTTAGGGGTTGGGTTGGTTAAAAATTTTAAAGCCTGGGAGTCAGGAATTTTGGGTTACCATTATAAGCCCCCCCTTTCAAAGGCAGGCTTTATTAAGAAAAAAAATTCTTTAAATCATTTTGCAACTATTGCCCAAGATTACGACGTACGCCCCCCAAATGCTTTCTTGAAAACATCATCTTTTTCCGGCGGAAATCAACAAAAATTAGTTATCGGGCGCGAGCTTGAAGAAAATCCCGATCTGTTACTGATTGGTCAGCCTACCCGTGGTGTTGATGTAGGGGCTATTGAATTCATTCACCGCCGGCTTATCGAGCTGCGCGACGCGGGCAAGGCATTGTTGCTGGTGTCGGCTGAACTTGATGAAATTTTGACATTAGCAGACCGAATTGTGGTTATGTTTGACGGTAAAATCGTTGGTGTATTACCGCGTCATCAGGCATCGGAAACAAAGATTGGGCTGTTGATGGCAGGTGTGGTTGAAGAAATTCGCGAAACACTGTCTGAAGCCGGCATAGATCATTAAACAATCAGGGAAAAAGCAGGCCATTACATGCGTATTCATCACAAAATAGATTTACCAGGTTGGATGGAATATTTGCTGATTCCGCTTTTAAATTTGTTGTTAGCCTTTTTGTTAACCAGCATTGTGGTTTTTTATGCTGGTGAGAATCCGTTTGATGTCTTTGCCTCGTTATTTCAAGGGGCTTTAGGTACGGTTGATGGAACAGGATACACGCTTTATTACGCCACCAATTTTATTTTTACTGGTCTTGCTGTTGCCATTGCTTTTCACGGGGGATTATTTAACATCGGTGGCGAAGGACAAGCCTATATAGCTGGTGTAGGCGTTTTGCTTGCTTGCTTTTGGCTAGACCAATTCAGTTGGTGGGTCGTATTGCCAGCCGCAATGTTATCGGCAGCTGTATTTGGTGGATTGTGGGCTTTTATTCCTGGTTGGCTCCAGGCAAAGCGCGGTAGTCATGTGGTTATTACCACCATTATGTTTAACTATTTAGCAGCCGCCCTTATTAACTATTTATTAGTTGACGTACTGATTGCACCCAACCAGCAAAGCCCACAAAGCCAGGCAATTGCCAGTGACCAGCATTTGCCACTTCTGCGCGATATGTTGGGTTTTTTTGGAGTTGAATCACGCTTTTCGCCTTTAAACATTTCATTCTTTCTTGCGCTTTTTGCATGTTTTGTTTTCTGGTTGCTAGTTTGGAAAAGCAAGTTCGGATACGAATTACGGGTAATTGAGCAGGGTGAAAAAGTAGCTAAATATGCAGGTATTCCACCAGCACGGCTGGTCATGACTGTTATGGTTATTTCCGGCATTTTTGCCAGTATGGTGGCAATTAATGTAATTATGGGCGAACAACACCGATTAATTATTGAATATACCAATGGTGCTGGATTTGTTGGGATTGCGGTTGCACTTATGGGACGCAATCATCCAGTTGGTATTATTGCCGCAGCCATTTTATTTGGGGCATTGTATCAAGGCGGATCCGAACTTGCCTTTGACTTTCCAGGCCTTAGCCGTGATATGATTGTGGTCATTCAAGGCTTGGTTGTCCTGTTTTGTGGTGCGATGGAAAATATTTTTAAACCATCCTTGGCCAGATTGGTTATTTATTTGCGGCGCCAAAAGGGAGTTTAGCATGTACGAATTTTTTGATCTGACCCTTTCTGTTTTTGCATCAACCATTCGCCTTGCCATTCCTTTAATTTTGGCGGCTATGGCCGGTATGATGTCGGAACGTTCTGGCATTGTAAATGTCGGTCTTGAAGGTAAAATGTTAATGGCGGCCTTTGCTGCGGCGGCAACCGCCGCAGTTACCAATGATGCTTGGGTAGGGCTTGCTGCTGGTATTATGGTATCGGTTTTATTGTCTTTGTTGCATGGGGTTGCGTGCATCACCTATAATGGTAATCAAGTTGTTTCGGGAATGGCCATTAATATTTTAGCCGCTGGATTGGCACCAACACTTGCCAATGCCTGGTTTAATCGGGGTGGGCAAACCCCCATGCTTTCTGCAGATGGTCGCCATACGGCTATTCATTTACCAGGGATTGAAACTGTTGGTGATATTCCTGTTATTGGTGATGTGTATCGTCTACTTATCAGTGGTCATAATATGTTGGTGTATATTGCCATTCTAACGCCTTTTATCGTTGCCTGGATACTGTATGCAACCCGTTTTGGATTGCGTCTACGGGCTGCTGGCGAAAATCCTCATGCTCTTGATACAGCCGGTGTTTCTGTTAGCTCGATTCGGTACCGTGCTCAAATTGGCTGTGGAATACTTTGCGGTATTGCCGGCGCATATTTGGCAACAGCCCAAAGTGCAGCTTTCTCACAAAATATGACAGCAGGCCGTGGTTATTTGGCCTTAGCCGCGTTAATTTTTGGTCGTTGGCGGCCAAAACCTACTTTATTGGCTTGTTTTCTTTTTGCTTTTACCGATGCAGTACAAATAAGACTTCAGGGAACTGTTATCCCCGGAATTGGGATTATTCCAGTCCAGATGATTCAGGCTTTGCCCTACTTATTAACCATTTTGCTGTTGGCTGGATTTATCGGTAAATCTGAAGCACCAAAAGCCATCGGCCTTCCTTTTGTGAAAGATCGTTAAATGATAGAACCAAATGATTTACTAGCTGCCGCCAGATTAGTGCGTGAGAAAGCCCACGCCCCTTATTCACTTTTTCGGGTGGGTGCCGCTATTCGTGGTGCAAGTGGTCGTATTTATAGCGGTGCAAACGTTGAAAATGCTGCTTTTCCACAAGGACAGTGCGCAGAGGCAAGCGCAATAGGCACGATGATTGCCCATGGTGAAAAGCGTATTGCCGAAATATTGGTGTTGGCAAACAGTGCGGAGATTTGTGCCCCCTGCGGCGGATGTCGCCAGCGACTGCGCGAATTCGGGTTTGACGAAACAATCGTATATCTTGCTAATCCAGCAGGTATTCAACAGCAGATCAAGCTAAAGGATCTTTTACCCCTATCTTTTGGTCCCGCAAACCTGCCTTCAGCCAAAAATCTGAACCATCCAGCTATTTCCCTTATGGATTTAACCAGCCTGAATGATGATGACACCGATGCCAAAATTCAACAATTGGCACAACGCGCTACAACCCCTGCCGGGCCAGTTGCCGCTTTGTGTGTTTATTCAAAATTTCTTGTAACTGCTAAAAAGTCTTTGCCCTACTCGATGATAAGGCTGGCAACGGTTGTCAATTTTCCCGGTGGTAATCTCGCTGAAACAAAAATCACCCAAGATGTATCGTTTGCCTTGGATCTCGGTGCTGAAGAGATTGATATTGTTATTCCATACCACCTATACCGACAAGACCCGTCAACAGCCAATCGCAGTTTGGTACGCGCATTGGTTGAACGTGCCAAGAAACAAATTGGTGCTGGACGGGT
Source organism: Alphaproteobacteria bacterium (assembly GCA_016794225.1). Taxonomy (GTDB): domain Bacteria; phylum Pseudomonadota; class Alphaproteobacteria; order JAEUKQ01; family JAEUKQ01; genus JAEUKQ01. The sequence continues at coordinate 82,334 of JAEUKQ010000002.1, read as the reverse complement.
ATTGAAGGTTATCTTGGAAACAGGGGTTTTGCATGACGACCGGCTTATCGAGATGGCCGCACAGGATTGTGTCGATGGTGGCGCCGATTTTCTGAAGACATCTACTGGTAAAACACCGGTTGGCGCAACCATAGCCGCAGTTAAAACGTTGTTACAGGTTATCCAAAAAAATCAACCATCAGGTCGACAGGTCGGTTGTAAAATATCGGGTGGCGTACGGCAACCAAGCGAAGCTGATCAATATTTAATGCTGGTTGAAAAAATGATGGGAAAAGATTGGATAAATCCGGCGAATCTGCGTTTTGGTGCCAGTTCGTTGCTTGATCAATTGCTGAACACTTCATCAAAAACTGTTAATCAGGGATATTAGTAATGCTTTTTCCCCAAGAAATTATATACCGTAAACGCGAAGGTAACACATTAACCACAGAAGAAATTTCGTTTATGATCCAGGGCATGTTACGTGGTGACGTAACAGACAGCCAAATATCAGCCCTGACCATGGCAATATTTTTTCGGGGCATGAACGCTCGTGAATGTGGTGACCTTACCCGTATTATGACACAATCCGGCCGGGTAATGACATGGCCAGCCCAGCAATTTAATGGGCCAATTCTTGATAAGCACTCAACCGGTGGTGTCGGTGACAAGGTTAGTTTAATGCTTGCTCCGATGGTTGCGGCATGCGGTGGTTTTGTGCCAATGATCTCGGGCAGATCACTTGGGCACACTGGTGGCACATTGGATAAGTTACAAAGCATTCCTGGTTACAATGTTAAACCTGATCCACAATTGCTGGAAAAAGTTTTAAAGCAGGTTGGTTGTGCCATTATTGGACAAACCGACGACTTAGCACCGGCTGATCGCCGTCTTTATTCCATACGCGATGCTTGTGGAACTGTTGAATCAATCCCCTTGATTACGGCTTCAATCCTATCCAAGAAGTTAGCTGCCGGGTTACAGGGTTTGGTTATGGATGTTAAATGGGGTAACGCCGCCTTTATGAACAAGTATGATCGGGCAAAAGAATTAGCCCTAAACCTTATTAGAACTGCTAAAGCAGCGGGATTACCAACGCGTGCATTGTTAACCGATATGAATCAACCACTTGGCGCAACGGCTGGTAACAGTCTGGAGATTGCAGAAACTATTGCGTATTTGTCTGGCGCTTATCGCGACCAGCGTCTTCACGAAGTTGTGATTAGCCTTGGCGCACACATGTTATTGCTTGGGAAATTGGCACATAATGAAGCTACAGCCCGTAAAATGCTTCAACAAAAGTTAGATGGTGGACAGGCAGCCGATATTTTTCAAAAAATGGTTGTACATTTGGGCGGACCAGCTGATTTTATGTCACAATACCAGCATTACCTGCCCACTGCAAAAATGATACGACCTGTCCCTAGCCCTGAAGCAGGTTATATACAGGCAATAGATACACGGCAAATTGGATTGGTAATTATGTTGCTTGGTGGTGGCCGAAAAAAACCGCAAGACACCATTGACCTATCTGTTGGTTGTACCCATATTCAACAAGTAGGGACGAAAATAAACCGCGGTGATCCGTTGATGATTATTCACGGGAATAATGCGGATTTGGTTGAACAAGCAATAAAGCTTGTTCAAAAAAGTTATGTTGTTGCAGCACAGCCTGTTAAGGTATCAGCGGTTGTTAACGATTGTTTACTTGAGGATAGCTAATGCCCCGCGCTTTTTTACTGGTTATGGATTCGTTTGGTATCGGTTCTGCCGATGATGCAGCCGAATATGGTGATGCCGGCGCCAATACCTTTGGTCATATTGCAGAATTTTGCGCATTAGGCAAAGCAAATAAAGCAGGTATTCGCCAAGGACCCTTGCAGTTATCGGCCTTACCGGCGCTTGGGTTATATCATGCAGCGGCCGAAGCCGCGGGCAGCATCGTCAAAGGTGCTGCCCTACCATCTAAAACCTTTGGGTCTTACGGGTTTGCCGCAGAAAAAAGCCTTGGCAAAGATACGCCGAGTGGTCATTGGGAAATGGCTGGTGTACCAGTTATGAAAGAATGGGGTTATTTTTCGCATACAACTCCCTGTTTTCCTGAATGGTTAACACAACAACTGATCGTTCAGGGCGGGTTACCAGGCATTCTTGGTAACAAACATGCATCTGGCACCGTGATTATTGATGAATTGGGCGCTGAACATATGAACACCGGCAAACCAATTATTTATACCTCAGCCGATAGTGTTTTACAAATTGCTGCGCACGAAACATCTTTTGGCCTTGCCCGTTTATATGAACTTTGTGATTTAGCCCGCAAACTGGTTGATAAAATAAATATTGGCCGGGTAATTGCCAGACCCTTTGTTGGCAACCCAGGCAGTTTTAAACGCACTGGAAACAGGCGTGATTTAGCATCCCCACCACCTGAACCTACGTTGCTTGATTTTCTTATTCAGCAAAAAAGGCATGTAATTGGCATAGGTAAAATTCCAGATATTTTTGCCCATCAAGGTTTTACCCATAAGGCTAAGGGCGATGGTAACGCAGCCCTGTTTGAAGAAACATTTAAAGCCCAGCAGCATGCCGCTGATGGCAGCCTTACTTTTACCAATTTTGTTGATTTTGATATGCTATATGGTCATCGGCGCGATGTTATCGGCTATGCCCGCGCGCTTGAGGATTTGGACCATCAATTGCTGGATTTTATGGTTGACATGCGCGGTGGCGATCTAGCCATTATTAGTGCAGATCATGGTTGCGACCCAACCTGGGCCGGGACAGATCATACGCGGGAATTTGTGCCCGTTTTAGCTTTTGGACCTGGTTTTAGGTCAGTTAACTTAGGTAAAAGACGCAGTTTTGCCGACATCGGTCAAACAATTGCGGCTCATTTGGGTATTGCGCCCCTTAAACGCGGAACATCTTTCCTGAAAGATATCCAGCCTTAAAATTATCTTAATATAACCCACCCATGCTGCAGATCATTTCCCATGAATCCGTGTCGATAGGCATAACCGACAAGCGGGATTGACATATTAAAGGTAGGTGCGCAAGTTTTGGATTTTGCTTTATTTGTTGCAATGAAACAGGTTTTAATAAACTTTTTTCAGCTGCCACATCCACCATAACAAACTTGCCTGTGCGGTCGGTGTTGTCTTGATAAGCCGTACGCACAACCCGAACAATACCAACAATTGCCAATCCGACATTGGAATGGTAAAAAAAGCACATATCACCAAGACGCATAGACCGCAAATAATTGGTAGCCTGATGGTTGCGCACGCCTGTCCAGCCAGTTGTACCATCTTGCTGCATATTGTGCCATGAATAAGTTGAAGGTTCAGATTTTATAAGCCAGTATGACATGCAAAAACACTATTTCCTTTGTTGATAAAGAACGTACTTTAATGAACCTGATGATTGTTGCATCACGTGCAGATAGCAAAACTAATCTATACCCCCCATTCCAGAAATAATTTCCCATGACTTTGGATCAACCGGCATTAAAGGGGCACGCAACACTGTTAAAAAAGGTTTGTCAGCCAAAAAGGGATGCTGAATCATTCTTTTGAAATAAACTGGTCTTACTAATTGATATGCAACAGCGATATCAAGTTTTTTCTGAACTTTGGTGACATCTACGGGATCTGGGTAGGCCTCTTTCACCACACGAACCACCCCCACAATATATTTCATCGACCGCGCCAGAAAGAAAAAGCACAAATCATCCGGCTGAATTTCTAAGAAATAGGGCAAACTTCTTGTACTTCGCGGACAAGACAAAGTAATCTTTTTTAAAAGCCACATTTCTTTCCAAGAATATACTAAAGGATCAGCACGCAAAAACCAATATTGCACCTTAGAACTCCCCAAACACACGTCTTTATTTTGCTTGTTTTAAGCCTCATTACCATAAATTTACTTGGACGCAACAAGTTTTTTTTGATATACGAAGAAATCGCCTTGACCGTTAAAGGCCGCTGCCAACATGGGATACAATTCTTCCAGTCGTTCTGCCCGTTGAAAAATATAACCCAGTTTTTGATACCAATCTTTTAGAAAATCTTTATGGGCATGCTTTTGTCCGCGTGGGGACAAGACACGCAACTGCATATAATTGCACCCCTGCTCTATTGCCCAATTTTCTGCCGCATCAACCAGTTTTTTTTCCAACACCCAACCCACGATATGCCTGCGCAGTTGACAGCATGTTAAATTCAGCAACATTGTTTGACAGGCGATTAACATTAACACACCCAACAACATGATCATCAAGCGTGGCAATTAACATGGCTTTGTTTTGAAGAATTTGTTGAACTTGTTGGACATTTGTGCGTTCCATGCTTTTGTTCCAAAAGTCGGCTTCTGATTCAAAGTATGCCTGATTGATCAGTGCACAGAGATGATGAAGCGCATCTTCCTTAAAATCGCCTGGAAACACGGTGCGAACGTTAATTGATTGTCCCAATTTCATTAATTTTACCTTAAAATATTATATATCTGTCGCATCAGCATAATTTAAAGAAAAATTCGGATCAAGCGGCCAACGCGGACGGGGTACAACCAGCATATCATCGCGACGTCCGGTTTCATAAAGCTCAAGCCCCGCCCAGGCGATCATTGCGGCATTATCCGTGCACAGACGCACAGGCGGAACAATAAAATTCACATCATGATGATAGGCAAGACCAGACAAAGCTTGGCGCAAAGCTTGATTAGCAGCAACCCCGCCAGCAGCTACCAACGCGGTTGGCCGAATATTGCGGTACCCCAGCAATAGTAAAGCACGTTTAACGCGATCAATCACGCAATCTATTGCGGCTTGTTGAAAGGCAGATGCCAAATCTTCAATCACCGATTCGGGCAAATGACTGCCCGCCGGGGCTAGAGCCGAAGCTTGCTGATACACCGCGGTTTTTAGCCCAGAAAACGAAAAATTCAATTCCACACGACCCACCATGGGGCGCGGCAGGTTAAAATGGTGCACTGGTTGATTTTTATGCAACCGGATGTGGGATTTCATTGCTGCCTTTTCAACAGCCGGACCACCCGGAAAACCAAGCCCCAGCATTTTGGCTACCTTGTCAAAGGCCTCCCCTAAAGCGTCGTCTAAGGTTGTTGCTAAACAGGTATATTTTCCAACCGCGGTAACCAAAATTAATTGACAATGACCACCAGAAACCAACAGTAATAGATAGGGAAATGATACATTATCGGTTAAACGAACGGTTAAGGCATGTGCCTCTAGGTGATTGACGGCAATAAAAGGTTTGTTTTTGCCTAAAGCAATGGCTTTGGCCATAGTCAATCCAACGATTAATCCACCAATTAACCCAGGGCCAGCAGTTGCAGCAACCAACCCAACCTGATCCAAAGACAAATTAGCCTGCTTCAAAGTTGATTCGATCAGTGGGGCTAAATGCGTCAGATGACTACGCGCGGCAATTTCAGGTACAACCCCTCCATAAGGCTGATGATCGGTTGTTTGTGATAACACGCTATGTGCCAAAATGCGGCGATCTGACCCAACCAGGGCAACAGCTGTTTCATCACAGCTTGATTCAATACCCAACGCAATCATGGCCTAATCCAAATATTTTCATGGCTATACGAACAGTCAAATTCTATGCGATTAGCACATTGCTGGCAAGCTGATTATAAGTCAAAAAACTGGTTTTTATGGATATTGCGTTTATAACGCTAAATTTTATTTGATCATGTGCAATTTTCTTGTCATTGATTGTAGGATTGATACTGTAAAAGATGAAGATGAAATTGCATTCTATCCCAACCCAACCAGTTAGTTTGGATATTTTAAAAAAACGTTCATGTTGGCGCATTGGCAGCCGCGGTAGCCCCCTTGCACTAGCCCAAGCAGCCGAATTTAAAAACCTGCTGCTGCAACACTACCCCACCCTTGCCCAGCAAGGACGGATAGAAATTGTACCAATCAAAACTACTGGAGACCGTATTCAGGACAGGGATTTGTCGGATATTGGTGGCAAAGGTTTATTTACCAAAGAAATCGAAGATGCTTTGCTTGCCGAACAAATTGATTTTGCCGTTCATTCCATGAAAGATGTTCCAACAATTTTACCAGAAGGATTGGAAATTGACTGTCTTTTGCCAAGGCGTAATCCCCTTGACGCTTGGTTTAGTCGGGATAATCATGGGTTGGCAGATTTACCGGCAGGTTCGGTTGTTGGAACATCATCTCTGCGCCGCAAGGCACAAATTCTTGCCCATCGCCCCGATTTAAAGGTTGTTCCCCTACGCGGCAACGTGCAGACCAGGCTTGACAAGCTGCAACAACGTGCAATTGATGCAACAATCTTGGCTGTTGCGGGGTTGGAACGTTTAAATTTGGCCGATAAGGCAACCAGTATTTTGTCGGCAACCGACATGCTGCCTGCCGTTGCCCAAGGGGCTATTGGTATTGAAATTCGGGTTTATGACGATATTGCTCGGGCAATTCTAGCTCCTTTGAATGACTGGAAAACAAGCATCTGTATTCGTGCTGAGCGTGCATGCTTGCTTGAACTCGATGGTTCATGCCGCACACCAATTGCGGCCTTAGCCAATTATCATGAATCCAGCAAAAAATTATCGCTGCGCGCCATGCTGGCTAGCCCCGATGGGCAAAAAATTGCATTTGTCGACCAGCAAGGCTTGTCACAACAGCCAGAAACCTTAGGACATCAGGCCGGCACAGCTGTACGGCAAAAATTTATGCGTATTGGTGAATAAAGACTTCTTTTTTCTAACAAAGCAGGCTAACATTTTGGTTATGCAGCTCATTACCAAGCGCCATATTTTGCTTACCCGAACAGAATGGCCGTCGCCCGCCGGCGCGCCGAACGGGTTAGATGTGCAAAAAAACCTGGAAGAAGCAGGATTTAAGGTTTCAGTTGAGCCTTTATTGCATATTCACCCCCAAACCATAAACCCCGAACAAGCCCAATCTTTACAGCAAAATTCGGCTCAAGCCGTTCTATTTACAAGCGTTCACGCCATCCAACAATGGGTTAGTTTAAGATTACCTTTAGATATCCCTGCCCTAACGGTTGGTGACGATAGTACCCATATCGCCAAAAGTCTTGGATTCCAACAAGTTAATAATGCTGCTGGTAATGCCACCGAACTGCTGGCCATGGCACAAAAACAGCTGAGCATTAATGGCGGTCGGGTTATTTATGCCTGCGGCCGTGTTACCAGCCTTGATATAACCGAAGAACTGAAAAAACTTGGGTTCCAATCGGAAAGCTTGGTGCTTTATGATAGCCGCCCGATCGACAAGTTCCAAACCATAACTACCCAAAAACTTGAATCAGGCGCTATTACTGATTTAGCGCTCTTCTCAAGCCGTGCTGCTGATACATTTGCCAAGTTGGTTGTGCAAAACCACCGGATATCTAAAGCATGCCAGAAAGTTCGTGTTTTTTGCCTCAGTGATTCGATTGCACAAAAGATTAACCATTTACCTTGGGCATCAATTCATATTAGTGCCAAACCTAACTTGTCAAGCTTGTTGCAGTTAATTACTGCACCACTTCCACTCTTAGGAGAAAGACCAATGCATCCCAAAGATAAAATTGCTCGTTTACTTGGTTTTGCCAGCTTTAGCCTTGTTTTATTGATGATTGTAGTTGTGCTTACAGCCCCGCAATTATTGATACCGTCATCCAATGTATCCCAACCATCGGCTATTCTTATCAATGGTTTGGCCAAAACTGTTGATGAATTGCAAACAACCCTAAAAAACCAACAACAATCGATAGCCACGATACAAGATGCCTTTGGCAAGCTTGATCACCCCGCGTTGAACAACCGTCTATCCGAAATTGACCAGGGCTTATCTGCTTTAAGAACAGAAATGAATAGCTATCGTAACGTATCAGCAGATGCATCCTTCCATGACCCAATGATTGGACAGCTTCAACAACAAATATCTGAATTAAGCAAAAGTCTTTTGCTTCAGGAAAAACAAATTTCTAATTTTAATGTGGTTATGCGTGATTTGGATCAGGTACGCTTAACGCTGCAACAGGTTGGTCGCCAACTTGAGTTATTTGAAAACAAGCTAGGCCAGCTGCCGGGTCTAACCGCAAAAGTTTTTGAATTACAGCAGTTAAGCACCGAATTTAATCAACAATTACAGCAATTGCACCAAAACCCGCAAGGCAACCAAAATCCAAGCTTGGCAGCATTGTTTTTAACAGCCGGCCAATTAGAAACAGCTGTTAATAATGGCCAACCGTTTTTTCATGAAATAGCGGCAATCGAACAATTTGGGGGGCATCAATCGATGGTTCGTGACTGGTTGTCTCAGGCAAACACCCTTAAGCCTTGGTTTGAAACGGGCATTCCCTCTTATGCTTGGTTACAGCAAGAACTTAAAATCATTGCCAACAAAATATCCCAGGGTATTTTAAGCGACGAGCTGCGCAATAGCGGTTGGAATCAACAATTTGCTGATCAATTCTCTGGTTTAATTACCATACGCCCTATTGGTGCACAAACCCAGGGGGATGATTTGTTATCGCGCCTGGCGCGAACGGAAGCAAAATTAGCGAATGGTGAATGGCAAGCGGCATTAAAGGAATTGGATGTCAGTAACCTGCCTGAATCACTGGTCGATTGGAAAGAGACGCTACAGGCGAAACTTCAGGCAAATTCTTTGTTACAACAATTTAAAAACATGCTATTAACACATTTTATGACAAACCCTTAAGGCCGCACAATGTTTAAAGCACTTATTTTTTCATCTATAGCCGCTTTGTGTGTTTTAGTGGCTTTCTGGATTACGCAACAACCAGGCTTTATTGTTGTGAATTGGCTGGGGTACGAGCTAACTGCCCCTGTGAGCATCTTGTTTTTATTTCTGGTTATTGTTTCAGGGTTATTATACATCATCGTTTGGCTGGGGTATGCACTTATTCTAACACCACATCGCATTCGAAAAGCCCAAGAAAATGAGCGGCGCAAAAACGGTTATAAGGCATTAACAAAAGGTATGGCCGCCCTGGCAGCTGGTGATGCGCTAGAAGCCCAACGTCATGCACAAAAAGCAACCCAATTAATGAACGATCCGCCCCTAACCCTGTTACTGACAGCACAGGCCGCACAGATTAGCGGTGACGAGCAAGCCGCCGAAAAATATTTTCGCTTAATGTTGGATAACCCTGATTCGGCGTTTCTTGGATATCGTGGGTTGTTGATGCAATCCTTACGCCAAAAAAACTATAAATCTGCTTTAACCTACACGCGAGAAGCGCTTAAAATCCGCCCTAAAGCAGACTGGCTAGCCCAAACACAGTTCGAACTTGAAACAAAACTGGGCGAATGGTCAGGCGCCAACAATAGTTTAAAACTTTTAAAACAAGCACGCAAACTCCCATCAGCACAGTTGGAACGTTATGAAGGTATTTTGTTAACCGAATCGGCACGACAAGCCCTACAAGATCAACCTGCGATTGCCGCTGAAAAAGCTGAAAATGTTCAAAAATATATCCCTCATTTTATTCCTGCGCTTATTTTACAGGTTAAAGCGTGGCAACACAGTGACAAGAAAAAACCTTTTGCCAAATTTCTGGAGCGGCAGTGGCAAGTTGTACAACACCCAACCTTGTTACAACTTTATTGCAATTTATTTGATCAAGAATCTCCGGCAAGCCAATTTAACCGGCTTCAAAAGCTGGCTGGTGGCAACCTAAATTTGCCTTCTGATCAATTAATTATCCTGGCAACAACCGCCATCAAGGCACAAGCATGGTCTGATGCCAGGCAATATCTTCAACAAATTTTGCATAATGGCCATAAAACGGCTAAAGCTTGCCGCCTGATGGCTGAATTGGAAGAAAAAGAGAATCAAAACTATCGTGCAGCGATTCAATGGTTGACCCAGGCTTCTGAGGCCTTGGAAGAAGCAACATGGATTTGTCAAATTTGTCATACCAGTCATGCTGAATGGCAGGCTTGTTGCAGTAATTGTCGTGAATTTGACCAGTTGGTTTGGCGTTATCCGCCATCATCTTCGCCTGGCACCGAGAATAACATGATTATTTCCCTAACTTCAGCAGGTGACAAGAACGATAGAACAAGCCAAACATCTCCGAATATTGCCCTACCGCCCCCGCAACAAGCAATATCGGGAACAAGTACGGCCTCCCTTGCTGCTGATATTACATCTGCATCCCAACAAAAAACTGCCGACCAGACCAACTTGGCACCGCATACCTACACCGATGCTAAATCGGCGATTGAGGCCGCCAGACAAATTAGTTAACACCCTACCAAACAAATCGTGGTAGACCCGCAACAGGTTTTAATGCTGCCTTTTCTGCCATTTCCACAAGGCGTTGTTTTAATCCTTGCTGTTGGTTCAGCAGTAACCCTTCAGCATGAATACCCCCAAGAATCCAAAGACTATCCAACCCCATGGTGGTTGCACCGGCAATGTCTGTGCGTAAGGCATCACCAACCGCCAATATTTTATTTTTATCAAGACCACCCAATAATTTCAGGGCATGTTGATAAACCGCCGGATGCGGTTTGCCGTGATAGCGTACTTCGCCACCAATTTGTTCATAATATTGTGCCAAAGCCCCGGCACAAATTTCGCGCTTCCCTTGCCGGATAATCTCAAGGTCTGGGTTAACACACAGCATTGGTAACCCTTGCTGCTGTGCTTTTTTTAGTGCGCTGGCATATAAATCAACGGTATCGCCAAAATTGCGAATACCCACCGCCAAAACAAATTCGGCATGCTGTGGTTCCTGCACCAGCTGTAAATCTAACCCCTGAAAAAAAGGACGATCCGATTCGGCAAAAATGGCCAGACACTTTGTTCCTAAACGGCGATGCCAATGATCACTGCGCTTATATAATTGCTGCCATGTTTCCTCGCCCGAGGAATGAAGAAAATCGTACGAATCCTTTAAAAAACCTATTTTTGCTGTACCATCTGCAACCACAGCGGCGCGGCGCGGCGCATTAGATAACAATAAAATTTTCTTGCCAGCCTGCTTTAAGCGGCGCAAACAATCGACCGCCCCAGGATAAGCCATAACCCCATCATGCAATACCCCCCATAAATCAATAATAAATCCATCATAATGGTCGGATATTTCAGCAAAATGCGACAATAGCTTAATAGACTGTTCAGAAGTTGTTTTATGAAGGGTCATTGTTGATCTCGTCTGCTTTCATTTTTTCTGTCACGTGGCGCCCATTTTTATAAATGGCACGTTACCATAAAACACTTCCCATCAACCGACAACAGCATTTTAAGCAATTCCACTTGGCTAATGCTCATAAAAATGTCAGCTTGACTTATTAGGTGCTGGATGCCCATATAATTAAATACAAAAAAGGTTCATTATGGCTTCTTCTGAATTTTTATTGGCTCTTGATCAGGGTACAACCAGTAGCCGGGCTATTTTATTTGACGCAGCCGGTAAACCTCTTGGTACAAGCCAACAGGAACTGCAACAATATTTTCCAGCAGATGGTTGGGTTGAACATAACCCATCCGAAATATGGCTTTCATGCTTAAAATTGTGCAATCACGTATTAGAACAGGCTAATGTCCCCAAGCACGCGAAAATTGTTTTAGGCATCACCAATCAACGCGAAACAACCATTTTATGGGACAAAACAACCGGAAAAGCATATTATCCCGCGATTGTTTGGCAAGACCGCCGCACAGCCGATTTTTGTCAGCAATTAATAGCCAAAGGTTATGATAACGTTATCCAACAAAAAACCGGCCTGTTACTTGATCCCTATTTTTCAGCAACCAAAGTACGTTGGATACTGGATCATGTTGATGGATTGCGGCATAAAGCAAGCCAGGGTCAAGTTGCCTTTGGCACAATTGACAGCTTCTTGTTATGGAATTTAACGGGGGGTCAGGTTCATGCAACCGATGTAACAAATGCTGCCCGTACCATGCTCTATAACATTCATACACGGCAATGGGATCAGGATTTGCTTGATTTGTTTGATATCCCGGCCTCGATATTACCAACGGTTTATCCATCTTCTTATGGTTATGGAAAAACAGCGCGTGGTCTTTTACCATTGATTATGCCAATTACCGGCATTGCCGGTGATCAACAAGCTGCTTTAGTTGGCCAGGCGTGTTTTACACCTGGCATGATCAAAAGCACCTATGGTACGGGTTGCTTTATGCTGATGAATACCGGGGAAAAAGCCGTTCATTCAACCCATCGCCTATTAACAACCATTGGATACCAAACCAACAGGCATTTCACTTATGCCAGCGAAGGTAGTATTTTTGTTGCTGGTGCCGCCATTCAATGGTTACGCGATGGTTTAAAATTGATCAAAGCAGCAGGGGAAACCGAAAGGTTGGCTGCTAACACTTCAAGCAATAAAGGGGTATATTTTGTTCCGGCTTTTACCGGTTTAGGTGCCCCTTATTGGGATCCACATGCCCGTGGTGCGGTTTTTGGATTGACCAGGGATGTTGGAATTGCCGAAATAGTTCGCTCTGCCCTGGAAGCCGTTTGCTATCAAACACGTGATTTGCTGGAAACAATGTTGCTGGATGGCGCAACCCACCCCCGCATTCTCAGGGTTGATGGGGGAATGACGGCCAATGATTGGTTGATGCAATTTTTGGCCGATATTCTTGGTGTGCCGATTGAACGGCCATCAATAACTGAAACAACAGCCCTTGGTGCCGCCTATTTAGCAGGATTGGGTGCCGGTATATTCGGCGATCTTGCGACGATATCGACTTTGTGGAAATCACAACGCATATTTGAACCAAAAATGAGTGATGATCAACGACAAAACCTGTATCAAGGTTGGTTACAAGCTATAGCCCGAACCCGTTCATAAGTAATGCTGAAAGAAATGTCTGTATTAACCCTTCCATCAATTACCCTACTTCCTGCTGCCGATAAACGCCGCCATGCTGATTTACCCTGGATTTATGCGAATGAGATTAACATGACCCAGGCTAAACTTATACCAGCAGGTAGTTTGGTCATCGTACTCAACAGCCGGCAACAACCAATAAGCCTTGCTTATTTTAACCCACATTCGCTAATTTGTGGTCGGGTTATAAGCCATCAGCCCAATATCAATCCCGACAGCCGATTTTGGCAAGAGCGATTAGAACAAGCCTTATATCTACGGCAACATGCCTTAAAAGCACCATTTTACCGATTAATTCATGCCGAAGCCGATGGTTTTCCCGGGATGATCATTGACCGCTTTGACCATCAATTTGTTGTTCAGCTGAATACTACTGCCAGTGAAACATTATGGCGTGAACATCAACAAGTCTTTACAACCATTTTATCGCCACATGGAATTGTATTGCGGCGTGACAGCCCTAGTCGGGAACTCGAGGGATTACCTATAGTGCCGCCTGAAATTATTGGGAAAAATGATGCTATCGTTCGTTTACAGGAAAACCAGGCTTGGTTTTTTGCCAATCTAACCCATGGACAAAAAACAGGGTGGTTTTTTGATCAACGCGATCATAGACGTTGGGTTGCCCAATTGTGTAGGGATAAAACCGTGCTGGATTGTTATTGCTTTTCAGGGGGGTTTTCGGTTATGGCCGCCCTGGGCGGTGCAAAAAACGTTATTGGTATCGATCGATCAGCCGAAGCCCTGGAGTTGGCAGCTATGGCTGCACGGGAAAACAAAGTGGATCACCTGTGCACCTGGCAGCAACAGGATGTATTTAGGTTTCTTGAAGGATATCAGGGGACAGGTTTTGACATCGTTATTGTAGACCCACCCGCTTTTATCAAAAGCAAAAGAGATTTTTATGCTGGTTGTCGTGGCTATCGCAAATTGGCCAAATTGGCCGCTGCAACCGTTAAGCCAGGCGGTTATTTATTTTTCGCCTCCTGTTCACACCACCTCCCCCCCAGCGAATTATTACAGCAGTTACGCCATGGTCTTTGGGAATCAAAGCGCGATGGCAAAATTATTTATTATGGTCAGGCTGGCCTTGATCATCCCGTGCATCCCGCACTGCCTGAAACAGCCTATTTAAAAGGCTATATGTTACACATTTTTTAAGGTACAATAACCCATGAGCCTGATTCAGCGCATTCAAGAGTGCCATCGTTATGACCTAAAAGAATTTTATCCTTTTGTTGTATGCGGTCAACAGGTCGGTTGGGTTCATCATCATTTTGCAGAGCTGTTAAAATTACATTCAAATGTCTTCTGTCTTGATCAAGGGCAATTGTCGATGCATCGATCCCTAACAACACCCAGGCAACGCACGTCTGCAGCGCATACGGTTTTTAAGAAATTATTTAACCAAGGTGCTTTGGAAGGCTGGCGTGATGAAGATTATGCGGTGGCTACCGGCTGGGGGCAGCCTGTACTGCTTAATGTTGAACGCGCTGCCGTTGTTAAACTTGGGATTAAAGGATATGGATTACATGTTAATGGTTATCAAGGCCATGGTGCAAATTTAAAACTTTGGGTTGCCAAGCGGTCACAAAACCGGCCTGTTGCACCAGGAAAGCTTGATCATTTGGTCGCAGGTGGTTTGCCAATCGGTCTTAGCTTGCATGAGAATCTGATTAAAGAAGCCCATGAAGAGGCTGGCATTTCAAAAACAATTGCCATACAAGCAAAACCGGTTGGGGCGTTATCTTACATGATGCAGCTTCAGCAAGGCATGCGCTGCGATACCATTTTCTGCTATGACCTGGAATTACCAGGTACCTTCACACCTGTTAACCAAGATGGCGAGGTTGACAGCTTTTATCTTTGGCCTATTGAACAGGTACGGCACCACCTTGAAACAACACAGGATTTTAAGTTTAACACTGCCTTGGTTATTGCCGATTTCATGATCAGACACGGTGTTATAAAACCGGACGAATCCGGCTATCTTGATTTAATTGCCGCCCTGCACCCGTCCATTCCATCTTTTTCCAAATAGCTGCGTATATTACTATTTAGAAGTGAAAAACTTGTTCTGATCCCTCCCAAATCATCTTTAAGGATACATACAAGATGGTAATCAGGCCAACATAAGACAACCAATGATATTTTTTTAGTATCCGAGCAATCAAGGTTGCCGCAATACCCATAAAAGCCACCGACAAGGTTAAACCCATAATTAATACCCAGGTATGTTCCCCTGCTGCCCCCGCAACAGCCAAAACATTATCGAGTGACATCGAAATATCGGCTAATACAATTTGAATAATTGCCTGACGGGTTGTTTTGATTTCGCCATCTTTGATTGGTCGCTCGCCAGTAGGGTCATCAAGTTCATGGCTTTCCGCTGCTGTTGCACGAATTTCCCGCCATAATTTCCAGCAAACCCACAGCAACAAAATACCACCCGCCAAGGTCAATCCAATAATTTGCAACAGGTGCGACGTCACAACCGCAAAGCCAATCCGCATGATGGTTGCAGCCAAGATACCAATCATGATAACACGGGCACGCTGTTCTTTTGGCAACCGCGCAGCAACCATACCTACAATAATGGCATTATCAGCAGCCAAAACAAGGTCTATCAGCAAAACCTGTCCAAGCGCCGCTAGTTCCGAGGCAAGTGTCATAAAAATTCCTATCGCTCAATGGTTGGTTGTTGTAGGGTGTCAGGCTTTGTAACAACCTATTAACACTTTGTCAAACCAACCTTAATCAATCTCACTTACTGGTTGTCACATGAGAACGCCCCGATTTGTTCAAGTCCAAGCTGAATTTTCTGTTCGTCGGGATGTGTTCCTGTTAACTGAATTGGCTGCAATAATCCAGATTCAGTGCGCGCAATAATTGAAACGCCTGCAGCCACTGCCTCAAGTAACCGACGTGGCTGATGATCAATATGGGCTAATGATATAACTAAACCAACATCTGCCAACCAATTCGGATGCCATAATTCTTCCGTCACTTTGTACCCTTGCCAAAAATTAGGTTGTTCAACATTCCGTCCCAAAACGGTTAAGGATATGGGGTAATGATCAAGAAATTTGCGCATGACATAAGCCCCACGACGTCCAGCTGTTGGGCCGATAAAAACCACTTTTGGTGATGCAATGGGTGGTGCTGGTTTTATAGATGTTGGAATCTGCCATTTTAATAAAATGGTTTTTTCTGGGAATAACTTGGCCATATAGGCATGGGGTGTAATAATGCGATTGGCTTGCTCTAACAATTTCCATTCCTCCTGAACCACCGCTGCTGGTACACGAAAATCATTTAATGTTAGGCTTTGTGGAAATTGTTTTGCAGTGTTATCCAGTTTGTGTTGTAAGACCTGATAGGGCAGCCGATGCATGAAAACATCATAATGACGGCCACCTAAAAAACCATGCCGGTGTAAAGGTAATAAAAATGCCTGCCAAACAACCAATCCTTCAATCATAAAATTCAGCCGGTTACCAAGTGCAATCGCTATTTTTTCGTCAAAATCAATTATGTGCCGCTGTCGCACTGCGCCCTGATGTGCCAAACGCCGTAATTGCCAGGCGCGCCGTAAGGTTACCCAAAATAAATGAGATACTCTTTGATATCCTTGCTGATTCCAGGCATATTGAGGTTTACGGAACCTCCCGCCATTGAAGGGAGTTAATAACCAATCGCATGACTGGCGTACCTGTTGCATGTACCCATCAAATTCTGGCCAATATTGATCAACCAGAAAAGCCGTACGACCAATATTTGTTGTAGCAAGCTTTTTTTCAACATTCCGGAAACAATCATATACGCCGCAACTTGCGCAACTGTTGGGTGTGTGGTCACGGTTATTCATATTATTTTTTCCATGTACGCTGATAAAAACAAACCCGCAGCATATCTTGGGTTAATTGGCATTCGATATATAAATCTTTTGTTGGTTGGCAAAAACGTAAATCTATATAATTCCAAAAGACCGTTGCATCACGCCCTTGTTCTGCCAGTGAGCCAGGAATGATTTGTGAATGTGCATGACGTTCAATAATATGACAACCGGCTTTCAGTGCCGTATCGTAAAGTGCATTAGATAATTGACAAATACCGCCGCCAATCGTTGGAATAATACAGCCTTGCCGTAACTCCCGCCCGGCTACATAGCGGCGTCGCCGCGATAAACGGCCCACTTGCCGCCAGAAGCTGAAAATATGGCCGGCTGGAATGTATAGTCGATGCAATTGCTGACAAGCTAACCGTAAATTTTCAACTTTACCTAGCTGTAATACTTGCTCGGCTGAATTTTTTTCAGTCCATAAAGGTGTGATAGACTGAGCAACAAATACCAACCCCAAATCTTGATGATTGAGATCGTTTATCTTGGATAATTTTTGGCGTATTACGGGGTTACACAAATTAACCAGCCCACGGCGCGCCATTAACAAACGGCTTTTAATCCAAAAAACAACACTGCTCCAAAATGTTGGCTGGTGATTAAGTGACATAAGCTTTTTATCTTCTTCTATATTAATTGACAGCAAGATAACCCTTGAAACTGATCCGGAAGAATCAATAATATTCAGGTTACCCAAACAATTTTTAATAATGAACAGAATTATGGCAATAATATGGCAAACCATCTAGCTGTGATAAATTGGTTGCCAGGTGCCTGCTATTCCGGCATCATCACTCTAAAATAAGCAATCAGCGAGGAATAAATGTCAATATCCCCAGAATTACCCATGCTTGATGGGCCATCTTATCCCACACCCCCCGTCAATCCAAGCATGCTTGTTATTTTGCTGCATGGTTATGGATCGGATGGAAACGATTTAATTTCACTTGCCCCATTTTTTCAACAACACCTGCCAAAAGCACATTTTTTAGCTCCTAACGCCCCATATCCTTGTGAGCACAATGATCACGGTTATCAGTGGTTTGGATTAAATATACTTGATCCCTTTATGCTGATGCCTGCGGCGCGGCATACAGCGACTTATATTGAACGGTACATCGAATCCAAATCAAAGATTTTTAACATACCCTATCGCCATATTGTCCTTGCAGGTTTTTCCCAAGGCGCGATGATGGCATTACATGTTGGATTGCGCCAACGCCAACAATTGGGCGGCATTATTTCATTTTCGGGTGCCCTTATAGGGACACATCTGATTCGCCAGGAATTGGCATCCTTCCCCCCTGTTTTGTTGATCCATGGAACCGAAGATATGGTTGTACCTTTTCATGAAAGCCAACAGGCGTATCGGGCGCTGCATGATGCCGGTGTTCCAGCAGAATTATTAAGCAGGCCCAGTTTAGGACACAGTATTGACGAGGCTGGCCTCAAGAAAGCGACACAATTTTTACAGCAACGCCTGGCCAATACCTAATAATATCTTTGTTGCCTAAAAACATTGAACCGCATATAATATCGCTAATGGGCTTTGTGGGTTTGTCTGACGACATTCAAGAATGGCAAAGTCGCCGTTGGTAAACCCTGTTTCTAAGCCTTTGCCTTAGATTTGGACGGGGTATATTGTGTCAACAAACCTGGAATCCTGTACCGCTTTGGTCTTAAACGCCGATTTTCGGCCACTTAGTTATTTTCCTTTATCTTTATGGTCGTGGCAACACACGGTGAAAGCCGTTTTTATGGAACGCGTCGAGATTCTCTGCGAATATGACGAATATATCTGTAGTCCAACTTTTCGCATGAAACTGCCCAGTGTGATTGCCCTGCGCGAATTTGTTCCCATGTCCCGACGACCTGCCTTTACACGTTTTAACGTTTTTTTACGTGACTGCTTCACTTGTCAATATTGTGGGGCACAACACCATTCGGCCGAATTAACCTTTGACCACGTCATCCCCAAATCGCGGGGCGGTAATACAAGCTGGCATAATGTTGTTACGGCGTGCCAAACATGCAATATGCGCAAGGGAAACAGCATGCCCCATGAAAGCAAAATGATTCCGCTACGCTACCCGAAAGAGCCCAATAGTTGGGAATTACAGGAAAATGGGCGATTCTTTCCCCCCAACCATTTGCATCAAAGCTGGCGTGATTTCTTGTATTGGGATAGCGAGCTTGAGCAAAATTAGATGCGTTTGGATATCCAGATTGCAAATTTTGTTGCCCTGGTAACCACAAATTTTATCATGGGATAGGCTGGTGCTTGCTGGGCTTTGTTTTCTAGAGCGATATCGCGATGGTGACATTCGTCCTGCCGACATTCTTCAATAATATTTTTTAAATCCTGCCGCTCTTCGGACAGTTCGGCTAACTGTTCTTGATAATGTTGGTCAATCACTTCTTCTACCGCCACAGTACATGCCATCGCTGCTTTTGGGCCAAGTGCTGCGGTAATAACCCCCAATCCATAGCCAGCAATGTGCCATAATGGCTGAAAAAATGTGGGACGGACATGGTTTTCTTTAAGCTGGTTATTAAAAATATCTAAATGTCGTTGTTCTTGCTGTAACATTTCGGCAACTAATGCCTGGGAAGATTGATCTTTCAATACTGCCATTTGCCCCTGGTAAATACGCACTGCGCCATATTCACCGGCATGATTAACGCGCAAAGCTTGTTGTAGGTGCTGAATGGGCTGTAAATCACCGGGTAAAAACGGGTTATGTTTCATTATTCTTTCTCCGACCAAATCGCCATAAAACACTCCCAAGCAAAATGACACCTGATACCGCATATAAAAGATTATAACCTGCCATGGAAATACCAGCCCAACTCCAGGCTGGCGTGTCACAACGCACCATGGATTTTTGCCGTAATAAGTCAATAAAACGGCTTGGTTCCTGATTAGGGTCTAACGCATTACCAGCACATGCAGTTGTTCCTGCCCACCATGCTTGTTCAACACCAACATGAAAAAAAGCCACAGACCCACTGGCAGCAATACAAACAATACCCAAAATCACCATCAAGCGGGTTGGCCAAAACAACACGCCAATCAGCGAAACAACCATACCAACAGCATAAGGGTACCGCTGATAGTGACACAAAACACAAGGCGCCAAACCACCAAAATATTGTGATCCCAAGGCAATAAAAAGTGCCAGCAAACACCAAAAAAAGGTTACAATAAACAAGAAATGGGGCACCTGATAGGCCGGCCGATTGGTCAACACCAAACCCTCCTTCGTCAATAATTCGAATGATGATGCCATATTATACAATTTTGCCTAAAACATTCAACATTATAGGTAAAAAACAACAGCAAAACCACCCAGCACACAGCCAATTAAAATCAGAACACTTAAAACTCGGTACCTGGCCATTGTGGCACTGATCTGTGGCCCGAAACGATGTGTTAGGTAACTAACAATAAAAAACCGCAATCCACGGGTTAATAAAGACAAAATAATAAAAGATACAAAATCAAACCCTGCCAATCCGCTGGCAATAGTTACAAGCTTATAAGGTATTGGTGTTAACCCTTTAATTAAAATAATCCACACACCCCAATCGGCGTAAACTTGTCGGAAATGTTCAAGTTCAGCTTCAAACCCATAACTTTGTACCAACCAAAGACCCAATGTTTCATAAAGCCAGGCGCCAATAATGTACCCAAACACACCACCAATTACCGACCCTAACGTGCATATTGCTGCCCAGCGTGCCCAAGATTGCGGTTTACCAAGGACAAGCGCCAACAATAAAATATCAGGTGGTATTGGAAAAATCCAACTTTCAAAAAAAGCAATCAGCAACAAAAACAAGCCAGCATGCTTGTGCTTAGCCCACCCATCCAAACGCTGTTTCCATGTTTTTTTAACGCCGTCTTGTGCTAATTGGGTCAAATATAAGCCTTTCTATGCACCAACCACCGGATTGATCAGGATGCCCAGTTGGCTAATTTCGATACGGATATTGTCGCCATTTTTTAAAAAGCGTGGGGGATTAAAACCCATACCTACACCGGCCGGTGTACCTGTAATAACAATGTCGCCTGCTTCAAGGGTCATACCAGATGTTAAGGTTTGTAGTAGCTTCGGAATACTAAAAATCATTGAAGCGGTACTTGCTTGCTGGCGTAATTCTTGATTAACCCAACAACGAATTGTTAGGTCATGCGCGTTCACTTCATCCGCGGTAACAATCCAAGGGCCTGTTGGCAAAAAACCATCCAGTGATTTCCCCAAAAACCATTGTTGATGACGTTTTTGTACATCACGCGCCGTAACATCATTAGCAATCATATATCCAAAAATATATTCAGCAGCGTTACTTTCAGAAATGTTTTTGGCACGTTTACCGATAATTACTGCTAATTCTGCTTCATAATCAATCTTCTGGCTTAAAAGCGTTGGCAGAATAATAGGTTCGTTCGGCCCAATGATACAGGTGCTGGCCTTGGTAAAAAAAATGGGATATTCTGGGACGCTGTCCCCAGACGGGGCTGTGTGGCTAACTTCTTTTAAATGTTCATGATAATTCTTACCCACACATATAACATTATGGGGAGGATTGGCGATAGGTGCTAACAATTGAACCGCAGATAACGGCAACACTGGCCCCTGAAACATAGGGCCTTTCTGAATAATTGTTAGCATGTCAAACGCCAATGGTTGCACCGTTTGCCGGCCTGGATCAAGTGTGCCGGCTAATTGCTGGCCTTGATGAATAAAAGTAGCATATTTCATTAAGTTTATCCTTTAGGGCTTGCCTGCCCTGGACGAAGCCCCAATTGCTTTAAGGCTTGGTCTACCTGAAGTGCCGTTATTTTTTCCTGTACTGAATTTTGAGCCAATCGTTGGGAAAGAACGTTCCAATCCACATGATCAAGGTGTTGATCTTGGTTGTTGCATGAAAAAACGACTGTTTCCTTACCCGTTAGTGGATCACGATGCGTTTGGAGACACTGGGCACAAATTTCTTTCATCATACACTGCATTGGTGAATTGATAGACCCAATAGCATGATGTTCTTTGGAAATATAAGGTGCCAAGATCGAATGCCGTGCACGTGCCACAGCCGCCATCATGCGATCAGATCCAATCGCAATAAGGCGTTGCATATCATGCATATATAGGGTAATTGGCCCTAATTTTTCCTGTGCATAAGCAACCATCGCGTCAACAATGTTGCCAACAAAAGTCATATCCTGCGGTCTTTCCGGTGTAAAACCAGGTTTTTCATCACAGCACCACACCACAACATCGGCGGCTGCCTCAATTTGTTTTACCTTGTAACGGTCTTGTCGTTTCTTATAGCCGGCAAAATATAAAACTTTGGTTCCAGCAGCGCGTAACGCTGCACCAATTGAAAACAAAACCGCATTTCCAAGACCGCCACCAACCAAAACTGCTAACTTTTCTTTAGATATTTCTGTTGGAGTACCAGTTGGGCCCATCAATATTACTGGTTCACCTGGCTGCAACGTTGCACATAAATCGGATGATCCTCCCATTTCAAGGGCAATGACCGAAATTAACCCCTGCTTAACATCAGTCCACGCGCCTGTCATGGCCAAGCCTTCCATAGCAAGCAATGTTTTTTCGGCGTACTTGGCATGGGTTTCATAATTCTGCAACCGGTAAAATTGTCCGGGCTGAAAGGCTGCAGCTGCCTTAGGCGCTTTTAATACAACTTCAATAATTGTTGGTGTTAGGCGATTGACGGCGTGAACCGTTACCGGTAGTTGTTGATTTAACAAATCTACCAATTTGGCCGGTGTCACCATTGTCGGTTTATTGTAAGCCATAACACGGGAAATAACAGGATATCCTTGCTTGGCACTGCCCATAGCCTTGACCACATTGCCAAAAAACGATGGATGCAGATCGCCAAAAAAACTAATAAACCGGCCATCATGATAGCGTGAAGCCAGCATATGTGCAGCGGGTGGTTTGGAAAGGGCGTAAGCTGGCTTTACGATTGATCCCTGATCATCAATTGCCTGAAAATAACGTCCATCAACCGTAATATTGGTACAGTCTTCCTTGGCTAGGGTTGTATTTGGTTGGGTACCTGCTGCAATCAAAATACTACGCGCTGGCAAGGTTTTTTCGCTAACCACACCATCCTGTTCAACTTTAACCTTTAACCCCTTAGCCGCTTGATATTCGTCAACCTCAACCGCTAATGGTGTTATACCCTCGGCAAACTGGATACCCTCTTGCATGGCAATAGCCACTTCTTCGTGATTTAGGGTATAGCTGGGTGATTCTGTTAACTGGCGGCGATAAGCAACCGTTACCCCACCCCATTGATTAATCAAGTTTTGGAAAAGTGGTTGACGCTTCTCGCGTCTAGCTGCCTCACGCTCTGCTTTAATTGCCCCTGCATGTTCTAAAAATTCATCAAAAATTTTTGCGTCTTCAACACTCCAATTCTGGCGAACAACGGCATTACCCAATTTGGCAGTTAATTGCTGATAGCGTCTGGCAAATTTTTCAACCTGCCGCACATAATAAGCCATCGACTCGGTTGCCGTATCAATTGCAGTTAAGCCCCCACCAATAACAACCACTGGCAACCTTATTTGCAGGTTGGCAATCGAATCAGACCGAGCTGCACCAGTCAACTGCAACGCCATCAAAAAGTCCGAGGCCATGCGCACGCCCTTGGCAAGCCCATTGGGCATAGAAATATGTGTTGGACGGCCTGCGCCAGCACAAAGAGCTATATGATCAAAACCCATACGCATGGCATCATCAACGGTTAACGTTCCACCAAACCGTATGCCGCCAAACATGCGAAATTGCTGCCGTCTTTCAAGTAACAACCGAATAATTTTTAAAAAGTTTTTATTCCAACGTACTGTAATTCCGTATTCAGCAACCCCCCCAAAACCTGCCATAATTCTTTTATCAAGGTCTTCTTCCAATATTTTGTAATCAAAAATTGGCTGAAATGGTGTGCGTTTCCCATGAAAATCAATACCACACAACCCAGATGGCAGTGGTTCAATTTTTAACCCATCAATTGCCACAACATTATGACCATCATTCATTAAATGATGCGACAAAGTAAAACCTGCTGGCCCTAAACCTACCACTAAAACTTTGTACCCACGATCGGGCTTAGGCAATGGACGCCGAATATTCAAGGGATTCCAGCGGGTTAATAAGCTGTATACCTCAAATCCCCATGGTAATTGCAGCACATCTTTTAAAGTTCTTGTTTCAACCTGTGGGATGTTGACCGGTTCCTGCTTTTGATAGATACAGCTTTTCATACAATCATTACAAATACGATGGCCGGTTGCCGCCAACATTGGATTGTCGACAACTGCAACGGCTAAAGCCGATATGGCATATCCCTGGGTTTTCAAGGTGTGCATCTCGGATATTTTTTCTTCAAGCGGACACCCTGCCAAGGTTACACCAAAGGGCGATTTCTGAAACGCACCCGTCTTACGATCGCGCAGCCCCTTTGAACAAGAATCTTTTCCCTGATCATGGCACCAGATACAATAATTCGCCTGGTCTAGAGCCTGGGCTAAATCGGCGCCCTGATCGGTTAAGGAAAACCCATCACGCCCACGTTGTTCCGAAACGGGTAAGCGCAGCATGCGCACACCATCTTTATCAACGGTTTCCAGGTGAATTAAATGCTGATGATCCAATTTATGCGGTTGATGAAATAAAATACCGGCTTTATGGCGTTGGCGACCTTCTGTCGTTAAGGTAGCCCAAGCGGCATATTTTAAGGCAAGCTGTCGTGCTGGCTGATGTTGTTCTGGCTGCTGTTCCCATACCATAACCTGTGTTGCGAAAGCTAACTCGTCCCAGTTATGTCCTAAAAAAGCCTGTAGGGATTTTTCAACGGCTTTAATATCAAAAAGTGCTATTTCATCTGGTGTAAAGGCCTTCACTGCCTGCCGTTGAACAAAAAGCCGCTTGCAAGCATATAAGGGCGCCAAACGGTTGGTTTGCGCGGCAAGGGTATTTAATTCCTGGTCAATCGCAAAAAAATGGCCTAAAAAACCGTCTAGGTGTGGTGCCAATTCTATCAACAAATTGCTTTCATCAATTGGCTTAATATCTGCTGGATTAGTGCGCGCCGCTAGAAAACGTTGCCATAATGATGGATTTGCTTTGTGCACCTGTTCCAAAAAAAGCTGATCAATCCTAATCAGTCCATCGCGTTGATACAAATCTTCAAAAACAAAACCTGCTGGTATCTGCAATTTTTTGCTTAATGCTGGTCCATCGGCTGACACGGTTTTTGCCCCTATTGCTGGCAGTAAAATAACGCTGAAAGTCTTGTGAAAATATTAATTTTTCAACAACATCCAGCCTAATTTCTAGAAAATATTTATAAAAAGGGAAAGTAAAATTTTAACCTCCCAAAAAATCATCAAGCCCTTATGCGCATTTTGCCGCATACAAATCTAGATGATCAGCACTACCCCAAGCTAGCTTTCATATCCACAAAACCAAGAAAATTTATAGCCTGTTTTTGTGTGGTTAAGGTAAACATCAGAACAACCTTAATAAATTATCTGGTGCTATTAAATTGAACTGAAAAAATCATTTGTTTGCTAAAATATATGGTTTATACTATGTCTTGGGGGAATAAGTTTAGGTATCGACATTTCAGTTTGTTATTGCAATCAAAACTTTTATTCGGAGATAATATAATGATACGTTCTATGTTACTTAAGATGGTAGCTGCTTTGGCTTTGGTTTTCTCTTCTGCCGTGGCTTTTGCTCAAAGCACAAATCCCTATGTAACCGCCTTCCAAGAATGGGTTGTGTTTTTTGATTCTGGCAAAAGCGCTTTCCCGGCTGGTAAAGAAGGGATGGTTAAGGAAATTGTTCAGGCTTATAAAACACGGGCTTCAACCCAAACGATTGAAGTGCTTGTAGTTGGCTATGCCGACACGGTTGGCAATCCTGAAAGCAATAAAAAATTAACTATCGCTCGTGCTGCAAGCGTAAAACAGGCCTTGGTTGCAGCCGGTATTCCAGCAAATCGCGTTCGGGTGGAAGGTATGGGGGTAGACCCAGGTTATGCCGCACAAAACAACCTAAGCTATGAAAGCACAAGACGCGTCGTTGTTAGCTTTGTTCCCGTTGGCCAATAACCAACCAAATTAATAATAAATTACCACGCTTGTAAAAAAACCCCAGTCCCGATATGGCCTGGGGTTTTTTCACGTGCTTGATGCAGGGCTAAATCTGCCCGCAAAAAACATAGGGACTAGAATAATATTCATTAAAAATTTTAGAGGATAAAAGGTAGTGCGGCATCATGGTGCCCCCGGCGCGATTCGAACGCGCGGCCTACAGTTTAGGAAACTGTTGCTCTATCCATCTGAGCTACGGGGACACAAATAACTTTGGCTTAAGCCTGAATTTTCTGGTTATACCAGAATAAATTGTCATCATGCAAGTAGCGCTTTGATATTTTACCTTTTTTGGTTATAAGTGAATGCACAGCATCCGTTCTTTGTAATCAGGCGACAATCAAATGGCTTTTAAAACATTTACAATCACGCTGGTTGATGATGACCAACATATTTTACAAAGCTTGTCATTGTTTTTAAAACAACATGGTTTTCTTGTTAGCTGCTTTAGTGATGCGCATCAGGCCTTAAAAAATCTTAGTGACGAACCAAGCGACCTGGCCATTCTTGACATAAAAATGCCAGCAATGAGCGGCTTTCAACTATTACAAAAACTGCGTCAAAAAACGGCAATTCCGGTTATTTTTTTAACCTCTAAAGACGAAGAAGCAGATGAACTAAACGGCTTACAATCAGGTGCTGATGATTATATTCGTAAACCATTTTCCCAGCGCCTATTATTAGAGCGAATCAAGGCTGTATTACGCCGGCATCAACCCGGATCATTTGCCAACCCGTCTAAAACAGCTGAAAACAACCTTGAAAAACCCATGGTGAAAGGGTCGCTGCACCTTGACCCCAATCGCCATGAATGCAGCTGGAAGGGCAAGTTAGTGCCCCTAACCGTTAGCGAATTTCTGTTGCTAAAGATGCTAGCAACTCACCCAGGGCACGCTAAAAGTCGTGATCAACTAATTGAAATAGCATATGGTTTCGATTATTCAGCAGACGACCGAACAATTGATAGCCATATCAAAAGAATTCGCCGCAAATTTAAGTCAATTGACCAGAGCTTTGATCAGATTGAAACCTTGTATGGGCTTGGTTACCGCTATAAAATAGATTAAAAGATAATCGACGCAAAAATACACATTGATGGTGATGGCCATTTTACAACAATACTTTCCCAAAAAACCAAAACCAAGGCTGTCACAGCGCATATTATTAATTAACCTTATTACGCTGCTTATTCCCTTAATTGGTATTCTGCAAACCAATAATTATAGGCAAACTTTAATCAACCGTGAGTTGACGGTTCTGGAAACCGATGCCCATATTTTTGCCACTGCCCTTAGCAATAGCGTTATAACCAGTAATACGTTTGAAGAAGAACGTTTATCACCCGAAATGGCCGGGGAAATTTTACGCCGCTTTGAAATAATATCTGGCCATAGATCGCGCCTATTTGTGCCAAGCGGATTATTGGTTTTTGATACAAACCAACGCAATACGGGCAGCAATATCGAGATAGAAATATTACCAGAAACCTCTTATCTAGGCTGGGTACAACAAATTTTATCAGGCATGTCTGAATGGTTGCTGTCCCTTGGCTTGTCTGAAGATAATCTTGAAGTATATCAAGAATTCCCCTTGCAATCGGCCGATAATTATAGCGAGGTGTTACAAGCACTGAACGGTACAGCAAGCCATATGGTTCGCAAGCGTGATGATGGTCACCTGGTTTTAACTGCTGCTGTACCAGTACAGCTTTACCGGCGTGTTTTAGGGGCTTTAATGCTATCGCAGGATGATCGCGCCATTTCGCTGGCGATACAACAATTTCATCTTGATATTTTTCTTGTCTTTCTGGCCAGTTTGACGGTAACAATTATTTTATCAGTATTTCTGTCACGAACAATTGCGCGCCCCCTTTATCGGTTGGCCAATGCCGCGGAAGAAATTGAACAAAAATACGCGCCAAGCGAAACGCTTTTATTACCAAGCACCATACCTATCAACAAAATACCAATAACAAAATCCCTATCCCAAAGGCGCGATGAAATTGGCCATCTTGCGCACTCTTTAAATCGCATGACTCGCGCTTTGCAACATCGCATCGAAAGTATGGAGCATTTTGGTGCCGACATTGCCCACGAATTGCGCAATCCAATTACATCAATGCGCAGTGCCCTAGAAAATATTGGACGATCACCACTTAGTGAAGCCGACAGGACAATGTTTAATATTTTACAGCAAGACATTACCCGTCTTGATCGACTGATCTACGATATAGCCGAATCATGCAGAATCGAAGCTGAATTTGCAAAAAATATGCCTGAAAAAATTGATCTGACCGACCTACTTAAGACCTTTGTTGTTCTGCACACCCCATTAAGCAGCCAAACTTTTATTACACAGTTTAACGATAATCCGGTTTTTATTCTTGGATACCGCGACCGTTTAGGACAAGTTCTTGAAAATTTGGTTAATAATGCCAAATCCTTCAGCCCGCCTCACGGTAGGATTTTCCTGAAAACGAGTAGAGAAAAAACCATCGCCAAATTTAGCATAGGTGATGAAGGGCCTGGGATTGCACCTGAAAATTTCGAAAAAATTTTCGAACGATTTTTTTCACTGCGACCTAAACAAGAAATATTTGGTCATCATTCTGGCCTTGGACTAAGCATTTGTCGCCAAATTATTGAAGCACTTGGCGGTAAAATATACGCCGGCAATCGATTTAATTCTGATGGATCGGTGGCTGGCGCCATCTTTACTGTTGAATTACCGCACCTATCTGTTGGATAATCGGAAAATGATTGCCACAAAACATTAATTACCTTTATTGTCATAAGAAAAAAGTAATCATCGTTCGTATCTGTACCCATAATACCTATAATACGTTTTATTTTCTGTTTCATTGGCTTTACATGATAAAACCGCCTGACACATTAAAACCCACCGTCTTTATCGTTACCGGATTATCGGGTGCTGGGCGCAGTACAGCACTAAAAGCACTTGGCGATATTGGTTTTTATGTTATCGATAATTTACCGCTTGTCCTTCTAAGAAGCATCGATGCGCAGATGATGTCCTCGGTAAGCAAGTCCTTATTTGCCTTGGCTATTAACAGCCAGACGATTGGCTTTTCTAGTAACAACCTTTTGTCAATTATTGCCAATTTACGTGACGAACAGCTTTTTAGCGTTTATCTGCTTTATCTTGATTGCGACAATGAAATTCTGATCCGCCGATATACAGAAACCCGCCGCCGCCACCCGTTAGCCATAGATCGGCCGGTGGTTGATGGGATCAGCCAGGAACGCATATTACTCGAACCACTCAAGGATCAGGCTGACTTAATTATCGACACATCCCACATGCTGGTCGCCGACCTTAAAGAACGCCTGAAAGCCTTTGCCCAATCAACGATTAAAAATACGTCCTTTACCCCTTTATCTATTCAGGTAGTATCTTTTTCATATCGCCTTGGATTACCGCGCGAAGCAGATTTGGTTTTTGACATGCGCTTTTTACGCAACCCGCATTACGACGAGCAGCTACGCCCCCTAAACGGACAGAATCAGCAAATTGCTGATTTCATTCGGCAAGATAAAATTTATGCACCATTTTTTGATATTTTAGTCAATCAGTTGAAGTTGTTGTTACCCGCCTTTGAACATGAGGGTAAAAGCTATCTAACAATTGCCTTGGGATGCACGGGCGGCAAGCATCGCTCGGTTTTTGTGGCTGAAGAGACCGCCAGCTGGCTTAAGAAAATGGGTTTTCACGTAAGCTTGAAACATCGTGATTTAGCCACTGCAATGACAAAATCAGAATAAGGGATTTAGTTAATGATTGCCATATTACTGTTAACACATGGGAAGTTAGGACATGAATTTTTATCGTTGATTAAACAAATTTGCGGCGAGGAATCCCATATAAAAGCTATTGGTATAGAGCCTTCGGATGATATCGAAAAAAAACGCCAAGAAATAGCAGCAACAATAAAATCCCTAAATCAGGGACGTGGTGTGATTATTGTAACTGATCTTTTTGGTGGTGTTCCATCGAATATTGCTATTTCTTTTATGAATCAGCCACAAATCGAGGTTTTGGCTGGCATGAACCTACCTTTACTAATTAAATTGGCACGTGCACGGCATCAACATGATTTGGCAACAGCATCTGCTCTGGCCCAGGAAGAAGGGCGTAAATACATTTATTCGGCTTCACAAATATTAAACCAATCAAGATAAAATACCCATAATCGATTAGAAAACTGGCATGAATTTTGTACAAACCATTTTAAATAAACGCGGATTACATGCACGCGCTGCTGGTAAATTTGTTAGGATAGTGGGTTTATTCCAGGCACAGATAACGGTTATTAAAGGAACAATAAAAGCTGATGGATTATCCATCATGGAGCTATTAATGCTTCAGGCGTCTCAGCATGATATATTAACTATCGAGGCCACCGGACCTGAGAGTGATCAAGCTTTACAAGCTTTGCAGCAACTAATTCAAAACAAATTTGGCGAACATGAATAGATTGAATGATGATAATCGCCATAGTGAAAACATCCTAAAAAGTTGCTTGTCTTTTAGCCCAATTCCCCCTACTGCTATTCGCAAAGCATTTATAGCCAATAATTCCGCCTGTGGAGATTGAAGATGAATAAAAAAAATGATTACAAAGTTGCCGACATTAGCCTTGCTGAATGGGGTCGTCGTGAAATGAGTATCGCAGAAACAGAAATGCCAGGGTTGATGGCCTTGCGTAAGGAGTATGGCACCAGTAAGCCATTACAGGGAGCCAAGATTACTGGTTGCCTGCACATGACCATACAAACGGCTGTCTTAATTGAAACACTTGTGAAGTTGGGGGCTGAGATTCGCTGGAGTTCGTGTAACATCTTCTCGACCCAGGATCACGCCGCCGCTGCAATTGCTGCTGCAGGTATTCCAGTTTTTGCTTGGAAAGGCATGAGCGAAGAAGAATATTGGTGGTGCATCGAACAAACCATTCATGGCCACAATCAATGGACACCAAACATGCTACTGGACGATGGTGGTGATTTAACCCAAGTTATGCACGAAAAATACCCCCAGCTTTTAAGTAAGGTTAAGGGTGTTTCTGAAGAAACAACCACCGGCGTACGTCGCTTATATGAAATGGCGGCACAAAAAAAACTGGCAATACCCGCAATGGATGTTAACAGTTCGGTAACCAAATCAAAATTCGATAATCTTTATGGCTGCCGCGAAAGCCTTATTGATGGTATTAAGCGTGCCACTGGTGTAATGCTGGCAGGCAAAATAGCTGTTGTTTGCGGTTTTGGAGATGTGGGCAAGGGTTGTGCAAGTTCCCTGCGTGGACAAGGTGCGCGGGTTATTGTTACCGAAATAGATCCTATTTGCGCCCTACAAGCTGCAATGGAAGGATACCAAGTAACAACCATGGAAGATATCGCCGCTACTGCTGATATTTTCGTTACCGCTACTGGTAATGTCGATATTATTACCCTTGATCATATGCGGTTAATGAAAGACCGTGCCATTGTTTGCAATATTGGCCACTTTGACCAAGAAATTCAAATTGACGCACTGCGCAATTATAAATGGGAAGAAGTAAAACCACAAGTAGACGAGGTTGTTTTCCCAGATGGCAAACGGTTAATAGTTCTTGCCAAAGGACGTCTTGTTAACCTTGGCTGCGCTAGCGGTCACCCCAGTTTTGTAATGAGTACATCTTTCACCAACCAGGTTTTGGCACAAATTGAATTGTGGCAGAATTATAAAAGTTATCAGAAAGATGTTTATACGTTACCCAAAAAACTTGATGAAAAAGTTGCAGCCCTTCACTTGGCTAAAATTGGCGTGAAATTAACACATCTGAATAAAAAACAGGCCGATTATATTGGTGTAGAGGTTAAAGGACCATTTAAGCCAAGCGGCTATCGATATTAAGCAGGCGTTCAATATTCCTTTTAAGGCAGCTGTGAACATCTGCCTTATATTTTTATTCTGAACAGATGGTAAGATTAAACTGCTTCCTTTACGTTGCATACATGCTTGTGTTTTGTTAGGTTAGATATGTTATTAATCTGCAAACTAACAGGGTGATTTTGTTTAATGCTTAACAGCTTGGTTTTCTGGTTGCTGATCACTTTTATAGCTCTTCTAGGCGGGTTTTGCGTTTTTTTGCTGCTCAGGCTGCGCCAAACATCTTTCCTGCCATTATATTTGGGCTATTCTATGCAAAACGCCAAGCAGGCGATGTATTTGGATTTTTTTAGGGCACGTCCCCCCTTGGGGCATAATCAGCAATTGGATTGGCGTCATGTTTTTGCAGAAAATAAAGCTTTAAACAAAATTTTATTACCCCTGGAAATCCAATCGCTTGAAGAAACCATGCGGCATCACTCATGGGAAAATCCGCTGGTTGGTTGGTATAAAAGCCCAGAAAATCAGGCTATCTTAACAATTGTTTATCAAAACCAGAGCGGTTACTGGCTTATGGTGTTATCACAACCAGATTTATCAAATTTTTATCATCAGCTACACCAGTACCAATACATTTTAAACAACCTACCCCTACCCATATGGGCACGTCAGGCGGACTTGAAAATTACCTATTGTAATCAGGCCTACGCGAATATTGTTGGCCGTGATTTGATGTCTGTTATGCAGGAACAGCTTGAAATTTTACCCAACCAACAAGGAAATCATTTAAAACAATTGGCGCAACGTTCCTTAAATTTTGGGTTAAGCCAATCTGAAAGCCAATATATTGTCTTCAATGGCAAAAGGCTGTTATTTGATATACACGAGCTGGTGGTAAGCGATCATTTTATGAAGAAACAGATGGCTACCGTTGGTTATGGTAACGATGTAACCGCCCTTGAAGATTTACAAAACCGGCTATCCCAACAAATTGGGGCACATGCCGAAACTTTGGAAAATTTAGATACGGGAATCGCCATTTATAGCGGTGATGGTCGCATTCGTTTTTTTAACAAAGCTTATACACAGATATTCGCACTATCTAACGACTTTCTGGATAAAAACCCTGTTATTGCCGAAGTTTTAGAACAATTACGTCACACACGCCGCATTCCCGAACAGGTTGATTTTGTTCAGTATAAAAAAGATGTCAGCAAAATATTTTTATCGGTTGTTGCCCGACACCAAGAATTGTGGCATTTAAGCGATGGTTCAACCCTAAGACTGCAAATTACACCGCATCCTTTTGGTGGTATTTTGATGCAAGTTGATGACGTAACTGATCGCTTGACGTTGGAACGATCCTACAACACCCTAATTGATGTTCAGCGCGCTTCTCTTGATCATTTACACGAAGCAGTCGCGGTGTTTGGCAGTGATGGTCGATTGAAATTGGCAAATGCCACTTACCGGAAAGATTGGCATTCAGAAAACCTATTTTCAAGCGCAACACCACATATCAGCGAAGTTGCTGCGAGATTTCAGGAAAAATTGCTACCAGTTACCGAAAAATCCACACCCCACCAATCAACAGAAATACAAGAAGTTGTTAGCTTAATTACCAATGGCCAATCTAAACAGGGTCAGGCCGAACTAAAGGATGGACGTGTTTTCCAATACGCTGTTGAACCCCTACCCGACGGCAGTAGTTTGTTCAGCTATTTAGACATTAGTGACAGTTTCCGTGCAGCCGAGGCCCTGAAACAACGCAACGAAGCACTTGAAACTGCCGATAAAATGAAAACCGCTTTTTTGGCCAATGTTTCATACGAATTACGCACTCCTTTGAATGCAATTGTTGGTTTTGGTGAAATGCTGCAAAACGGTTATGCCGGACAGCTGAATGCAGCACAGCAGAAGATGATGATCACCATGATGCAGGCATCAACCCAACTCACCAAGCTTATTGACGATGTCCTTGATATTACCGCAATTGAAGCCGGTTATTTGGATTTAACACGCACATCTGTTAATCTAAGCAAGCTTCTTGATATTGCCGTTCAAACCCATCAGCCAATTGCACAGTTGCGCCAAATAACAATTCAAGTAACTAATCAGATTAATCAAGCATGGACTTATGGCGATGAAAAGCGCCTGCTACAAGTGATTACAGTTTTTCTTACGAACGCCATTCAGCGATCACCATTAAATGGACTGATTACAGTTACCCTGAACAGCCAGCTTGGGTTATTGGTGTTATCTTTTACAGATCAAGGAACACCGCTTTCTTCACAAGAACGGCAAGGTTTATTTGAAAAATTTGTGGCTACCGAAACGCGCAAAAAGCCCGGAGCAGCCCAGCTAAGCCTTGCTTTAGCCCGCCAACTCGTGTTGCTGCACCAGGGCAGTATATCGGTTGCCAGCAGCAGTACAACAACTATCACCTGTAATTTGCCAGATCAACGTCTTGAAGGTGATAAAACTTCCAACTTAAGATAACGGTTGAACGCCCGATGTTGTCGAATATTCAAAATGCACGGCTTCATCAGGATGCAAGTATTGACGTATTGCGTGTGCGGCGCTTGCTGCCTCGCTAAAACCACTGAGAATCAGTTTTAATTTACCTGGGTATGCCGCTATATCACCGACTGCATAAATACCTTGTTGATTGGTTGAACAATTTTGTGGATTAACCTGAATATGGTGTTGATGTAGCGAAAGCCCCCAATCAGCAATTGGACCAAGTTGGCTTGAAAGGCCAAAAAAAGCCAGCAATATCTGCGCAGGCAGGTGACGCGTGTTTCCATCCATATCTTCAACAAATACGGATTGTAACTGCCCCCCTGCACCCTGTAATTTTTGCAGTTGATAGGGAACGACTAACTCGACCTTACCCTTGCGTACTAAATCGTCTAACTGCTCCAAGCTGGCCGGAGCAGCGCGAAATTTTGACCGGCGGTGAATTAAATATATTTTTTTGGCAATCGGGCTTAAATTAATTGTCCAATCCAATGCCGAATCACCCCCACCAGCAATCGCAATTGTTGCACCTAAAAATTGCTGCGGCTGTTGAACATGATAGAAAACGCTTTTTCCTTCGTAACTAGTAATATCAGGTAACGGGGGACGGTTAGGCCCAAATGCACCAACACCCGCTGCAATAATAACTGTTTTTGCCTGAATTTTAACATTTTTACTGGTAACTGCCTGCCAATACGAACCATGACGCGTCAGTTCTTGCACCTGCTGTCCTAAATGAAAAATTGGCTTAAACGGTTGAATTTGCTGGTGCAATTGTTCAATTAAATGCGCAGCTGTAATTTTTGGATATGCAGGGATATCATAAATAGGTTTTTCAGGATAAAGTGCGGTGCACTGCCCACCAATCATTTCAAGCGCATCAACCACCTGGCAATGTAATTTTTGCATGCCACAGGTAAATATGCTAAATAATCCAACCGGCCCAGCACCAATAATTAATACATCACTTAATGCAGTTATCATTAATAAAGAATTCCCTTTTTTAAAATTATTGATGCCATTATGACGATAATCTATCTATGATGTCATCACAATTTAACTTTGAATTATATGATCAATTAACGAATAACCAATGCCAAACTTCACTTCTTTACCATTATTACAAAAATTTGACTCCCTGTCGCTTCACGACTTATACCAAATCGCACAAAAACTTGCTGGTATTTGTAAAGCTGGTCAGGTAATTGCTTTATGGGGTAATTTAGGGGTTGGCAAAACAACCTTTGCCCGAAGTTTGATTAAAACTCTTGTACCCGATGCTGGTGAAATTCCAAGCCCAACATTTGCCTTGGTACAAACCTATTGCAGTACATTATTCGATGTTTGGCACTTTGATCTTTATCGCCTACAGCATCCTGAAGAAGTCCTAGAACTATCGATTGAAGAAGCCTGGCATAACAGCCTTGTACTTATTGAGTGGCCTGAACGACTTGGACATCTTTTACCAGACGATCGGCTTGATGTCCGAATCGATTTCGCCAAATTACCGAACCACCGTCAGGTACAAATTTGTGGGTCCCGTGCGTGGGCTGATCAACTATTAACCTTAGGTACAAAACCATGGTAAAACAGACAGAACGTGATCATCAAATTCAACTTTTTCTTGATACACAAGGTTGGCAAGGCGCAATACGACAAAAAATATCTGGTGATGCATCATTTCGTCAGTACGAACGTTTGCATCGTAACAACAAACCACCCGCTATCCTGATGGATGCCCCTCCTCCTAAAGAACGGGTTGACCAATTTTTAGGAATTGCCAAAATTTTGTCGAACATGGGCGTTTCAGTTCCCCAATTTTATGCCGTAGATCAGCAGCAAGGACTAATCATCATGGAAGATTTTGGTGATAATACCTACACGCGTCTTCTGCAATCAGGCTATCCTGAGAAGGATTTATATCAATTAGCGGTTGATCTTTTAATCCATCTATACCAGCAATCAACCGCTAATATTATATCACTTCTACCCGATTTTGATCATTTAAAGGTCTTAAACCAGGTTCAGGTTTTTCTTGATTGGTATTGGCCTGAAATATACCAAGAACCAGTGCAACAGCATGTTCGTCATGACTTTATTAGCTTATGGCAAAAAATGTTTGATGATTTTAGGGTTGGCAAACACGCCCTAACGCATTTTGATTTTCATGTTGATAATTTAATGCTTTTGCCCAACCGCGCGGGCATTAAAGCTTGTGGTTTGCTTGATTTTCAAGATGCTGTTCGTGGATCGGCCGTTTTCGATTGCATGTCACTGCTTGACGATGCAAGGCGGGATGTACCAAGACCAATGGCACATCAATTAAAAAAATATTTTTTGGATACCTTCCCAAAAAACGAACGTGAATATTTGAACCAGTCCTACGCTTTCTGGGGTGCTCAACGCCATACACGCATTTTAGGAACTTTTATTCGTTTGTATCGCCGCGATAATAAACCTGGTTATTTACAATTTATCCCCCGTGTTTGGGGGCAGTTGCAAACAACACTGAAAGAACCACATATGCGCCCTTTACAACAATGGTTTGCCAATTATTTTCCTGAACCGAAACAAAAGGTAGAAAAGCATGTCTAAATCATATTCCAAGAATATTCCCTCGATTCAAACAGCCATGATTCTTGCGGCTGGTTATGCCACCAGATTGCGGCCAATTTCAAATCACACACCAAAAGCCATGGTTCAGATTATGGGAAAGCCTATTCTTGGGCATATTTTAGAGCGGCTAAAAGAGATTAGCCTAAAACAAATTATTGTAAATACCCACCACCTGGGCACGGTTGTTAAAACGTATTTAGAACAACAACCGAAGCATTTTAACATTCAAATAAGTGAAGAAAAAACTATATTGGAAACTGGTGGTGGTGTTAAACAAGCCTTACCAATGATTGGGACACAACCATTTTATGTTATCAATGGTAAAATCATTTGGTTTAATGGTGGCCAAAATAGCTTATTAAACCTTGCCAGTCATTGGAATAATAAAACAATGGATGTTCTACTTCTGCTGCAACCAGTAACCAAAACAGTTGGTTATCAGGGATCTGGTGATTTTCATTTAAATGCGGATGGTTCCCTAAAACGCCGTCAAGACGACGAGATTGCACCTTTTGTTTTTAGCGGCATCCAAATTATACATCCTCGGTTATTTCAAGATAGCCCCGACGGATCATTTTCGCTGAATGTATTATATGATCGGGCTATTGCCCAGGGGCGCTTATTTGGGGTACGCCACGATGGAACCTGGCTGCATATCAGCAGCCCTCAAGATATTCTTGCGGTCGAAGCTTACCTAAGCCAGCACCACACCAATTTAACACGCAACTAGGCCGAAAAACTAGCAAAAAGTATGGGCATATATTATACACCCGCTGGCTATTCAACGATTGATCTATTAGCGGATTATATTTTGGCCGAAACGGCTAAAAACCCCTTGGCTATGTCAAAGGGTATTGTATTTTTACCGAACCGTCGATCCTGCCGCCTTCTGCAAACAAGCTTGCTTGAAAAAAGCCAACATAATACCGCCATTCTGTTACCACACATTCAGCCAATTGGTGACATTCAGCCCAATACACCGATCCCTGGATTGCTGCCAAAATTTTTGACTAAACACCCGTTAAAACCTTCTATAAACTATATGCGCCGTCATTTCTTGCTGGCACGCTTGATTACACAAGCTGGATTTATTGAAGCAGGTGCTTATAATTTGCGTCATGCATTACTTTTGTCAAAATCATTAGCGCATTTGTTAGCAGAATCGGTGGCTTTTAACCTAGATTGGCACAGATTGGATACTATTGTCGACACCGACTTTGCCGAACATTGGCAAAAAACCCTGAAATTTTTAAACATTTTACGCAATCTTTGGCCCCAAATTCTTATAGAAGAAGGCTCGGAAAACCCAGAAACACTTCACCAACAATCACTTGATATTCTGTCCAATCTTTGGCAACAACATATACCAACAGGACCTGTGCTGGTGGGTGGTATGCCACGACCAACACCAGGTGTTTTAAAGCTATTATCAGCTATTACAAACTTACCACAAGGGTTCATTATATTACCTTCTTTCCAGAATAGCCAAACCCCTCTGCTACAACAAGAAATCCGTCAGGCGCCAACACACCCCTATTATCAGCTATTTAAACTGCTGGATTTTCTAAAACAAGATTTGGCAGATTTAAAACCGTGGCCTGTAATAGAACAATCATCGCCAGATTTAATGGCCGACACCCGATTGCAGTTTTTAGAATTGGCCATGCGCCCATCTTCCCTGATTAGCGATTGGGATCATCCCCAACAATTTTTATCTGCCTATCCCCTGTCACAATCCTCCGTATTCCAAGCAGATGGTAGGTTAACAAACTATATACAGCTGGTTGAATGCCCTGGTTTACGCGAAGAAAGCCAGGTTATTTCCCTGATTATCCGTGATAGTTTAGAAAAGAAATCGGAAAAAATTGCTCTTGTAACACCCGATCGTCAGCTGGCTTTGCGCGTGCGTCTTGAAGTAAACCGTTGGGGTATTATAATTGATGACTCGGCTGGTCAAGCACTGCACCAGACAGATGTTGGAAAATATTTGCGTCTGACTGCAATGATGCTTCAACCGGATGTTCAAAGTGCAGTATTGCTTGCGGCACTTAAACATCCGTTTAGCCAGGCAGGTCGCCGCCGTTCTTTTTTCCTGCGATTAACCCGTGATCTTGAAAAACGCCTGCTGCGCCAGGGATTTTCAGCAAATATCCCTTTATTAGTTCAAGCTTCTAAACAAATTAAAAATGGCAATCGGTTGGTTCTTTTTTTAGAAACACTGGCACAAGGTTCAGAAAAACTTGGTTATCTTCTTAAAGAACATACTGTACCATTAAGAACACTGGTGCAGGCGCACTGCATGTTTGCCGAATGGTTGTCTTGCGGCCATAATCAATCTGCAAGCACCCTATGGTCTGGTGAGGCAGGCGAAGCTGCGGCCAATATGATGGCCGAACTTATGCAACCTGGAATGGCGGATGTTCTTATTTCTCCACAGCATTATCCCGATATTTTAAGCGATTTGTTCCAAGAAAAAACCATATATCCCCAGCTAAGCTTTAATCCACGTCTTTATATTTGGGGACTTTTAGAAGCACAATTACAGCAGGCAGATACCGTTATACTAGCTGGACTTAACGAAGGGCAGTGGCCCGGTACCGTGCCGTCAGATCCATGGCTAAACAACCGTTTGCGCCAGCAGTTAGGGCTTCCTGAAGCGCAAGAAACAATAGGCCAGATGGCTTTTGATTTCATTCAAACCTGCCAAGCAAAGCATGTTTTTTTAACCCGTTCTATTAAAGTTGATGGAACCCCCACACGGCCATCGCGCTTTTTACAAAGATTGCAAGCATTGGCACAGGCAAAGTTTCAGAGTAGTTTAACCGAAACACATTGGTTAGAGTGGCAACAACAATTGACACCCAAACCAACAGCTAGCACCAAACATACCCCACCTTTACCCTGCCCGGCAGTTCAGATTCGCCCCAAACGTCTTTCAGTTAGCGATGTACAATTGTTGATTGATAATCCTTATGAATTTTATTGCCGGCGTTTATTGAAATTATCACCCCTATCAGCGCTTGATAAAGAACCAGATGCCAGCGTTCGGGGTTCGATTGTGCACCGAACATTATACCAGTTTAATAAACTTTATCCCAACAATTTGACAAGCCAATCTTACCATGATTTTCAGCAAATTGCCCGGAAAAACTTTGAACCATACCTAGAGCGCGGTCAAACATGGGCTTTTTGGTGGCTGCATTTTCAGCCCGTTCTTGACTGGCTGTGGCATCAGGAAGAACGCAATCGTCCGAACATTAACCAATCATTTCACGAAGTTAATGGCCAGATTACATTCACAGTAAACAACCATTCTTTTATTTTACAGGCGCGTGCCGACCGAATTGATTTGTTATCTAATAATTTGCTTCGCATTATTGATTATAAAACAGGAAAATCGCCCACGAAAGACAGTATCCTTAAGGGACATGAATGTCAGCTGCCTATTGAATTACTGATTGCCGAAGGGGGTTTCTTTGCCAACGTACCCGCTTGCCCTGTTGATGAGCTTGTCATCTACAATTTAGGTGCCGAATTTAAAACAAAACCTTTATTAAGTATCACAACCAACGAAGCACCCATCAGCCAAAATATTCAGCGTTTGTTATACGAACTGCTACAGCAATATTACAACGAAACACCCGCAGCATACGCATATCAGCATCAAAACAATGCCAGAGAGTATTATAAGCTTTTATCAAGGTTCGATAGCTGGAGTAGCGACAAAACAGAAGGCCAGGATGAATACGACTAATCCCCCAGAAAACTTATGGAAGCAAGCCTTAAAAAACCAACGTCTGGCAGCAGACCCCAAAACATCTGCCTGGGTTTCTGCTTCGGCTGGAACAGGTAAAACCAAGGTATTAACCGACCGTGTTTTACGCTTATTGCTATCAGGAACAAAAATTTCGGGTGTCTTGTGCTTAACTTATACCAAAGCTGCAGCATCAGAGATGGTAAACCGATTACTTGAACGCATGTTATCATGGTCTGTACGGCCACTTGAATTATTGCGCCAAGACCTTGAGTTGCTGATTGGCACTTCCCCAAGTCAAGCGGATATTGTGCGCGCACGGCAATTATTCTTTCAGGTTATCGATGATCCTATCGGGCTACAGGCTTCAACCATTCATTCTTTTTGCCAAAATTTACTTGAACGTTTTCCACTGGAAGCACAAATTGCCCCAGGATTTCGGATTATTGAAGGTGCAGAAGCCAGTACCATCGTTAATCAGGCAATCGAAGACGCATTAAATATGATTCGGCAACAAGCCAATGATTCCAGTATGGCTGCCCTGCGCCTAATATCAAAACAATATAGCTGGAAAACATTTTTTGACCTGATTGTCCATTTACACCAAAATCAACGTTTTATGGAAGCTGCGATTAGCCGTTATGGTTCAATCACCGCTATTATCGCCAGTTTATACGAACACCATCAATTTAATCCCGAAAAAACAGATGCCGAATTACTTGCAGAATTCATACATCAAACCCGGGATCGTTTGAAAAAAGCTTTGGTAACTTTCCCGAAAACAAACGGTACGAGCTTTGAATCCAAAACTCTGGCAAGTCTTCATGATTGGCTGACTTATATCGATTCTGATAACCAATTATGGGAAAAATACAGCACGATCTTTCTAACCCAAAAACGAAAACCACGCGCTCAGTTCGCAAAAGGCAATTTATCAACTGATGAATATGTGCTGTTTCAGCAAGAAACAAAGTTTTGCCTTGATTTTAACGCCCAACAGAATCATCACCGCTCAATCCGATTAACAGGTGCTATGCTTGAAATATACCGTTACTTTGATCAGCATTACCGCCTGCGAAAACAACAATTGATGGCACTTGATTATCACGACTTGGTGCACCATGTACGCCATTTCTTGCTAAGCCCTAACGCCATTTCCTGGGTCCTTTATAAGCTGGATAATCAAATTAGCCACGTCTTGATCGACGAAGCACAGGATTCAAACCGCGATCTTTGGGAAATGATGGAAACAATTGTTGGCGAATTCTTTTCTGGCCAAGGCCAACGCCCTGATCAGCGTACCATTTTTGCCGTTGGCGACATAAAACAATCTATTTACGGTTTTCAGCAAGCCGAACCGCAAGAGTTTACCCAAGCTAATCAGCGATTTCAGGATTATACCATTAGATCGGGGCAAACATGGCACAGTGTCGATTTGCATATCTCGTTTCGCTCAACACCCGCCATTCTTCAAGCCGTTGATGCCGTCTTCAACCAACAAGATTCTTTATTAAAACAAGGGGGTTTTACAATCCAGCATCAAGCCCAACGGCTTGGTC
Source organism: Alphaproteobacteria bacterium (assembly GCA_016794225.1). Lineage (GTDB taxonomy): Bacteria > Pseudomonadota > Alphaproteobacteria > JAEUKQ01 > JAEUKQ01 > JAEUKQ01. Next base: position 40,005 of record JAEUKQ010000002.1, on the reverse strand, counting down.
AAGGTGGCACGGTAGAATTATGGCCAGTTATAAAAGCATCGGGAATACCAGCTGAACAAGCTTATGCCGACATTCTTGCAAAACGTATTAAGCAAATGTTGTCGGGCGAAGTATTGGCATCAAAAGGACGACCTATCGAAGCACGCGACATTATGATTTTGCTTGCCAGACGCAAGCCTTTGATTGACCCTATTTTAAAAGCTTTACAATCATACCAAATTCCAGCTGCGGGACTAGACCGTCTAAAACTGCAAGAACATTTGGCAATTCAGGATTTAATAGCTTTGGGCAAGTTCTGTTTGCTACCCGGCGATGATTTTAACCTTGCTGTGATTCTTAAAGGTCCGCTTGCACGGCTTAGCGAAGACCAGCTGTTTGATCTTTGTTACCATCGGCCAGCAAGCCTTTGGGAACAGATGCAACAACATGCCCGCCAGCACACAGCATATCAACCAATTGTTGGATTGTTATACCAGCTGATGCACGGTCAAGATCGGCACCCCTTTCAGTTTTATTCTTACGTGCTAGAACAGTTGGGTTTTAAGTCAAAGCTGGTTGATGATCATGGGATAGAAACCTTGGATATTATCGATGAATTTATGGCCCTATCGTTAAATTTTGCCGAACAAAAACCTGGAACACTTCAAGAATTTATTGATCATATTGAAACAGGCCAAATTGAAATTAAGCGCGACTTAGAACAACCGATTCTTAATCAAGTGCGTTTGATGACCATTCACGGATCTAAGGGATTACAAGCACCAATTGTTTTCTTGCCTTGTTCAGGTTTTGAAAATAATTCTCAAACAAAAATTATCTGGGATCACCCTAGCAGCACTCATATATTGCCCATGTTATTGGCTGGCAAAGATTATGACAGCGTCCAACAACAAAAATTGCGTGCCACACTGGAACAAAAGCAGCGGCAAGAACAAGAAAGACTATTATATGTGGCTATGACCCGCGCCGAAGATCGTTTGTATATTGCCGGGGTGCCGGCAAAATCATCCACTGATTGGTGTTATAACTTTATTTGGCACGGACTTAAGCCGGTAGCCCAGCCATTTGCTATGACAACAATTGACACACTTTGGAATCATAATGACATTGGATTGCGGCTAGAAACCCCCCAAGTTACCCCTATATCTCATGCAACAGTACCTTTATTGCCTTCTTCCCCATTGCCCGATTGGTGGCAAAAAAAGATTGTTGAAAAGAATCTTTCTGTTGCGACCATTTTACCCAGCCATGAAGAATCAGGCAATTTGATTAGTCCACTGCTTGTGGAAGAGCAGCAGTCTTTGTACCAGCGCGGACAACTGATCCATCAATTATTGCAATTAACCAGCGAACATGGCGATACAGCATTCCAACCAATGGCTTTGGCTTTTCTTCAACAACCCGCTTTGGGGTTATCCAATATGCGGCAGCAAGAAATTCTATCCCACATCAACAATCTGGTGCACAGCACCTTATGGCAAGAATTACAATTGGCCGATAATTTATATGAAATTCCAATTCAAGGCTGGGTAGCAACAAATCAAAACCAAAAAATACACATAAGCGGCCGGATTGATCGTTTGGCCATTTTTCCCCGTGATATTTGGATTATCGATTATAAAACCCACCACCAACCTCCCGGCGACACAAAATCTGTGCCAGTTGCATATTATCGGCAAATGGCGTTCTATTTATCACTGGTGCAACAAATATATCCACAATATCAAATTCGCTGTTTTTTGCTTTGGACAGCAAAACCATTGCTGATGGAACTGGAAAATGATTTACTAAATACCTATATCTATCAGTGAATATCCCGCAAAAACAAATTATTATGTATATAAAGGTGTATGATGGCGACAATTAAGACGACAGATTATAATTTTCAGAAAGATGTTTTACAAGCAAGCAAGCCTGTTTTGGTCGATTTTTATGCCGACTGGTGTGGCCCGTGCAAGGTAATTGCCCCAGTACTTGAAGAAATAGCAAGCCAACTGCAAGACAAAGTTACCATTGCCAAAATCAACATTGATGACAACCCAAACACACCCCAAAATTATGGTGTGCGCGGTATTCCTACCCTTATGTTGTTTAAAAATGGCCAAGTTGCCGCAACCAAGGTTGGGTCAATGCCTAAATCCAAACTGCTTGAGTGGATACAATCCGTCATCTAAGGGGCAGTTATCCAAAGGGCATGACCTTAGAAAGCTATCTGGGGTACCTATTCGCTGGTTTACAAATTGTACCCCTTTAGCAATATAGTTTATGTGCAATTTTCAAAAATTGCCGGCGCAGGGTTTTACCATAACCAGCCAACCTGCTTTTCTGCCCCTTTATATTGTTTTGGTAATTCTTTATATTGCCTGGTTAACCAGACTATATACTTACAGCCGTTTTTGTGCTTGTGGTTTTTATATTTAGCTTTCTGCATACGTGGGAAAGTTTTGTCCCAAATAGGGGCGTCTTAAATATTGTAACGCAGAATCAATTGGTTGATGATTACTAAAATACAAATTAAAAACCCCTGTCGGAGCTTGCCGAAACAGGGGTTTTAAGAAAAAAGATCTAAAAACGATATGTTTTCAGATAACTATTTCTTTTTGCCACCGGCTGGAGCAGCTGGCTTTGCAGCTGGCTTTGCGGCTGGCTTTTGATTCTTGTTCATTTCCTTGATCCTTTTATAAAATCGCCCCACAATGAGACGATAACCACAATATACAGTAGGTATCCCGACAATCAAACGACAAATTATCAAGAAATTGGGGGAAATTGCTAAAAATATCCATAATTATTTCTTGTGTTTGTTTTAAGAATGCTTTATAATTTCCTACTCGTTGTTTTTTAGAACCTCTCCTGCCAAATAAAGTGACCCGCATATAACGACCCTAGAAGGCCGTTTTTCACATTTTATAATTTCATCCAAAGCGGTTGCAGCGCACGCAGCAGAGGCAATATTAAGGTCTAAATTTTGTGCGGACTTAATAATGTCAAATGGTGTAAAGGCGGTGTGGTCGGCACTATCAATCGGGATAACTTGTACCCCGCTTACTTTATTGATAAAACAGGCCAGAAAATCGTGGGGCTGTTTGGTACTAATCATGCCCATAATTAAATATGTAGGGCGTAAAGCCTGCTGATCAAGCCAGTTGGCAAGCACCTGCCCTCCTCCCTGATTATGTGCGCCATCCAACCACAATTCCCAACCTTGCGGTAATTTTTCAATTAACACACCGCGCTTTAATTTTTGCAGTCTGGCTGGCCAATCTGCACTTTGGAATCCTTGCGCTATGTGTGTTTTCTTTATATCAAAAGGTGTTAAATATTGACAAGCAGCAACCACCGCTGCGGCATTAAGTATCTGATGCGCGCCAGGCAGAATCGGCTTTGCAAATATTTGTTGGCCACGATCATCTTGAAAAACAAAATCTGCGATGCGTTCATATACCTGCCATTCAACACCACAACGGCTTACCGGTATTTGCAATTTATTGGCTGTTGCCGTGAAAACCTGCATTGCTTCGTCTGGCTGGGCACTAATAACAGCGGGTACGCCTTTTTTCATAATTCCTGCTTTTTCACTGGCAATTTTCGCTAATGTGCTACCCAAATACGCCATATGATCGAATGAAATGGGCGTTATAATGCTCAGCAGTGGGTGATCAATAACATTTGTTGCATCAAGACGGCCGCCCAAGCCTGTTTCCAACAGCACAATATCAGCCTTAGTTTGCGCAAAAGCTAAAAAGGCTGCTGCTGTCGTTATTTCAAAAAAGGTGATTGGCTTACCATCATTGATTCGTTCGCATTCCATTAACAATTGGGCTAGCAACCCATCTTCAATCAATTGCCCTGCAAGCCGAATGCGTTCATTGAAATGTACAAGATGTGGTGAAATATAGGCATGTACGCGGTACCCTGCTGCCTCAAAAATAGCCCGCAAATAAGCAACTGTTGATCCTTTTCCATTTGTTCCGGCCACATGAATAACTGGCGCAAGACGGTGGTGCGGATTGCCAAGATCCCGCAACAGCCGATTAATACGCCCCAACGATAAATCAATAACTTTTGGGTGCAGCTTTTTTAACCGCTCAAGTATTTCTGTTGTTGCCGGAACCATGTACTAACCCAAAAGACCAGCTTAAATTATTATTCTGTCGTACGCACGGGGTTAAGGTGGGATAGAATTTTTGCCACAGTTTTCGGTATTTCATGGCGATGAACGACCAAATCAACCATTCCATGTTCTTGCAAATATTCGGCACGTTGGAATCCTTCGGGCAATTTTTCACGAATTGTCTCTTCAATAACCCGTGCACCGGCAAACCCAATAATCGAGCCCGGTTCGGCCATGGTTATATCACCCAACATAGCAAAAGAAGCACTAACACCACCTGTTGTTGGGTCGGTTAATAGCACTAAATATGGTAAACCAGCGTTCTTTACCTTTTCTACGGCTATTACCGAACGGGGCATTTGCATAAGCGACAAAATTCCTTCCTGCATCCGCGCCCCACCTGAAGCAGGTATTGCAAGCAAGGCAGCCTTGCTTGCAACCGCGGCATCAGCCGCAGCCAATAATCCTTCACCTACGGCAATCCCCATTGATCCACCCATAAAGGAAAAATTAAAAATGGCAACAACAAGGCGATGTCCACCAACCGTACCTTCGGCAACAACCAACGCATCATTTTCACCACTTTTGGTTTGATATTCCTTAAGACGGTCGGCATATTTTTTTTGATCGCGGAATTTAAGCGGATCAGCTTCAAATTTTGGTAAAGACTTGCGCTGATATTGCCCCTGATCAAATAGCTTCTCAAGCCTTAGTTTAAAACCAATACGCCAGTGATACTGACAGGCTGGACAAACAAAAAGATTAGACTGTAAATCCCGATGAAAAACCATTTGTTTGCAGCTAGGGCATTTATCCCAAAGGTTATCTGGGGTTTCAATTTTTTTGGCTGACTGAATCTTTGGCCGGACAAAATTTGTTAACCAGCTCATTCTTAATATCTCCACAATCGCTTTAAGGTTCTTACGACGACGCATTCTTGCCAACAACAGCAATAATCGCTACCTTGCGGAAGTTGAAAGTACGCTGATCGTTAAAGATGAAAACATAGCGAAAAATTATATTGATGTACATATATTTCAGAACTAAACTTGGCACCATGATACAGCAATGATTATACCAGGCATGAAACAATGATAACAAATCAAGTGGAACAAAAGCAATAATGGCACTTTTTCCAAAATTGAAGCCTATTTTTAAACGTCGTTTAAGGCCTTTTGTCCAGCGCTTGGCACGGGCTGGAGCCACGCCCAATCAGGTTATGTTGGTTGGTTTCATGCTTTCAGCAAGTGGCGCAGGTGCCGTTTTATTGGCATCATTTTCTGCCTATTTCATGCTGGCAATTCCAGTGGTTTTAATATTAAAAACCATGTTAAATGCCACCGACGGCATGTTAACTCGGGAATACAACCAACAATCGCGGTTAGGGGCTGTTTTAACAGAATTAGGCGATATTTTTGCTGATGTGATTTTATATATGCCTTTTGCTTTAATCGGCGGTATTGAGGCTTGGTTGATGATTCTTTTGATTGTACTCATGACAATTAGCGAGTTATTTGCCATGATCGCGCATGTCGCCGGTGTTGCCAAGCAATATGACGGCCCGATGGGTAAAAGCGACCGTGCGGCTATGTTTTCGATTATTGCCCTTGTGATTGGGTTTGGTATTACACCTGGACTTTGGACCAATATTATATTAGGCATCATGGTAGCCGGGCTGGTGGTTGCCGCAGGGCTACATCTGGCCGATGCGCGTCAGAAGGCAAAGAAAAAGTTTCAACGCTAAACACATATGTTATTATATTGTTGCTTTATCGTTATTAGCGACGCCCAAACAGTTTCTCCATATCTTCTCGACGCAATTCAATATAGGTTGGACGACCGTGATTACATTGGCTGCTATTTGGCGTCTCTTCCATTTGTCGTAACAAGGCGTTCATTTCGGCAACAGTCATAGTATGCCCAGCCCTGATGCTGCTATGACAAGCCAAAGTTCCGCATACTTCATGCAGATGATTTTGCAACAACCAACTATCCCCCTGTTCATATATCTGCGCTGCCAGATCAATAATTGTCTGTGGTACTTTTAACCCCATCAGCATTGCGGGAACTTCGCGTACCAATATGGTATTCAAGCCAAACGATTCAATTGTTAATCCTAATTTTTGTAGGTCATCGGCTTTTTCGAGAATCATTTCGGCTTGCCCAGCCGGCAAATTGACAATTTCTGGAATGAGAAGCAATTGTCTTTTGATTGCCTGATCTGTTAAGGCATTCTTCATTTTTTCGTAAACCAGCCGTTCATGGGCAGCGTGTTGATCAACAATCACCATCTTTTCTTCAGTTTGCGCAATAATATAGGTACGGTGAATCTGTGCAACTGCATTGCCCAAAAAATGGGGCGATACCAAATTTGTGGAATGCGTAACATGATCATGGCTAGGCTGCTCCGCCATAATAAAAGGTTGGTTTGCAGGTTTAGCATCTTGCTGTTGATTCTGCTGCCAGTGAAAAGAAGACGGCTTTTCACCCAGTATAAACCCCGGAAAACCATTGTTCTTAGACGAAAATGACGATTTAAAATATGGCGTAGCTTGCTGGGTAATTATTGGGGCAGTGCGAATATCTTGTTCTACCAGACGCGACTTGATTGCAGAAATAACCAACGAACGAACTCGATCGGCTTGACGAAAGCGAACTTCTGTTTTCGCAGGATGAACATTCACATCAATCTGGTCTGATGGTACTGCCAAATATAATACAACAGCAGGATAACGATTATGTGCAATAACATCTTGGTAAGCGACACGCACAGCCGATTGTAATTGCCGATCACGCACAGGACGATTATTCACAAAAATATATTGTTCCTGGCTGTTGGTTCGATGATAAGTCGGCAAACTGATAAAACCTTGAAGCGACATGCCATCGCGTTCGGTCAATATTGAACGGCTATTTTGAATAAATTCGACACCTAAAACCTGTTCAACTCTTTGTTGATAGGGACTTGTAGGCAGCAAGCGTTCTTGAATTCTAGCGTAGCGTAGAATAAGCTTTTCATGATGGTGCAGCGTAAAACCAATATGCGGGTTTACAAGTGCCAATCGACAAACGATTTCAGTAATATGTGCGATCTCGGTGGTATCTGCTTTTAAAAATTTCAGACGCGCGGGAATAGCAAAAAACAAATCCCGCACATCAACTGTTGTTCCAGGGTTCGCACGCGCCGGTTGCAAAGTCCCTTTTTTTCCACCCGCAACACTAATCTCCCAGGCAGAATCAGATTCGGGCGGTCGGCTGATAAGTTGCAACCGGGCAATCGCACCAATTGATGGTAAGGCTTCACCACGAAATCCCAAAGTCTTAATGACACTTAAATCATCATCGACAAGTTTTGATGTAGCGTGACGTTCAACCGACAGTTCCAAATCTTTAGGTAGCATACCGTGACCATTATCACGCACAATTATACGGCTTTTACCGGCGTTTTCTAATGTTACAGCAATCTGGTTTGCCCCAGCATCAATGGCATTTTCCACCAATTCCTTAATGACTGAAGCAGGACGTTCTATAACTTCGCCTGCAGCAATCATATTAATTAGGTGATCTGGTAATATCCGCACCGGCATTGCCACCTCTTTGGGTTTTAAAATATAAGCACAATAAATTAGGCTGTCTTAATAATTGTTTTATTGTTAATTATATTTATAAATATATGGGTGATTCTTTTGATCCTCAATCTGTTGATAAAAATTTTTGCAGGTTGATTTGGCAGACACGTGCTTTAAATAAATAATGCTGCTTAAACCATTTACAGTTGGAATTTTTATGTATCTAGACAACTATGTTTTATATGCTTATTTGTTAACCGCTATCACATTGATTTCTACTACCGTATTGGTAATACGGCAATTTTACCGGCGGCGGCGAGCGTTAAGCATGATTGAACGTTTACACAATAAGAATGACACCGCAAATAAATCATGAACCGTTATAAGAAAAAGCGTTTATACTTATTCTTGGCAATTTTTGCTATTGCTGCTTTGGCAGCGTTTTTATTAATTAACGTCATTAACCAGAGTGCGGCTTTTTTATATACACCATCGGATATTTTGAAAGGTTCTTTCAATAACCAAAACCAAAAATTACGCGTGGGTGGCTTGGTTAAACCAAATAGTCTGCAATATAATGCGCAAGGAATGATTGAACGTTTTGTTATTACTGATCTTGAACATGAAATTACGGCCAATACCATAAATTATCAGGGAAATTGGCCTAGCCTGTTTAAACAGGGCAAAGGAGTTGTGGTTGAGGGAACGCTTTCACCGCAAGGAGAAATTATCACAACACTTATTTTAGCCAAACATGACGAAAACTACATTCCTGCATCTGTAAAGAAGCAGATGGAAGAAAAAGGGTTGTGGCGTGGACAGGATGGCCCATAAATGATTGCAGAATTGGGACAGTTCTTTCTGATCATGTCGCTGGCAATGGCCATCGTTCAAGCTGGTGGTTTTTTAAGAATAGCACAGGCAAATAAAGAGGAAAATAATCTGTGGTCATTAGCTTTCAACCATATGGTGCCGTGGGCTGTACGGTTACATTTCTTATTTCTTGGGCTTTCTTTTGGCATATTAATATATCTGCACATAATAACCGACCTGTCTGTGCTTAACGTTGCCGACAATTCGTCGGCAGAGCAACCATTATTCTTTCGAATTAGCGGTGCTTGGGGGAATCATGAGGGGTCTTTACTGTTATGGATATTTCTTTTTTCGCTGTTCAGTTTTACCATTAGCTTAAAAATTGTGCGCTTACCTGAATATTTCAGGATTACCACCCTTGCATGCCAGGGACTTATTGCCGCTTTTTTTCTAATCTTTATTATTTTATCGTCGAACCCATTTGAACGTCTTTCTCCACCACCATTTCAGGGTGCTGCCCTAAATCCGTTATTACAAGACCCAGCCTTAGCGCTACACCCACCAACCTTGTATATGGGATATGTAGGTTTTTCAATCGCCTTTTCATTTGCAATAGCAGGAATGCTGCACCAAAAAATCGACCGTGAATGGGCTAACTGGTTACGCCCCTGGGTTTTGATTTCTTGGGTTTTTTTAACAGTGGGAATTGGTGCTGGTAGTCACTGGGCTTACTATGAACTTGGGTGGGGTGGCTGGTGGTTCTGGGATGCTGTTGAAAACGCCTCTCTTCTACCGTGGTTAACAGGAACAGCTCTTATACACTCACTCCGCGTACTTGCCAAACGTGATGGCTTCAAAAACTGGACTGTGTTGCTTGCTATCACAAGCTTCTCTTTATGCTTGCTTGGTACATTTTTGGTACGTTCTGGGCTGGTTATATCGGTCCATAGTTTCGCGACCGACCCCTGGCGCGGTATTTTTATTTTGGTGATTCTTGGGCTTACCATTGGGGGGGCTTTCACTATTTTTGCCAAATACGGGGGGGGCTTTTTTAATAATATTTACTTTAATTCAGTAAGTCGTGAAACCGGTATTTTGTTTAATAATTTATTGTTGCTTACCGCCATGGGTACAGTTTTAATTGGTACGTTATATCCGGTTATTTTAGAGGCAATTGGTGCAAGAACCGTTGCGGTTGGTCCACCTTATTATGATCAAACTTTTGTACCAATTTTTATACCTTTGCTGATACTAATGGCTTTTATACCCTTTATTCCCTGGCGTGCTGGGCATTGGTTAAAAACTATTAAAAACCTAATGCCTGTATGCGCAATATCACTAATAATCAGTTTTATTATTTTTTGGCTAAAACCTGGGTCAATCATAAGCATATTGACCTTTACAGGTGGAATTTTAATAGTATTGTCGGCGCTTTGGTGGTTGGGAATGCGTCTTATCAAGGATTTTGTGTCCATTACCCTAAACGAATATGCCATGATACTTGCCCATATTGGCTTAGGTATTACAGTTATTTCTATGGCTGGTCACGCGGCTTGGAAAAGCGAGATTGTCGAAACACTTTCAATTGGCGATCAATTATCTTTAGGGAACTATCGCCTTGTTGTCGAAGAAGAAAAAGATATTAAAGGCCCAAATTTTACCGGCGAAAAAATTACCTTGGGACTATTTCAAGGCACCCAAAAAATTGCCAATTTATACCCGGAAAAACGCTATTTCCCTTCTCAACAGATGTTTACAGCTGAAGCAGCGATTTTTGCAACCTTAAGATATGATTTATATGCAGCCATTGCCCAAGAAAACTTTAACCACCCATCCTGGAAGATATGGTTTTACATCAATCCCTTAATGACATGGTTATGGCTGGGGGTTGTTTTAATGGCTATAGGGGGACTGGTTGGATTAATTGCTTCCATAAAACACCTTAGACATACACCATCAGCTACCCCTTCTGTTATAGAAACAAAGGCACTTTAAACCATGAAGAATCGTTTGTTTTTTGTACTTCCCTTGTTAATTTTTTCTATACTCGCTTTGTACCTTGGCTATGCTTTGCTTCAACAACAACCGATTAAACAACCGCAGGAAATGGTTGGAGCAAAAGCCCCAAATTTTTCTCTTCCTTCCCTTTATGATCAAGATAAACTTGTAAAATTACAAGACTTTGCCGGGCAACCGCTTGTTGTTAATTTCTTTGCATCGTGGTGTGCCCCCTGCCGGCAAGAACACCCACTATTAATGGCGCTTCATAGACGTAACATTCCCATCATTGGGATTGCATATCGCGACAAACCAGAAAACACACGGCAATTTCTTGAATCTTTAGGCAATCCATATATTGAAACTTTACAAGATAACAATGGTCGAACAACCATTAGCTTTGGGATTTCGGGCATTCCAGAAACTTTTTTCATTGACGGAAACGGGCAAATTATTTTCCGCTATGCCGGCCCACTTAATGACGCAATTATTCGCGATAAAATTATACCCCTTTTAAACGAGAATAGATAAGTATGCAAAGTAACATACATTGGCAACGCCTGGTGTTTATGGTTTTTGTTCTATATCTTGGAATAGCTTTTATATCTGCACTTATTAAAGCGCAGCAACCCCTATCGCCCCAGCTAATTCAGCAACAAGCTTACCAACTTTATACAGAACTACGCTGTCCCGTTTGCCAGGGTCAGTCACTTGCCGAATCGCCAGCCGAATTAGCGGCCGATATGCGGGCTCTTATTCTGGAACGATTAAGCCTGGGTGAAAAACCAGAAATGGTTATTGCCTTTCTCAAAGATCGATATGGGGATGCAATTTTATTTCATCCGCCATTTACAGGGCGTACCTATTTATTGTGGATTTTACCGTTTGTTGTGTTAATCGGTGGTGGATACGTTGTTTTTCGACGTATCCAACAGGCACAACGCTTAAACCGGGATACTTAAGATGCTTGAATTTACTGTTTTCGGGATTCTCGTTTTTAGCATTTTATTTTGTACGATTGTCATTTTAATCAGGCCATTAAGAAAATTAACGAATAAGCCTGATATTTCTGCTGTAGCTGGTCTGATTAAAGAAGTTGGTACAACCTTAAAACTTGGCCTATTCTTTTTGATAACAAGCGTTGTTGGGTTGTATCTTTATGTTGGCCGTCCAGATTTGCTAAGACAACCTGAAACACCCCCAGCAACAGCTAAATTGCATCAAGCAATTATCGAGCTAGAAGCGTTTGTTAAAAATAACCCAAGCCAGATAGAAGCAGTTTATATCCTGGCAGATAGTTACCGAGCACTAGGAAAATATCAGGAAGCATTATTTTACTATGAACAATTAGATGTACTTGCTCGGCAACAAAATTTTATTTTGCCTGCTGAATATTATGCCTTAATTGCCGAAACACGCGTAAATCTTTATGGTTTGCGCGATAACAACGCCGCTACTTTATTAGAAAAAGCTTTAAAGATTGATCAACGTAACCCGCGGGCCCTTTTTTATCAGGCACTGATTAAGGCTGAACTTGGAAATATCGACCAGGCAATTACCGAACTGCGCCAGCTACGGGATAATGTGCGTGCGATAGGTGCATGGGTCGATGTTATTAACCGTCATTTGGAACGCCTTGGTGCCAAACCCTAAAAATGCTTTAGATACATTAACAATATTTACAGATAAATTGATCAAAATACCTCTTGCACCCGTTGCGATCCTGCGTCATGAATGGTTGATCAAGATTTTTTTTACAATTGACCCAATGTTATCTCATGAATCAAGAACCCATTATTGTTGCCGATAATATTCGTAAAAAATTTGGAACCAACCAAGTGCTTAAGGGTGTTTCGCTTTCGGCGCGCCAAGGTGATGTTGTTACCTTAATTGGCAGCAGTGGATCAGGTAAAAGTACCTTCTTGCGTTGTATGAATTTGCTGGAAATTCCAGATGATGGCAAGATTTTTGTTGATGGTGAATGGGTTCAGATGCGCCCCAAACCCCGCGGTTACCAAGAACCAGCCGATCGTCATCAAGTGGACCGTATTCGTGCCAAACTAGCAATGGTTTTTCAAAATTTTAATTTATGGTCACATATGACAATTCTTGAAAATGTTATTGAGGCACCCATTCATGTTTTAAAAAAACCAAAGAAATTAGTAGTTGATGAGGCAATGGCTCTTTTGGATAAGGTTGGTATCAGTGGAAAAGCACATGCCTATCCTAGCCATTTGTCTGGTGGCCAACAACAGCGTGCTGCAATTGCCCGGGCATTGGCAATGCAGCCAAAAGTTATGTTGCTTGATGAACCAACATCAGCACTAGATCCCGAGCTGGTTGGCGAGGTTTTACGGGTGCTCCAGCAATTAGCACAAGAGGGGCGAACAATGATTATTGTCACCCACGAAATGAAATTTGCGCGTGAAGTTGCGTCACAAGTTGTTTTTTTGGATCAAGGTGTCATTGCCGAGCAAGGACATCCTGAACAAATCTTTCTTTCGCCTGCAACAGAACGTTGCAGACAGTTTCTTGCCAGTGTAAAGTGGTCCTAGCAAGTTAACTGCGATTAATAAATTACCCACTATAATTTTTATCTAGGAGATATACTGTGAAAAAAGTCTTGTTTTTCTTAGTTGTGGTGATAGCCGCAGCTGGGGCGTATTTTTATATTAACCCCAATGAATTTTCCAGACTAAAACAATGGGCAGGTTTTGAAAAAGCTAGCCCAACGAAAACTATTCGTATTGCAACCGAAGGTGCATATCCACCCTTTAACTATATTGATGCAACGGGTCAGCTCAAGGGCTTTGAAATTGATCTTGCCCAAGCATTGTGCCAAAAGATGCAAGCCACTTGCGAGATAGTTACTCAAGATTGGGATGGTCTTATTCCAGCCCTATTAGCAAAGAAATTTGATGTAATTATGGCTGGTATGTCAATTACCCAAGAACGGTTACAACGGGTTGATTTTAGCGATAAATATTTAAACACACCAAGCCGCTTTGTAGCGAAAAAAGGCAGTGATTTTGAGATATCTGCAAGCGGGCTTGCCGGTAAACGTGTTGGTGTGCAGCGCGCAACCATTCACGAGAACTTCTTGCGTAAGTTGTTTCCACAAGCTGAAATTGTCCTTTATGACACACTGGATAATTCCTTTCTGGATTTAATTGGTGGACGCGTTGACCTAATCTTGGCCGATAGCGTTGCTGTTAATGATGGTTTTTTGAAAACCACAAATGGGCAGAATTATGCTTTCATTGGCCCAAGCTATACAGAACCCAAAGATATTCTTGGTAATGGTGTTGGTGCTGCTATGCGTAAGGGTGAAACTGAGCTATTAAAATCGTTTAATGAAGCCATTAAAGCAATCCGTGCTGATGGTACATACAAAACAATTAATGACCGGTATTTTGATTTTGATGTATTTGGTCAATAGTTTTTCTAATATAAGGGGTTTGTACAAAACCCCTTTTTTCTTTATTGGCGCCTGATGCAGAATATTTCCGCTTATGGATGGATGCTTTGGGATGGTTTTTTTATGACTGTCCTAATCGCCGTAACTTCGTTCGCAATTGCCCTTTTTTTTGGGCTTATTGCTGCTTATGCAAAACTGACCCGATCAAAAATCGTTAATTTTATCGCCAGTTGCTATACGGTGATTATCCGTGGGATTCCAGAATATGTTTTATTACTGATTTTATATTTTCAGGGTGCTCAATTATTGGCTTTTATTATTTCATTGTGGGCAGAACCACAAGGTTTTATCGAGATCAGCCCCTTCATGGCAGGGTGTTTAACACTTGGTTTTGTGTATGGTGCCTATGCAACAGAAGCTTTCCGGGGTGGGTTTCAAGCTATTCCCAAAGGGCAAATCGAAGCTGCCTATGCGTGTGGCATGAGCCGCTGGCTTGTTGGGTGGCGTATTCTAATACCGCAAATGTGGCGTTTTTCTTTACCCGCTTTGGGGAATATTTGGATGGTCTTATTAAAATCAACAGCAATTGTTTCTTTAATTGGTCTTGAAGAATTAGCCCGCAAAAGCAGGATTGCAGCAGGCGCAACCCGTGACCCTCTTACTTTTTATAGCATTGCAGCTTTAATTTATTTGGGACTTACCGCAATTTCTATTTTGCTGATTCGGTATCTCGAGCATAAAAGCCACCCCGACCGAAGGAAAGGTTATAATTAATGGATTTCCAGCTTGTTTGGCAATATTTTCCCGATTTGCTGAATGGTGCTTGGCTAACCATCGAGTTGGTGGCACTATCTTTATTTGTGGGTTTTTTCCTGGCTTTTATCTGTGGTCTTGCAGCTTTATCCCGCTATCATCTGTTGCGGTATTTAGCCCAATCTTACATGTTTATCTTTCGTGGTAGCCCACTGCTTATTCAGATTTACCTGATTTATTACGGTAGCAGTCAAATAAGCTGGATTAAAGATTCATTTCTTTGGGCAATATTAAGTCAAGCTTATTGGTGCGCTTTGATTGCCTTAACTCTTAACACGGCTGCCTATACCGCAGAGATTGTTCGCGGCGCAATCCGGAACATACCCCAAGGTGCGATTGAAGCGGGAAAATCGTTTGGCATGTCGCGGTGGCTGCTTTTTCGCAGAATCACTCTTCCACAAACATTAAGGCTGATGATACCGGCCTATTCAAATGAAGTTATCCAGATGCTGCATGCCAGTGCGCTGGTCGGGGCAATCACATTGATGGACCTAACTGCCACAGCCCAAAACCTAATTAGCCGCACTTATGCCAGTTATAGTTTCTATCTGGCAATTGCGGTTATTTATTTGGTTACAACCTATGTTATTAGTGGAATATTTCGTTTGCTGGAACGCCGACTATATAGGCATTTGAGGCTAAATGAAGCTTAAAAGATAGTATTCTAAATTTTTAAAATGTTCGGGTACGGCTTTTCCAGGCTTTGGTAGCAAAGTTTTATCGTGTTATGGATCAAAAAAGCAACTGTCATCGGTCCAACACCACCAGGTACTGGTGTTATTGCCGCAGCTTTACCTTGGACCTCATCGAAAGCAACATCACCCAGCAAATCATATCCGCGTGCGGCATTGGGGTTTGGAAGGCGGTTGATACCAACATCAATAACCACGGCACCAGGCCGAACCCACCCACCTTTTACCAATCCGGCCGAACCCGCTGCAGCAATAATAATATCAGCCCGCTGACAGTGTAGTGCTAAATCCTTGGTATAACGATGGGCTATTGTTACCGTTGCGTTTTGTTGCATTAAAAGCCAAGCCATTGGCCGTCCGACCAGATGTGACCTGCCAATTACCACAACATTTTTTCCAGAGATGCCGGCGGGAAAAACCTGCTGCAACAAATATAAGCACCCGGCAGGGGTACATGGAATAATCTTTGGCTGACCATTTGCCAAAAAGGCAACATTTTGGCTATGCAGCCCATCAACATCTTTTGCTGGATTGATTAAATCAATTATTTGGCGCGATGATAAATGGTCGGGCAAGGGTAGCTGAATTAAAATCGCATGGATGGCATGATCATTGTTTAACTTTTGTACCAACTGTTGCAGATCAGGCATTTTGGCTTGCTTAGGTAAATAAAAATCCTGCGACTTGATTCCCATTTGCCGCACGCGTTGCGTTTTGGTTGCCACATAAAGCTGGCTTGCCGGGTCGTCTCCAACCAGAATAACCGCCAAACCAGGAATGATTTTATGATGCAAAGACAATTCTTGCACCTGCAGTTTAAATTGTTCAAGTAACCCTTGAGCTAACCCCCTACCATCAATAGTTAGGTGATGCTTTTTGGTCGAAGAATTGGCTGTCATTATGTATTATCTTCTCTAATTGCCTGTTCCAAAAGTTGATCCAGACGCAATGGATCAATGATTATGGTAATCCTTTTGTATTGATCTTTCATGCCATATTCAAGCCTGATCAGCGATAAAGAAATCGCCAATCGTTTAGACAATAATCGCTGTACTGCGAGATTAGCCTGGCCTTTCTCGGGATTAGCCCTAACTGCAATTTTTAATAAAGACAAGTTATTAGGCTGTTTTATCCAGCCTAAAATACGATCACGCGCCGCCTTTGGAGTAACCTTGAGCATCAAAGTTACTTTGTTGTCTTCCTTGGTTGTTAAACTGTGTGCCATGATCGATATTGCTTACAGGATGGCTGGTAACCAATATTCATACATTAAATTACGCACCAAAAAAACAGCCAACAATAAGATTATGGGAGAAAAATCAAAACCATTTATTGGTCGAACAATACGCCTAATTGGCCTTAGAAGTGGCTCGGTAATGGCGCGCAGCACAAACATAAATTGATTAACAAACGGGTTATACCGATTAATAATATCAAACATCATTAACCAACTTATTACTGCCCCAATAATTAGAACCCAACTATACGACAACAATAGCAAATCAACTAACCGAAACAACGAGTACATAAACCCTCCATCCCTCTGCGCTTAAAAGACATATATAATTCCTTTATCGTTATTTTCAAACTAGTGTATTTTTTACTAAAATACCCCATGCTTTTACACTTTAACCATTTTATTCCTTGTGGTTATTACCGCTGACTGATAGTATAAACAAACTTGGTGGACAACAGCTTGTCTGTTAAGGTAATTAGTATCTTATACTAAGATCCACATATTTTTTGTTAACGGGAATTTTACCTGCCGGGTTAATTATGCAAAAAATTGATCGTGTTGAAACAAATTGTGATTTATGTGGTGATAGAAGCTTTTGGTTGATAGCTAAAGAGCAAAAAACACATGCCCAGATTGTTTGTTGCCGCACTTGCGGATTGTTGTATACAAATCCCCGTTATAGTGATGATCAAATCAATCAATTTTATGAGGATGAGTTTGACGGAGATCCAGGTTCAAATCAAAAGATAATTGAAAATTCAGGTATCCCAACCAAAAAGGTTGAAGCTGAAATGACACGGTGTCTTAACAGCTTGTCGTTGCTTAAAAAACATCTCAACCCTAAGAGTAAAATAGGGCTTAGTTTGCGTTTCGGTCTTGGCAGCATGCCGTATCTTTTAAGGCAAGAGGGCGCACTAATGTACGGTCTTGATTACTTTGAAGAAAATCGTAATCATGCTGCCCTAACCTACCAAGTAGAAAATTTGAAACTAGCGTCACCGGTGAACTTCCATCTACTATCACAACATTTTCCCCAAAAGTTTGACTTTATTGAGGGCTTGACAATCCACACCGCCAGCCATGTATTGTCGATACGCAAACTCCTTGAGGAAATTTATAAACTTCTTAACCCTAATGGATATTTGTTCCTTGATGAGAAAGAGATTTTTCAACCAACCCGGTTTTATGGTAATTCAATTTTTGATTCAGGACCGCACCATTTTTATTTTTTAAGTAAAATCATGTTACTCTCTTACCTGGAATCAACTGGTTTTGAGATTGTCAAATGCCAGATTAATCCTTATCGACAAACTGCTTTCAAGCATATTTTTATAGTAGCCCGTAAAAAAACATCCCTGCATCAATATAACAGCCAAATTATGCAAAGGCCACATTATGCGCGAAGCGTTCGGCTGCAAACAAAATTACTTGCCCTAGCGTGGCCATTAAAAAGAATTGCACAGCAATTACCATAGATATAACAACAATAAACCCATCGTCAGATAAATCCGATTAGTGAGCGCTACGTTAAAATTATAAAAAAGTATTTTACCACTTTTACAAGCCTAATATAGCTACCACAATGCCACGACAAAGTGGTGCGCCCGAAGAGACTCGAACTCCTAACCTTCTGATTCGTAGTCAGATGCTCTATCCAATTGAGCTACGGGCGCAGCTGCGCTATTTGAAACGCCACAGACCTTTTACACGACCGTACAGGGAAACGCAAGAACTGATTATTAAAAAGATATAGAAAATAATCATATCTATGTTAATTAATATGAACAAGTATCGTAAATAATTAATAAATCTGCACCGCTATTACAAAAATGATTTAAATTGTGCTCGGTTATCACAATATTGTTCAAACGTCTGTTTCGATGCGCAGTTGCTTTTCCAAATGAAAGCAGTTAGCAATAAGCAACGCTTTTTTAATAATTTTTACCTTTTGGTGCATCATGACAAATACCAATAAATATTTTCCCGTTACTTGGGATGAATTTCACCGCCATACAAAAGCACTGGCCTGGCGCCTTGTCAACCAAGGTCCTAGCAAAGGTCGCTGGACCGGGATTATTGCAATCACCCGTGGTGGCCTTGTTCCTGCCGCAGTAATTGCACGTGAGCTTGACATTCGTCTGGTTGATACGGTTTGTATTGCCAGTTATGATGATGAAACGCAAGGAAATCTAAAAATTTTAAAACAGGTTAAGGGCGATGGCCAGGGCTGGCTTATCATTGACGACCTGGTGGATACAGGTAAAACAGCCCAAGCCATTCGACAAATGCTTCCCAAAGCACATTTCGCCTGTATTTATGCCAAACCGGCTGGACGGCCTTTGGTTGATAGTTTTGTAACCGAAGTCAGTCAAGATACTTGGATTCTATTTCCCTGGGACATTGAACCACAAGTTACAAAACCTATCGCCGATCAGATTAGTGTTGATAAGCTATAAACCAGATATAATATTGGTTTTCTTTAGCTGGGCTATACCCGCCGACATACCGCATCGGTTATTTGCTGCTGAATGAGTTGAGCGGCACGTGGGGGATTGCTAGCGTTAATAATTGGACGTCCGACAACCAAGTCGGTCGCTCCATCGAGAATAGCCTGGGTCGGCGTGGTAATTCTTTTTTGGTCAAAAGCTGCATCACCAGTAGGCCTAATACCTGGAACAATCAAGCGAATTTTAGGCCCAAGAACAGCCCGCAGTAATCCAACTTCCTGACCGCTGCATACAACACCGTTCACACCGCTATTAAAAGCTAGTTTAGCCAACTGAAGCACCTGGGCAAGCGATGAATTAGGCCAGCCAATATCGTTTAGGTCATTTTTTTCAAGACTGGTAAGAACAGTTACTGCGATTAAATCAGGCGCAGGGATGCTTAGACGATACGCTTCTTCCTGTGCCTCCAAAACAGCGGACTTCAACATTGCACCACCACCGGCTGCGTGCACGGTAATTATATTAGGATGGCAATTTCTAACCAACGCACGAACCGCTTTGGCGACAGTGTTTGGAATATCATGAAGCTTAACATCAATAAACAACTGATAATTCTGACGAATCTCAATCAGTTTTTGCCATCCATGCATATACAAAAATTCAAGCCCAACCTTAATTCCTTGTATATTGGCTTCCAAAGAGGGTAAAATAACTTTTATTTTATCAAATTCATCAATATCTAACGCCAGAAACAAGTTGACTTTTCCAGCGATACTACTTTGTTGCTGATCAAGCATTAATTAGCCCTTATTTACGTTTTCTTAAGAACCATTTGGCTGTCCAACCAACCCAAAATCCTAGAAAGAATATCAGAAGAACTAATAAGAAAACCTTGGTTTCCATAACAAAAAAAGGCCACAATTTGATGGTTACCGACTGTGTATTAGTAACGGTAAATAAGATCATTATCGCAATCACCGGAATCGCAATAATCCAATTAATTTTTGACATGTTATTAACTCTTAAGTGCTGACTTAGATTGTTTGCTATTTAGGCGTTGTTTTAATTCTTTACCGATTCGAAAAAATGGTACCTTCCTGTGGGATAAAAGCAATTTTTCACCTGTCTTTGGGTTACGGGCCTGCCGTGGCGCACGAAGACGCGTTGAAAATACACCAAAACCACGCAATTCAATTCGCTGGCCACGTTGCATAGCGCGCGATATTTCGCCAAAAACAATGTCAACAACAAGCTCGGCTTCGCGTTGCGATAAAAGAGGATGAAGTTGCATAAGCTGGGTAACTAACTCTGACCTGGTCATTAAGAAGCCTTTTATTAAATTTATGAAACAAATTTTATACTTCCAGGTTAGTCTTAATACAATAAAAAATTCTGATAAATAAGCTACTTAGGACTAGTTAATTTATGTATGTTGCTGTATTGCAACAGTTGTTTAGCAAAAAGGCCCGGTAAAAGCCGGGCCTTTTGTTGCTTAATAAGCAAGTCAAAACTAAGCTTACTTTTCTTCAGTTTTCTTTTTCTTAGTTTTTGTTTCTTTTGTCGCTTCTTTAGCTGGTTCTTTTTGATCTTTCTGTGCTTTTGAAATAGCTGCACCAAGAATATCACCCAAGCTAGCTCCCGAGTCAGAAGAACCATAATCAGCCATAGCTTGCTTTTCTTCGTCTATTTCATGTGCCTTAATCGATAGCGATACCTTGCGGGTCTTTGCATCAATGCTTGTAACTTTGGCATCCACCTTCTCGCCAACAGCAAACCGGTCAGTTCGCTGTTCAGCACGTTCACGGGCAAGATCAGCCTTACGAATAAAGCCTACAACACCTTCTTTAAGGCTAACTTCAAGACCACTATCTTGAATGGATGTAATGGCAACGGTTACAATATCACCCTTTTTGTAGGTCTCAGAAGCACCAGCAAAAGGATCTTCGGTCAATTGCTTAATTCCCAAACTGATTCTTTCTTTTTCGGGATCAATGTCAAGAACACGCACTGTGACTTTATCGCCTTTTTTGAAATCGTTCATTGCCTGCTCGCCAGGTTTTTGCCAATCAATATCCGACATGTGAACCATGCCGTCCATGTCATTTGGCAACCCAATAAATAAGCCAAAATCAGCGACATTACGCACCTCACCTTCGACCGTACTACCAACAGGATGCTGTTGCTGGAAGGTGGTCCATGGATTTTCAGAAATTTGTTTAAGCCCAAGGCTGATACGGCGTTTTTGATTATCCATTTCAATTGCCAACACAACAACATCAACCTGTTGGCCTATTGCGACAATTTTGCTTGGATGAACGTTTTTCTTGGTCCAGCTCATCTCAGAGACATGAATCAAGCCCTCAACACCAGCTTCAAGTTCGATAAAGGCACCAAAATCCATAATTTTTGTAATCCGACCTTGAACCCTTTTCCCAACCGGGTATTTATCGTTAATATTCTGCCAAGGATCAGACTCAAGCTGCTTCATACCAAGTGATATGCGCTGATTCTCGGGGTTAAAGCGAATAATCTGAACTTTAACCTGCTGTCCAAGCGACAGAACATCAGACGGTTTATTAATACGTTGCCATGAAATATCTGTTACATGCAACAACCCATCCACACCACCGAGATCAACGAAAGCACCATAATCTGTAATGTTTTTAATAGTTCCTTCTAAAATTTGGCCTTCTTTCAACCCTGCTACAAGCTCAGACCTTGCTTCGGCACGACTTTCTTCAAGAATAGCGCGACGTGATACAACGATATTACCGCGTACGCGGTCCATTTTTAGAATCTGGAACGGCTGTGGTTGTCCCATCAACGGCGTAATATCCCGAATGGGGCGAACATCAACCTGAC
The DNA here is from genome assembly GCA_016794225.1 of Alphaproteobacteria bacterium. Lineage (GTDB taxonomy): Bacteria > Pseudomonadota > Alphaproteobacteria > JAEUKQ01 > JAEUKQ01 > JAEUKQ01. The sequence goes on along the minus strand of JAEUKQ010000002.1, from coordinate 18,042 downwards.
TACCAGGCAAAAAGGCAACTGCTCCAGATAAATCGACCGTAAAACCACCCTTTACCCTACCAAATATTACACCGGTAACACGGACATTTTGTTTATAGTTATTTTCCAACTGAATCCACGATTCTTCACGACGTGCTTTTTCACGGCTTAACAAAGCATCGCCATTCCGATCTTCGATACGTTCGACATACACTTCAACTTCGTCACCAATTTTAATTTCTGGTGTTTGACCGGCTGAAGCAAATTCTTTTAAAGCGATACGTCCTTCTGATTTTAACCCAACATCGATAATCGCCAAATCATTCTCGACGCGGATTACTTTACCCTTAACAACTGTTCCTTCGATATTTTTCCGATTACCAAATGATTCTTCAAGCAACGCTGCAAAATCTTCCATCGGCTGTATTACTTGTTTTTCGGCGCTTTTTTTTGCCTTACTTGTCATTATTTTTAGTCCTAGTTTATTGTCTGGCCAGCTAATATTCAAATTAGCGGACTTGCTATTTCTGTTATATTACCCCCAAACGGCGGTAACCTTGTTAAAATTATTATGGTAAGCCTAGCTTCTTTTGCACATGCTGTAAGGCTATCGCCAATACTTGATCCGCATTCAGGCTAGAACTATCTATAATAATGGCGTCTGTCGCAGGTATCAAGGGTGCAGAAGACCGTTTTTGATCGCGGTTATCACGTTCTTGTACATCCAACAGAACTTGGGCATATATAACTGGTAGTCCACGATTTAGCAACTCTTTATAACGCCGTTCGGCACGAACCTGTTGTGATGCTGTTATAAAAAGCTTTAGATGCGCATCGGGATAAACAACTGTTCCAATATCACGGCCATCAAGCACCACACCTTTAACCGGTTTTCCAAGTAAATGAAATCGTCTTTGGAAGTCTAACAAAGCACTACGAACTTCTGGGATGGCCGCTATAATAGAAGCTCCACGACCAATAATTTCATCCCGCAATGCTGGATGACTCAGATCCAAAGGCGTTAATTTGCGAGCAATTGTGCTTAAGCTAATTGCCTGACCAACCTCCCAGTTTATTTTATTTTCTAAAGCCTTAACAGCAACGGCACGATACAATAAACCAGTATCAAGACAGGCGAATCCCAAATGTTGTGCCAATTTTCTGGCTATTGTTCCTTTACCTGCAGCCGTTGGCCCATCGACAGCAATTACAATCACTTCGTCCGCTTGCTTGTTTTGATGTTTTGCCTGCGACACAGGTTCTTGGTCTAAATTTTTTTTGTTCATCAATTTTTAAATATCCTTGTAAAATGAAATAGGCCTGTTTTCTATTGGTTCCTAACAATTACCGGCTAGCGGTCACAGGCTGCTTTCATATTTTAGTAAATAATTTTTGCTTTCAATTGCATTTATCTTTTGACAAAAAGATTAGAAAATGGCAATTCCCTTTCGTTTAATAACACTATGCAACATGGAGTTAATCGTCTTGGCAAAAGAAAGTTGGGGCATTAAAAGGCTTTGTCTTAGTTGTGGTGCGTATTTTTACGATTTAAACCAACAACCCAGCACGTGCCCTAAATGTGGAACGCTTCATGACCCAGAAGCCAATCTGCGCTCGAAGAAAGGGCGTGGTTCTTCAGCAAAAGCTAACAAAAAGGTAGAAAATATGCAGGAAGTGCCTGAATTTTTACCCGATGATAGCGATATAGCACTACCTAATCTTGACGAAGACACCAAAGATGATGAATTAATTGAGGATACATCTGATCTTGGTGAAGAAGATGATATGGGTGATGTCATAGACAATGTTGAAGAGGAAGAAGAACAACCGTAAAAACTTGAAAATTGTCGTTGAACAATTTTTTTGTTGCATTTACGGGTTGCTTTCCTTTAAAAGTAGATACGTTTTTGATTTGGGGTCATAGCTCAGCTGGGAGAGCGCTACAATGGCATTGTAGAGGTCGGCGGTTCGATCCCGCCTGGCTCCACCAAATTCTAAACCGATCTTGGAAATAAGATGGTTTTATCAATGGCGTACTTTTGGCGCACTATTTAAAAAAGGGAAATTAATCCCTTTATTCTTTAAAACTTATAACATCTATGTCATTGGTTATTGACTGGCTGGTCATAAAAGCGCGTAATAATCTCCCAAGCTTGTTCGGGTTTTTCAACAAATTGAATTAATTTCAAATCTTCTGCTGAAATCATCCCTTGTTGTACCAAAAAGTTGAAATTAATTAATTTATCCCAAAATTTTTGATGAAATAAAATAACAGGCATCGGTTTTACCTTGCCGGTTTGCAGTAGAGTTAAGGCTTCAAAAAATTCATCAAGCGTTCCAAAGCCGCCCGGGAAAAATACCAAAGCCCTTGCACGCAACATAAAATGCATTTTGCGCAAGGCAAAATAATGAAAACGAAAATTCAGGCTAGGCGTTAGATACGGGTTATGATGCTGTTCATGGGGCAGAATAATATTAAACCCAATGCTTGGGCTTTTAGCCTCGGTTGCACCACGATTAGCAGCTTCCATAACACCTGGCCCGCCACCAGTACAAATAACAAAATCACGACATATGTGCGTACATTCAAAACGCTTTTTGCTTTCTTGCGAAACTAAATATGCGAAAGCCCTTGCTTGTTGATATATCTCTACCTGCGCCAACGGTTTCTGCGCGGCTGTTTGATGTCGTTCTTTATTTTGGGTGCCTTTACTAGCTTGAGATTTTTTTATAGCTTCAGCTGCATGCTCGGGCGACGGAATACGCGCACTGCCAAAAACCACTATTGTTGAATTGACATTCCATTCTTTCAAAAGCGTATCGGCTTTTAAATATTCAAGCCCCAATCGTACAGACCGCAAATCTTCCCGCGCTAAAAAATCGAAATCTTGGAAAGCAAGCACCTCGCTACTGCCTGTTACATAAGTCGGTTCTATCGGCAAGGCTCTATCATTGTTTTTGCTTGGTTTCTTGCCAGAATTGACTGTTTTTTTTAGTTTCATCCTATATCCTTATGTGTTTATATGTCTTTTATTACTCTAAAAAAGTAAATATGCGCTATCTGATTACCAAAATGAACTTTTTATTATTTTAGGAATGATTTTGGTTATTATATTAATACGCATTACGGGCTTAAGTAATTCATATTTTTAATCAAATTGAATTGATAAATATATTTATCCCCTTTCCCTTTTAATATCTGATGTTATATTTAGTGTCGGAGATCGACGATGGGCAGATGGTGCGCTAACCCGGCCAGGTCCGGAAGGAAGCAGCCGTAACGATTACCTTTCTGGGTCATTGGCCGGTCTCCACCTCCAATCGTGTTATGCCGTTTATGAACTCCTGACTTACCCGGTTATCGTTAAATTTTTTGTTAGCAGTGTCTATGATTGGGTGTATTGTTCATCAAACTAAAATAGCTTGACATTTTCTAGTATAGGACAGTTATGTTTCTAGGCAAAAGACTAAAATAGCCTTCCTAAAAGTGAAAAAAAATGAACCAAAGCTACCGCGTTCTGGCACGTAAATATCGCCCAACTGTTCTGAAAGACGTAATAGGACAGGAAACATTGGTACGTATTTTAACCAATGCATTTGCCAGTGGCCGGATTGCACATGCCTTTATGTTAACGGGTGTACGCGGTGTCGGTAAAACAACCACCGCCCGCATTATCGCACGCAGTTTAAATTGTATTGGGCCGAACGGCTCTGGGGAAATGACCGTTGAACCTTGTGGTGTCTGTACCCATTGCAGCATGATTGATCAAGACCGGCATGTTGATGTTCTTGAAATCGATGCAGCCAGCCGTACCGGCGTTAGTGATATGCGTGAAATTATCGACAGCGTTAAATATATGCCTGTGTCAGCACGCTACAAAGTATACATTATTGACGAAGTTCATATGCTATCAACCAGCGCTTTTAATGCGCTGTTAAAAACACTTGAAGAGCCTCCTCCACATGTAAAATTTATTTTTGCAACAACTGAAATTCGCAAAGTTCCAATAACCGTTCTGTCACGGTGCCAAAGATTTGATTTACGACGTGTTGATGTTGAATTGTTGTCCCAACATTTAATTGATATCGCCAAGCGTGAACAAGTAACCCTTGAACTGCCGGCTGCCCTAATGTTAGCTGAGGCTGCCGATGGATCGGTACGTGATGGTTTATCGCTGCTTGACCAGGCTATTATTATGGCTGATGGAACAGTACACGCATCCATAATATCAGATATGCTTGGACAAACCCAAAACCAAGATATATTGACGTTATTTAAGCACTTAATCCAGGGTAAAATGCACGATGCTCTTGATGGGTTAGAACAGCTATATCAAAACGGCGCTGACCCAGCAATGATCATTCAAGATTTATTGCGATTAACCCAACAGCTTACATTGCGGCAGATTGGTGTTAAAGCACCTGTGTCACAAATCTGGTCTTTTTTATCCAACCTGAATGATGAATCACTAAACCAAATCAGCGCTGATCGCCTTAATATTATTTGGCAGATGTTTCTTAAGGGGTTGGGTGAGGTACAAACAGCTTTTGCCCCTTTACAGACGGCTCAAATGCTGTTTATTCGTGTTGGCTGTTATCTGGCGTTACCCAGCCCGGGTGAAATTAGCAGTTTGTTGGTCAATCAAGGGAAAGTGCCACCTAGCCTAATGCCTCAACACTTTGTTGGCAAAGAAATTACAGCACCAACCCATAGTACCAAAGCCTTTTCTGCCCCCTTAAAAAGCGATGTGCAACAAACAACGCCCGAACCACAGGCTTTTAGCCGGCCTAAAACCGTTGTTCCACAAGAACAAAAACCTGATTTTGTTTCCAAACCTTCGTCGTCGGCAGATCAAAAACCGCTTCAGGTTTTTATGCCCAAAAGCCTTGAAGACCTTTTATTATTGCTGGATGAACACCGCCAAGTAGGTTTGCATGCACATTTGATACAAAATGTACGCTTGATACGCTTTGCCCCAGGTGTGATCGAATACCAGCCAACCAGCGCCGCGCCCACCAACTTATCTCTACGGTTAAGTCAATTTCTGCAAGAAACAACCGGCAAATCTTGGGAAATTATTATTAATAATGATCAGACACAGCCAGGTTTGACCATCGCCGAACAACGCCAACAACAACGGCAACAGCAGCGCGATATGGCAGTTAAAAATACTGTTGTGCAACAGGTCTTAAAACATTTTCCGGGAAGTAAGATTGAAAATATCCGTCCCAAAGAAAAAGATAATAATTCTTTACCTGTCATTAATGATAAGATAGATATGGGAACCAACCCCGAGGAGACAAGCGAATGAAAAACAATATTGGCGCAATGATGAAGCAGGCGCAAATGATGCAGCAGCGCATGCAAGATATGCAAAATCAACTAGAACGTGTTGAAATAACCGGTTCTTCTGGTGGCGGATTGGTTCATGTAACCATGACCGGTAAAGGAATAATTAGGCACGTTAAATTAGACCCTTCCCTTTTTAAGCAGGAAGAGAAAGAAATTGTTGAAGATTTAATATGCGCCGCCTGTAATGATGCAAAAAACAAAGTTGAACAACACGTGTCTCAGGAAATGTCAAAAATAACAGGTGGACTTCAACTGCCCCCTGGCTTTAAAATGCCTTTTTAGTGTATTATGTTCGGTCCAGAAATTTCACAATTACTACAATTACTGGGTAAATTGCCTGGCGTAGGGCCAAGATCGGCAAAACGTATGGCTTTACACTTATTGAAAAAAAGGCAAACCCTGTTGCCGCAACTTGTTACAGTTTTACAAGAAGCGCAAACAAAGGTAAAAACCTGTTCGTTTTGCCATAATCTTGATAGTATCGATCCTTGCTCTATTTGCAGCGATGTCAAACGTGACAAGACAAGCTTATGCCTTGTTGAAGAAGTATCGGATCTTTGGGCAATGGAGCGAACACACAATTTCCGGGGCGTTTACCATATATTAGGTGGGGTGTTATCAGCAATCGATGGTATTGGCCCAGAACAGCTGAATATCACAAGCTTAATGGGACGTGTTGCACGCGAACAGTTTCAAGAGGTTATTTTGGCAACATCTGCAACTGTTAACGGCCAGACAACAGCATATTATATAACAGAACTTCTCGAACAATACCCCATTCGTGTAACTAGACTTGCCTATGGTTTACCAGTGGGTGGATCACTTGATTATCTTGATGAAACAACAATATCACTAGCACTTCAAGCACGTCTTCCTTTTAAACAGACTCTACCCTAGCACTAATTCAGGAATAAAAACCATGAATCAACCAACACCGCCATATTATATCGATCAAATGCATCCAGATATGGAGGCAAGCCTGACAAAGCAGGTAACAAACCAAGATATTGTTGCTTTTAGTGAAGTTTCCGGTGATAAAAATCCCGTACACCTTGATGACAATTATGCACAAAACACTCGCTTTAAACAGCGGATTGCGCACGGTATACTATCGGCTAGCTTTATTTCTGCTGTTTTTGGAATGAAAATGCCGGGTCCAGGCAGCATTTATTTAAGCCAAAATCTTCAGTTCAAAGCGCCGGTTAAAATAGGTGATCATGTCACCGCCAAGGTAAAGGTAAAAACCGTTGATTATACTAAAGCACGGGTGGTTTTTGAAACAACCTGTTGGGTTGGCAATACCCTTGTGATTAGCGGTGAAGCCGAGCTAATGGTTCCTAAACGTCAGACAACAACATAGGTTATTTGTGAGATTGCAGCCTGTATGCAGGTAATTCGTTTATCAACCGGTTTCTTGCCTAAACAACAACATGCGGTTATTGCTATTGGTAATTTTGATGGGCTGCATCTTGGTCATCAGGCTATTGTAAGCAAGGTACAGGAAGTTGCGCTTAATCTTAAAAAACCGTCGGGGATATTAACTTTTACACCACATCCCAAACGTTTTTTTAACCCGACAGCCCAACCTTTCCAATTAACCAGCTGGCGCAGTAAAGCCGAGCTTATAGCCAGTTATGGCATCGAATTTTTATATATACATCGTTTTAACCAGCAGCTTGTCTATCAGCAGGCTGCAGACTTTATCAAAAATATTCTGATAGGACAGTTAAAAGTAGCCCATTTGGTTATTGGCCATGATTTTTGCTTTGGTTATCAACGCCAAGGAAATGTAGCCTTATTACAGCAATATAGCGAATATTTTAAAACCAGTATTGTACCAGCAATTTCTACCAAAACAACCACTCATATTTCATCAACTGTCGCTAGACAATATCTACAGCAAGCTCAGCTATTAAATCTGCGCACCATTCTTGGACATCCTTGGTATATTACCGGTCGGGTACAACAAGGCAAACAATTAGCACGTCAACTAGGGTTTCCAACCGCAAATATTGCCATTGATACGAATACTTTACTACCGCTCTATGGTTCTTATGCGGTTCGTGTTGCGATCGATACATGCAAGCAGCCTTTATGGCCGGGCGTTGCGAATTTGGGTATAAGACCAACTTTTCAGGGTGAAAAACCTATTCTAGAAGTCCATCTTTTTAATTATGATAATAGCCTTTATGGACGACGCCTGTATGTATATTTTGAAGAATTTATACGGCCTGAAAAAAAGTTTGAAGGCTTGGATGCGCTGCGCCAACAAATTCATATAGACAGCCAGCACGCACAAAACATATTGAAAAAATTGACAATTAACAGCACTTAGACTTTTATAGGGTTTTAGTTTTAAGACCAACGTTGCCTGAAGGGGAAAATAGCCGTGGATTTTAAATCAACCGTTTTTTTACCAAAAACCGATTTTCCGTTACGTGCCAATTTAGCAGAGAAAGAGGCACAAATTCTGGAAAAATGGCAAAAAAGCAATATTTTTAAACAACAGCGTCAAGCCCGAAAAGGTTGTGAGCAGTTCTTATTGCACGATGGCCCCCCTTATGCCAACGGTCATATCCACATTGGGACAGCCTTAAATAAGATTCTTAAAGATATGGTAAACCGCAGCCAATTTATGCTTGGAAAAGACGTCAACTATGTTCCTGGGTGGGATTGTCATGGATTGCCGATTGAATGGCAAATTGAACAGCAATATCGCAAGTCAGGTAAAGACAAAGACAAAGTACCCGTTGCCGATTTGCGTAAAGACTGCCAGCAATTTGCAATCCAATGGTTGGAAACACAACGCCAAGAGTTTAAAAGACTTGGTGTTAATGGTGATTGGGATCGCCCCTATTTAACAATGTCCCCCGAAGCCGAGGCGCAAATTTTTCGGGAAATTGGCAAGTTTCTGATGAATGGTGGCTTGTATCGGGGTTTTATTCCTGTCATGTGGTCAGTGATTGAGAAGACAGCTTTAGCTGACGCCGAGGTTGAATATCATGATAAAGTCTCTTATGCTGTTTATGTGCGCTTCCCTGTGGTAAAAACCAACATTACTACCCTAAAGGGGAAAACGGCTTATACCGTAATTTGGACAACCACCCCGTGGACTTTACCAGCTAACCGCGCCATTGCCTTTGGAGCTGATATTAATTACGTGGCGCTTGCAGTAAAAGAAACATCATCACCATCTTTGGTAAAACCTGGTGAAGTTTATGTTATAGCCCATGATTTACTTGCTTCTTTCTGTCAAGCAGCTGGCATAACCCAGCATATTTTATTACAACAATTAACGGGGGGGATGTTAGAGGGCAGCATATGCCACCATCCCTTACACGGTAAGGGTTTTGATTATAATGTCCCACTGCTTGAAGGTCATCACGTGACAACCGAACAAGGTACAGGGCTTGTTCATATTGCGCCATCTCATGGTTTAGAGGATTTTGAGATCGGTAAAAAAAACAAACTTGAGGTACCAAATCTGATTTTAGAGGATGGCAGTTATGCACCAAATGTTCCTTTGTTCGCCGGCGCCAGAATTCTAAAGCCAGATGGTAAATCCGGTGAGGCCGATAAAATGGTAATCGAGGCAATAAAACAGGCTGGTCACCTGGTGTCTCAACAACAAATTACCCACAGTTATCCGCATAGCTGGCGGTCAAAATCACCCCTTATTTACCGAGCAACACCGCAATGGTTTATCAGTATGGAAAAAAATCACTTGCGGCAAAAAGCATTAACCGCAATTGAAAAAACAAAATTTATTCCAGCCCAAGGTAAACAACGTTTAAAGTCGATGATTGAACAAAGACCTGATTGGTGTATTTCGCGCCAACGCAGCTGGGGAACACCAATAGCTTTGTTTATCCATAAAAAAAGCGGTGAGCCACTTCGCGACCAAAAAGTAATTGATCGGATTGCTGCGGTTTTTGAAAAAGAAGGTGCAAGTGCCTGGTTTAACGGCAATCATCAGCGATTTTTAGAACCAGAATACACATTAAGCGACTATGATGTCGTTACCGACACTGTCGATGTTTGGTTTGATAGTGCTTCAACCCACAGTTTTGTACTTGAAGCACGCCAAAAAACAGACCTGAAATGGCCAGCAGATTTATATCTTGAAGGTTCAGATCAACATCGCGGCTGGTTTCATACATCCTTGCTGGAAAGTTGTGGCACTCGCGGCACGGCTCCTTTCAAAGCACTTCTGACACACGGGTTTGTTCTTGACGAACAAGGGCGCAAAATGTCGAAATCTTTAGGTAATGTGATGGCTCCGTCGGATGTGATTAAACAGTATGGTGCTGACGTATTACGCCTTTGGGTTGTTGCATCAGACTACACGGAAGATTTACGTATTGGCGCAGAAATTTTAAAACACCAAGCCGAGTCTTACCGCCGCCTGCGCAATACACTGCGTTATTTGTTAGGTGCGTTGCATGGTTTTGAACCACGTAATAAAATTCCAACAAATCAAATGCCCGTTCTTGAACGCTGGGTTCTGCATCGCTTATGGCAAGTTGATAAATCTGTTAGACAGGCCTGTCAGGAATTTGACTTTCATCGTCTGTACAATGAATTAAGCCAGTTTTGTGCGTTGGATTTGTCTGCTTTTTATTTTGATGTCCGTAAGGATTCGCTTTATTGCGATCATGCCAGCCATCAAAAACGCTTAGCAACACAAACAGTAATGCACGAGGTATTCGAATGCCTAACAGCCTGGTTAGCACCCATTTTATGCTTTACCGCAGAGGAAGCCTGGCAAACATATCACCGCGATGAAAATAGCGTACATGTACAAAAATTTCCGGATATTCCAAATAGTTGGCGCGATGATAGATTAGCAGCGGATTTTGTAACCATTCGCCAAGTGCGGCGTGTTGTAACTGGTGCGCTTGAAGTTGCACGCACCGAACAGAAGATTGGTTCAAGTCTTCAGGCACACCCCTTAATTTACTTAGACAAATCACAAAAAGGGTTGTTTGATCAGGTACATACAGCAGAAATCATGATCACATCAGCTGCTGATATTATTTTTGACATACCGCCTGCCGAAGCATTTAAGCTAACTGATGTTGCCCAGGTTGCAGTTGTTGTGCAGTTAGCTAACGGCCAGAAATGCGAGCGTTGTTGGCAGATTTTGCCAGAAGTTGGTTCAATTACAGAAAATCCGACCCTATGCACCCGCTGTCATGACGTTGTACAAAACCATGCCCATCATATTTAAAAAAGGCTTATTATGTGCGCTTGCCATTATTGTTGTTGATCAGATCAGCAAGCAATTGATTTTAGAGGTTTTTTTATCGTCAAACGCACCTTTTAATATCAATATTACTGGTTTTCTGGATTTGGTATTGGTATGGAATAAAGGGGTTAGTTTTGGAATGTTTGCATCAGACAATCCTTACCAATCATGGCTTCTTGCTGGATTAACAACCTTGATCGTTGGTGGGTTAACGGCGTGGTTGTGGCGCGCTGGTCATTTGCTGTTGGGTGTTGCCTTAGGTTTTATTATTGGCGGCGCAATTGGCAATATTATCGATCGTATCCGTTTTGGTGCTGTTGTTGACTTTGTTTATTTCCATATTGGCAATTTTTCTTGGCCAGCTTTTAATGTTGCCGATATAACAATTAGTTTTGGTGTTATTTTTCTAATACTCGACAGCTTACGTAAAAAAGTATAGTGTTGAGTCTTATCGTTGTCTTTAAAGGGATTGGACATGAGCAATTTGGTTTATTCAAAAAAAATATCTTTTTTTCTTCTTGCGTCTGCAATGGGCATAAGCTTAACCGGATGCGAGGGTATTAAACAATCTTTGGGTATTGGGAAAACAAAAGCCCCTGATGAATTTATGGTGACAACATACCCAGCACTTACCCTACCGCCTGATTTTGCCCTGCGTGCACCGCAACCTGGTGCCCCCAACCGTAATACTGGTTCGTCCGTTGATCGGGCTGAAACAGCGATTAGCGGTGTTCTTAACAACAATAATCAGGAATTGGGTTCTTCTTCGGCTGGTGAAGCCAGCCTGATTGAAAGTACGGGTATTAAAAGCGTCCCATCAGACATTCGCAGGTTGGTGGAACAGGAAACATCATCGATTAACCGCTCTAACCGCGGTTTGCTGTCACGTCTATTTTCATCGGGTGGACCTGCCAGTCCGGGTGTTGTTTTAGACCCAGTTGCTGAACAAAAACGCATTGCCGACAATATTGCTGCGGGTCGCCCAATAACAACTGGTGCTACACCGAATCTAAAATTACGCAAACGTTCGTTCTTTGATAGTTTATTTAATAACTAATCGAATTGCTTGAAAAGCGGAGGTGTTTGGATGACCAGGATTTTGCTGCGCCTGGGGCGTTTGGTGTCGATTTTCTGCTTGGTTTTTACCGGGCAATCGGTGCTGGCACAAACTGTATCAAATCCCACACCTCTTGACTTCCAGATTGAAACTTTTGTGCTGTCAAATGGATTACAGGTTGTTGTTATGCCCAGCAACCGTGCTCCTATTGTAACGCAAATGCTTTTATATCGGGTGGGTTCTGCGGATGAAGAATCTGGCAAGTCAGGGCTTGCCCACTTTCTAGAACATCTGCTGTTCAAAGCAACAAAAAATTACCCTGTTGGCTTTTATGATCAACAAATTCACCGTGTTGGTGGTCAGATGAACGCTTTCACCACGCAAGATTATACAGTTTATCACCAAACTGTTGCGTCAAATTTTCTTGAGCTTATTATGCAGCTTGAAGCCGACCGTATGGAAAATTTGATTATTGAGGAACCAGGATTTAGTGCAGAAAAACAGGTGGTTCGCGAAGAGATTCGGCAAAATCACATTGATCCACCCTCTAGCCAACTTTATAGCATGATGCAAGCCGTGCTATTTTTGCATCATCCTTATGGGCGGCCTGTGATTGGCTGGGATCATGAAGTTAACCAATTAACAGCCCAGGATGCACTTGAATTTTACCAACGGTGGTACGCACCCAACAATGCGATATTAATGATTATTGGCGATGTTAAAACCGATCAGGTTCGCTTGCTTGCCAATAAATATTATGGCCATATCCCTGCTAAATCCAACTTAGAACCCTTAAACAGGTTATCAGATCCGCCGCTCAATATGCCAAGGCGCATTGACTTTAATTCAGACAAAAATCAAGATTTTCGCTGGCAGCGTTTTTATAAAATTGAATTTGCCAAAAAAACAGACAGCATACCAGCTGAATTACTTGCAGAAATCTTGGGTGGAAATAGTAATAGCCGCTTTTATAAAAGGCTGGTTATTGAAGATAAGTTAGCAAGTTCTGTTAGCGCCTATCTTGATACATCCTACCGCGATTATGCAGTTTTCAGCATTTATGTTACCGCATTACGCAGGGAAAATTATGACAAGATCGAACAAATTATTAATCAGGAAATCGATGCCATAAAAAATACCCCTGTTACCCAAGAAGAAATTCAACGTGCCCAAACATCGGTAGATAACGCAATCATTAAGTCACGTGACGATCTTACAAACCTTGGTGAATATGTTTTAATCGGGCTTGCAACTGGTTGGCAATTAAACGACCTGCAAACCTGGTCAACCAAAATGCGCATGATTGATGCCAAGACCATCCAATTACACGCACAACAATTCTTAAAACTGGAAAATGCCGTAACGGGGACGTTGTCACCAAAATTAACCGTCGAATAAGCAGGTGTTTTATGAATAAAAATAAACTCTACCGCTGTTATCAGCTATTTTTAGCATGGTTTATTGTGGGTTTTTCGTGCTTACCTGCTCGGGCTTTTGATATTCAAACGGTTATATCAAAAAATGGCATTGAAGCCTGGCTGGTAGAAGATCATCAAGTTCCCATTTTTTCCATGGCTATCGGTTTTAAAAATATCAGTCCTGACCCCGCTGATAAACTGGGTTTAAAAAGCTTTTCGATGTCGGTTATCGCTGATGCTGCAGGCGACAAAAACTATTTAGCGTTTCAACAAAAATTAGAAGAACTGGGAATCGAACTGTCTGCAAGATCAGGACATGATAATATTACTATCAGCGTACGGGGATTAAGTAAGTTTCGCAGTCAAACATTTGACCTAATCAGGGATGTTCTTGTAGCAGCACGTTTTGATGATGCAGATGTTGAACGTACAAGAGAACAATATTATTCCTATTTTCGCCGTCTACAGGAATCACCTGCGGCGATTGCCAGCCAAAATTGGGACAAAATGTTTTTTGCTAATCATCCCTATGGTCGACCTCTTTATGGTACGGCAGAAACAATTGCTCGAATTACCCAAGCAGACCTTAAGGATTTTGCTAAAAAGAATCTCAACCGCCGCCATATGCTTGTGGTAGTGGTTGGTGATATTACACCAAGTGAACTGGCTGATTTATTAGACAAAACCTTTAACCAATTGCCGGTTGCCGACGGGGTCTCTTTGTGGGATACCCCCGTTTTGAATAAAACAGGCCTATTTTATCAACCGATGCGTAGCAGCCAAACAGCAATAGTTTTCGGTCATGCGGGAATAAGCCGGAAAGACCCTGACTATATGGTTGGATATGTGCTTAATGAAATTATGGGCGCTGGGGGCTTTTCAAGCCGCCTGATGCAGAAAATTAGGGTCGAGAATGGCCTAACTTACGGCATTAGCACTACGTTTTATAGCTTAAACTATGCACATTTGCTGCTGGGTTCATTGACCACAGCAGCAGAAAACACAGACCGAGTCATCGAACTTATACGTACAGAATGGCATAAAATGGGCGAAGAAGGACCATCTCAAGCTGAACTTGACCTGGCAAAAACCCATCTCATCGGTTCTTTTCCGCTACGATTTGATAATACGCGATCAACAGCAAGTGCTCTTCTCGGATTGCGCCTTATTGGTTATGACAAAGATTATGTAACACATCAACGTCAACAACTTATCGAAAAAATCACACTGAACGATGCCAAGCGTGTTGCCAAACGGTTGTTCCAAAAAGAAAATCTCTTTTTTACAATTGTTGGCCCCACAAAACCACAATCCGTAAAATAAGCCAAATTGTTAGCACCTTTATTGTATATGGATTTATTTTTCCAACATAGCGATCGGTTTATTTTAACTACCGACTATATTGGGTTATAGCATCCTTTAACAATTTTGCTTCAGGGTTGGTAAAGCGTCGATCAATTAATATAGACTGCGGCGTTGCTCCCCTACCATAATACGCCGTATTATGGCTTTCACGCGCCAAAACCCCTGCACCATCAAACGAAATACCTCCAAATAGCCCAACGCTTGAGGAAAAGGAATATACGTCTGCTTCAAAATTCGTACCACTAGATGTGCCAACACCAATTCCTACCGGACCCGCGGCAATACTGACACTTCCACCAAACTTAAACTGATTACGGATAAGAGCCTCAACCCCTTTGGGGGTCATAATGGTAAAAACAACTTCAGATACTTGTCCACCAATCTGTAGCCCGATACTTCCTGAAGCTAATGTATAAAAGGCCGGATCACTCCATCCCTTAACATCATCACGCACCACTAGTACACCTGTTCCGCCTTCTGCGCCGACAATAAAGCCCCCTTTAACCAAATTGGGGAAAATGAGAATGGCCTTGGCTTGCTTAACATAACCAGGCAGACTTTTAAATTCTTGGCCAGTTACCAATTTTAAAAAAGTTAGCCGTGCTTTTTCGATAATCTCTTGTTGCGGCGTTAAGGCTTGAAGCGGTTTTATCAGCGAGAACACACCTAAAAAAGCGAATATCAGCTTGGCGTATAAAAAAATCTTTGCCATTCTTCTCATTTTAATTCTCCTTGACAATGTAAAACAATACCTTAAGCAGCAGGCTGATTATACCCCTTTCCACTTGCAATGCAAACATTCCAAAACAGCGCATCTTTTATATGATTGTTGAAAAACCCTAAAAGCGTGCACAACCAAAACAGACCGCCAAGACAAGCAATTGTTGTAATTGCTGTAAAGCCCCTAATAAATCACCGGTAATACCCCCAAATAATCTTTTACTAATAGCAAGAAATATAAAAAACAGCATTAGTGTCGTTAAACACAGTACCGCCACTGTCTGCCAGTTTAAACCTAACAAACACAATAGCGTGATTACCCCAGAACAATATATTGTTTGGGTATTTGGTTTACCAACCGAAAAAGCTAAGCCCGAGTTTTTAGCGGGTTTGCTAGCATAAAGTGCAGTGCCCATCCAAAAACGTGAAATAGCTTGCTCGGCAATTAATATAAAAAAGAATTGCTCTGAACGAACTACCAACGCCAGCAATAATTGCCAGCGCAGAAATAACAAACTAACTAACGATAACGCCCCGTAAACACCAATTCGGTGATCCTTCATAATTGTTAGCCGTTCGGTAACCGATCTGCCACCCAATCCATCTGCCGAATCAGCTAGCCCATCTTCATGCAATGCCCCCGTCATAACAATTAATATCATCATCATCAGGGTTATCGATATATTATCAGGAAATAATTGAATAAATCCTTGATAGGCACCATACCCCAACGCCGCCAAAAAAGCCCCAACCAACGGAAATGCCCAAACAAATGCCGCCAAACTACGCTGCTTGCTTTTTTTGACAAGCCATTCCAAATGTCCAAGCGGAATAATTGTTAAGAAGCGAAAAGCCTGACAAAAATCGACAATAATATAAGTCACATAATTACCCTGTTTTTAGATTGCATCACATAATTTAGCTGGTATTCTTTGGCTTTTAAAAGACTTATTTATCGAGAAGCTGATGCATAAATCGCCCCAGGATTTTTTTCATTTAGACGAGATTCGTCAAATTATAAATCATTTTCCATCTGCATCATCAGAACATATTCAGCGTTTTTACGAACGTGATCGCCAGCTAACCAAGCCTTCGGGCGCTCTTGGCAAACTCGAGGAGATAGCGGCTTGGTTTGTTGGATGGCGCAATCAATATCCACCCAATTTACAACATCCCCGTGTTGCCGTTTTTGCTGGAAATCATGGTATTAGCCGCCATCAAGTTTCAGCATACCCATCGGCAGTTACGCATCAAATGGTTCAAAATTTCGTTCAAGGCGGTGGTGCAATTAACCAATTGTGTCAAGAATTTGACGCCGATCTGCGTGTTTACGAAATGGCCCTGGAACAAGGAACAGCTGATTTTAGTCAAAGTCCCGCCATGACCGCCGAAGAGTGCGTTCGATCATTCGCTTATGGTATGATGGCTGTTGAACCAGGTGTTGATTTATTATGTCTTGGGGAAATGGGAATTGGCAATAGTAGTGCTGCCGCTGCTTTGTGTTTTGGCATATTTGGCGGTAACGCCAAAGACTGGGTTGGTTATGGCACAGGTATTGATCAGGCAGCCTGGTTACGTAAAGTTAACCTTGTCGAACAAGCCATTAAATTGCATAAAAATCAGGCTACCGATGGTTTTGATTGGATGCAGCATGTTGGTGGTATGGAGCTTGCAGCCATTGCAGGGGCTATTATTGCAGCGCGCCTGGCACGCATACCAGTTATACTTGATGGATTTGCCTGTACCGCTGCTGCCAGTGTTTTATATGCCTATCATCCATCGGCTTTAGATCACTGCATTGTTGCCCATCAATCAAGCGAACCAGGACACAAATTATTGCTTCAAAAAATCCAGAAAACAGCCATGCTTGACTTTAATCTTAGGCTTGGTGAAGGCAGTGGAGCAGCATTAATGATTCCTATTATTAAAGCAGCCCTTGCCTGTCATAATGGCATGGCAACCTTCGCCGAAGCGTCTGTTTCTGCTAAAATCAACAAGGAATAAAAAAATCATGGCAATTAACCCATTATCACGCCCCGAGAAAAAGAAGCTACTTGTAAATTTGCCAGGTTGGGCACTGGAAGAATCCAGTAAAGCCATACGCAAAATTTTTATTTTCGCCGACTTTAATCAAGCATGGGCTTTTATGTCGCGTATCGCGTTAGTCGCCGAACAAATGAATCACCATCCCGAATGGAGCAATGTATATAATAAAGTTGAGATTAGGTTAACAACCCATGATTGCAATGATATATCCATACGCGATATAGAAATGGCAACCAGAATAGAAAGTTTTTTGAAGAAAACTTAACAACTACGCCGTAGGATCACCTGATTTAGCAGCGGCAGGTGCTGCAATCGATTGCCGCCGTAATGCTTCGCGGTGTGCTATATAAAGGGTTGAAGCAACGATAACCCCTGATCCAACCCAAGTCCATAGATCTGGAAATTCGCCAAACGCAATCCAGCCAATCATGGTAGCAAACACCATTCTTGTATAATCGTAATTCATGACCACCGACGCATCAGCCAGGGCAAAGGCACGCACTAAACAAATATGTCCTGCTGATCCACAAACCCCCATCAGCAAAATCCACAACCAATCTATCGGGGCAGGTGCTTGCCAAACCCAGATAGCTAGGGGTAATGCCATTGGTGTCATTAATAGAACCATAAAAGTAACAATGGTTGTAGGTGATTCGGTTTTCGTTAGTTGCTTCACAATCAACGTAACCACCGCCGACAGTGCTGCAGCGCCAGTTGCCAATAAGACACCAATATTTAGTGCCCCTGCCCCAGGACGAATAATAATAATAACTCCAATAAAGCCAACAATTGTTGCTGTCCAACGGCGAATGCGCACAACCTCGCCTAAAAATAAGGCAGCCATTGCTGTTGCAAA